>JANQFI010000091.1 GCA_028277905.1 Chromatiaceae bacterium | reverse complement strand
TGCAGCGATGGCGCAGCGGGTCGGCATCGAGCTGTGCCTGCTCGATTCGCCGTGGCAGAGGTTGCTCGAGCTGGGGCACCATCGCCTGCTCGATGACCTGGATCAGACCGGGGTCGACCACCTGATTGACGACGCAGGACGGCATCGAAACCGGGTTTCCTTCCGATTATCACAGCCTGCCTGCGGACTCGGTCTTGGATGTCGGTCGAGCGTCAGTATCCGATGCAACCGAGCGCTTGATGTGACTCGACGCGCCACTGCTTGCGAGATCGGCATCCCGCGACACGCAAAGGGTACTAAACTGGCTACCGGCGATCAGGGTTCGAGCAAGGAGAGATCTCAATGTCGCGACGGTGCCATGCGCGAAGATTGCAGCTACGGCCGGCCGACCTGTGTCGGCCCGTCAGGCATGGGCATGGCGCGGCGCAAGAGCCCTTGCGGCCTGCCTGTGGGCTACGCAGTCCGTGTTCGGGTAGGCCTGATGAACATCCTGCGGCTGCGCTTTTCGTTCCGTGCGATTGAGCCGGTCCAGTTACCGGCGTACAGCGGCTCCGCTTGGCGCGGACTGTTCGGACACTCGCTGCGGGCGCTCGCCTGCATCACCCGCCAGCCCAGCTGCGACGGCTGTCCGCTGCTTCGCGATTGCGCCTATCCGGCCTTGTTCGAGACCCCGGCAGCGGCGCTGCGTGCCGCGGACGCCGGTGGCGGTCAAGCGGACCCGGGCCGAAAAGGCCCGGACACGCTGCCCCACCCCTTCGTGCTGGAGCCCGATCTCGACCCGCCGCCGGTGCTTGCCCCGGGCGGGCCGCTCGGGCTCGGGCTGACGCTGCTCGGCGATGCGCATCGGCGCCTGACCTTCGTGGTCGCCGCATTCGTCGAGGCCGGCAAGCGCGGGCTCGGGCCGTCGCAGGCACGCCTGCGGTTGCGCGCGGTGAGCTGGGAGGCGGGCGTCGGCACCGACAACTGGCAACTGCTTTGGAGCCCGGAGCACGGACTCGGCCCCGCACCGACGCCACTGGCCGCCCCACTGCCCGCCCAGCTGCCGCCCTGTCCGCCGGCGGTGCGCGTGCGGCTGCTGACGCCGCTTCGGATCAAGGCGGGCGGGCGCTTCCCGACGCCAGAGAGCTTCCGCGTCCGCGACCTGCTGCGCAACCTGCATACCCGGCTGCAGCGCCTCTGCCGGCTCTACGGCGGGGACGCGAGCGCGTTCGACTGGGGCCGCGTCGCTGCGCGCGCCGATGCGCTCGACATCGCGCAAATCGGTCTGCGCTGGCACGACTGGCAGCGCTGGTCCAACCGCCAAGGCGCACACCAACCGATGGGCGGGCTGGTCGGCAGCTTCGTGCTCGCGGGTCCGGCGCTCGGCCTGTATTGGCCGGCCCTCTGGCTCGGGCAGTGGACGCACCTGGGCAAGGGCACCGCGTTCGGGCTCGGCGGCTACCGCCTGGAGCCCTTGGCGCCCGTGCCGCCCGCGCCGGGCGACGGGCCGGACGCCGCGGGCTGAAGGCAAGCTTGCCTTATCCGCCGCACAGGGCGTGCCTGGTCCATCCTCTGCCCCGTGCCGGCGGTGCCGCGAGCGCGGCGCCAAGGAAGCAGGCAGGGATGCCCCCGGTCCCGATTGCCCCCGATTGAGCCAGTCCCCGCGCATGCCGCGGCGTGCCGATCCAACAGCGCTTACCAAGCCGATATCGAATCCCGTGCCACACCGCGAAGGAACGATCCGATGAGCCCCAACGCCGACGCCAACCGCCATCCCGCCGACTTCCCGCGCCGCATCCTGCTCATGGTCACCGGCCGCACGCCGCAGGTCGTCACCGAGACCCTGTACGGGCTCGCCGTGGCCCCGCCCGCCGGCCAGCGCACGTTCGTCCCGACCGAGGTCCGCATCATCACCACCGCCGAGGGCGCCGTGGACGCGCGCCTGTCGCTGCTCAGTGACGACCCCGGCTGGTTCCATGCGCTGTGCCGGGACTACGGGCTGCCCGAGATCGCCTTCACCAGCGCCCATGTCGAAGCCCTGGAGGACGCGGACGGCAACCCGCTGGCCGACATTCGCACCCGCGCCGACAACGACCGCGCGGCCGACCAAATCGTGCAGCGCGTGCGCACGCTCACCGCCGATGCCGAGGCCGCGCTGCACGTGTCGCTGGCCGGCGGGCGCAAGACCATGGGCTACTTCCTCGGCTACGCCCTGTCGCTGTTCGGGCGCCCGCAGGATCGCCTCTCCCACGTACTGGTTTCCACCCCCTACGAGTCCAACCGCGACTTCTACTATCCGACGCCCTACCCGAAGGTCATCTACACCTTCGGCGCCACGCCGCAGCAACAGCGCCCCATCGACGCCCGCCACGCCGAGGTCAGCCTGGCCGAGATCCCCTTCGTGCGCCTGCGCGACCACCTGCCCGGGCAGCTCGAGATCCTGCACAAGGACGACGCGAGCTTCAGCGCCGTGGTTGCTGCGATGCAGCAGGCGCTGGAGCCGGCGTGGGTCGCCGTCGATCTGCCGGGCGGCGGCCTGCTGCTCGCCGGCGAGCATGTCGTGCCACTCGCCGCCGCCGACCTCGCCTTCTACGCCTGGCTCGCCCGCCGCCGCCTCGCCGGCCGCCCGCCGGTGCGCATCCCCGGCCAGAACCGCGACAAGTGGACGCCGGAGCAGCAAGCCGAATTCGCCGACTACCACCGCGAGTACTCCCTGGAGGCCGAGCGCGCCAACGCCCGTGAAGGCACCGGCCTCGGGATGCGCATCGCCGGTGCGATGACCTACCGCTTCTTCCACGACCGCAAGACCGGCATCGCCGAAGCGCTCGAAGAGGCCGTTGGCCCCCTGGCCGAGCCCTACTGCGTGCAGGCGGTCGAGGACGGCCGGCCCGCCGGCTACGGCCTCAAGATCGAGCCCGAGCGGATCGAGATCATCGACGACGGGCTGGGTTGAGCGATTCGGCGCCGCGACGCCTGACCGCCCGTCGCCGGGGGGCAGATTCCTACAAAGATAATGGGTAAATTCCGACAGCCAGTGCCGCGGTAACAGCCACAATGACCGCGGGAGCCCTGCCGCCGGCGCCGCGACCGGGCTCTCGGCAATGGCAACAAGACGGAGCACTGGGAGATGAGACGACGCACGCCCCCTGCCGACCCGCTCGGCCCTGCGCCATGCAAGCCGCGACACCTGCCGCGCGCCGTTGCCGGCAGCCAATCTCGCGCGCGAACCCCCGAGTCCCGCAAGCTTGGCGACCTCCCCGCACACGGACGGCGCTCCTCTGTCGCCGCCCCTGCACATCCGCGAGGCCTGCAATCGTGACGACTTATCTCTGCACCTGCGGCACCAGCGCCGCAAAGAACCTGGCTGGTCCCGGCAAGCCGCGGTTCGATGCCGAGTGGGTGAAGACCAACGGCGGTGTCGAGGCCGCGACGGGGCAGGTGCTCGACTCCTTTCGTGCCTTCTCGATGGACGACGACGCGGTACTGCGCACAAGGCTGTCCGCCGAGATCCACTCCCTCGCCCGCATGCATGTCGGTGCGACCGACGACGTCGTCCTGTTCGGCTCCGAGACCGCCGATGGCCAGGCCAGCGCCCATGCCGTCGCCCGTTACCTCGAAGACCGAAGATCCGGCCTGCGCTGCCGTGTCCAGGTCATCGACGGCCTGCAGGTCACCGATGCCGAACGCTTCCGCACCGCGGGCGTGCTCAACTTCACCAAGGCCGTGCTCGCCGAGATCGAGTCCAACGGCCCGGCGCAATGCGTGCTGAACCCCACCGGCGGCTTCAAGAGCCTGGTGCCTTACACCGTGCTGATCGGCATGCTCAAGGGCGTGCCGGCCAAATACATCTTCGAGCAATCCAACGCGCTCATCCCGCTGCCGGTCATGCCGGTGGAGTTCGCCCGCGAGCGCATCGAGCCCATTCGCCCGCTGCTGGAGCGCATCGAGCGCGAGGGCGCCATCCCCCGCGCCGACCTTGATGCGTTGATCCCGTTTCACGAACGCGCGTTCTTCGACCCGCTGTTCGAAGACATTGGCGACGACCAGATCATCCTCTCGTCGGTCGGCTTCCTGGTCCTCGAAGAATTCTCAAAGCCGGTGGCTCTGGTGCCGTACCTATCCCGCCGCACTTTTGAAGACTTCACCGCCGTTCGCGGTGTCGACAACTGCGACCCAGAAGGCTACCTCCGCCGCGTCGCCGCCAACCGCGAGCAACTCGACGCCGCCCGCGAGCACAACTGGAGCAACGGGCTCTTCTGGCTCAAGCCCGGCCGCACAAAAGACCGCTACCTGGTCAGCATCGAAGGCTGGCACCTGCTCGTCTGGCGCATTTGCCTGCACGACGAGTACGACCGGCTGCTGGACCAGAACCGCAAAACCGACCAAGGCGCCCGCGTCGCCGGCGAGCGACGGGCAGGGTATGAGCCGTTTGTAAGGCTCGATCTTTATGAATCGAGGTCGTGACGCCTTGTCGCTCAATTCGGCAAGCGACGCCTTGATCGCCAGGATGAAAGCAACGTGCCTGAGAGGTTGCCCTTTTTCTCCGCAGAAGCTCAACGCGACAGCGCTCCGCGAGGTCCTGCGAAGGTCAGCCCTGGACAGTCACCAACGCAGAAGCAAAGCGAGGTCAACGATGACGCGCACATTCAAGCACGCCGATGATCCGGCGCTTGCGGACAAGATCGCCGAGCAATGGCAAGCGGGGTCGGGCGGTCAGAACTGGACCAGCTATGCTTGCAAGCTGGTCACGCCCTTGTACGGGGGTGGTGTCAGCGCGGGGCTTGTGGACGAGGAGATGCCCGTGCGGGCCGCCGTGCTGCGCGGGCAACTGCGGTTCTGGTGGCGGATGGCCTGCGGCCCGCTCGATGACCCGAAGGCGATGTTCAAGGCAGAGAGCGCGATTTGGGGTGGCATCGGTGCCAAGGGGCCAGTGGCGAGTCGGGTTCGGGTGCGCGTGGTTTCCACCTCGGCCGCCGCGGCCGATTTCGTTCCGTCAGACTCCGAGCGCGACGTTGCCATTCGCTACGCGTTTGGTCCTTCCTCCATCAACGGAGTCGCGCAATGGCTGCGGCCAGGCTTCGGATTCGACTTGCGTGTAGAGTATTCAGATGCGTGCGCCGAAGACGTCGAATTGGCGTTGCGCTGGTGGGCGAGCTTTGGCGGATTGGGTGCGCGCACCCGCCGGGGCTTCGGCGCAGTTCAAGTCAAGGATCTCGCGCCCGTCACTGCTGCAATGGTCGCGGACCGCGGCGGTCTGCTGGCGTTGGGCCGCCAGGGCAGCGGCGATGCTCTCCAGCAATGGAAGCGGGCAGTGAACAAACTGTTCGCCTTCCGCCAAGGAGTAGGTGTTGGCCGACGTGCAGGGAGCCCTAGGCCGAGCCGCAGCTTCTGGCCGGAGCCCGACCAGATCCGTCGCTTCTTTCCGGGCAAGGACGCCAACGGACGCCACCGTCCCGTTCATGGAGGCGGTAACGTATTTCCCCGCGCAGCCTTTGGTTTGCCGATTCGGTTCGAATTCCCGGGCTCGCCGAGAAATGGCGAACCGGAGACAACGGAACTGCTGCCCGCGAGCGGGCAGGATCGCATGGCAAGTCCGCTGGTCTTGAAGCCGTACTGGGACGGACAGCGTTGGCGGCGGATGGCCCTGTTATTGCCCACGTCGGAGGGCGCGCTGCGCACGCCGCTTCGCTTCAAGGATCACAACTTTTTTCCGCGGCATTGGCCGAACAACGCGGATGCGCGAGAAATGATCGCCCCGACCATCGCGCCGATGCGCGACCGCGGCAACGACCCGCTCACCGCCTTCATGCACTTCTTCACGGAGGAATGACCATGCCGACCTATCTTGTTGCCCTGTCGCTGGGGCCGGTGCAGAGCCTCATCGAGGCGGCGCGGCGCACGCGCGATCTATGGTGCGGGTCCTGGCTGCTGTCAGAGGCTTCGAAGTCGGCAGCACTGGAGCTGCACAAGGCGCAGGAGGGATGCCTGGTCTTCCCGTTCACGGACAACCCGGCGGAGGACCTGAAGCCGCGCGACAAACCCGGCGATATGGCTAACACCTCGAACATCATTCGCGCCCTCATCGACACGGACGATTCCGAGGAGATCACTCGGCTCTGCGAGCGCGTCAAGGGCGCGGCTGAAGAGCGGCTCGCTCGGCTGTGCCTAATTGGCAAGGACAAGCTAGGCGAAGCGCTGCCGTTTCACGACCAGCTTTGGGACAAGCAGATCGGCGACATTCTTGAATGCTATTCGGCCTGGACGGCGTTGCAGCACGATGAGACCTACGGTGATGCGTCGAAGCGACTAGGAGGCCTGCACGCTGCCCGCAAGGCGACGCGGGAGTTCCGGCCGGCGGCTAAGGTCCCAGCCGACCCGCTTGGTTACGGCATCCCGAAGTCATCGCTCGATGCCGCGCGGGAATCGGTGATCAACCTGACGCGCTCGGACCGCGAGGACGCCAGGTATCGCGTTCCCCTGCGCAAGCTCGGACTCACCGGCAACGAGCAATTGGACGCTCTCGGTATCGCCAAGCGTATCGCTGGTGATCCGGAGCAGTTCACCGCCTATTCCCGCGTTGCCGCCGATGCCTGGGTGGAGTTATTGACCGAAGACCAACGGCAGGCGATTCGTCGCAGTTACGAACCCTTGGCCCGGGCAGAGAGCGATCTAGCGACCTTCGTGCGGGGCAACGCCGGCATCTACGGCAGCCTGCCCGTCGATGGGGAACTGCTCTACGATTTCCGCCTCGAGAATGCCAGCGCCCGAAAAGACCTGTCGCCCGATGAGGTGCGCCACCTGCGCGGCCTTCGAGTAACGCTCAAATCCGTCTCGGAGCGGCGCGACCCTGCCGGAAACCCTTTCGGATCGCCCGTACCATTCGCAGTCATCCTGAAGGCGGATGGCGACCACATGGGTGCACTGCTGGGAAAGGCGAAAGAGCAGGAGCACGCCCGCGCTATCTCAAAGACCCTGTCGGCCTTTGCCAATTCCGTGCCCGTCATCATACGCAAGTATCGCGGCCATGCGATCTACTCCGGCGGCGATGATGTGCTTGCGATGCTCCCGTTGCAGCAGGCCATTGATGCCGCCGATGAACTGCGGCTGTGCTTCGCAGGCGCGCTGAACGAGACCGCCGAAACGCTCGGGATCGAGCCCGCCGAGCGGCCGAGTCTGTCCGTCGGCCTCGGCATCGGCCACGTCATGGAGCCGCTCGGTGCGCTGCGTCAGCGCGCCGACAGTGCCGAGAAAGAGGCAAAGGGCAACGCGCTCGGGCCAGACGAGACGCGCAATGCGCTCGCCATTCGGCTCGGCATTCGCTCGGGCGCGGAATACGGCTGGCGCTCCCGCTGGGATCATCCGACCGCCCTCCCAGACCTCAAGATGCTGAAGCAAGCCTTCACCGACCGCGCGCTGCCGAGCCGCGTCGCCTATGACCTGCGCGCGGTGGCAGAGCGGTTCAACTGGTTGCCGGCCTGGATCGACGAGGCAAGGTCGCCTGAGGAGAAGGCTGGGCGTGAGCAGACCGCGCGGGGGATGCGTGCCGCCGAGACCCGTCGCACGCTGGAGCGCGCCCGCATCGAAGCGGGAGCAAAGGACGTTCCGGCGCACCTGATCGACATGCTTGCCGACCGCGCCGCGTCGATGGGCATCGGCCGGCTCGCCGACACGTTGATCATCGCTCGATGGCTTGCCGCGCGCACCGCGGCTGATGTGGGAGACAACCACGATGGCTAAGAAGCACAAACACAAGCGAAAGCAGTCCGCATCCGATGGCGGCGACCTGACACCGCGGCCGACGTCAGGCATGGCAGCCGCGCCGGACCTGACCGGCACCGGCAGCGCGGCTGCCGAGCGCGGCCGAGTGGCGCCCCCGCCACTGTCGACCGCCGGCTTGCCGTCGCCCGTGAGGAACGTGCGCCCGGCGATGCGCCTGCCGAAGCAGGCCGAGCCGAGCCCATTCGTGACCCTGCTGCCACTCGCGCCGATCATCAGCCGCTCCGGCCGTCCTTTCGACGACCAAGCGGGCCCGGACAGCGCGCGTTTCCCACCACCGTCCACCGTCGCCGGCTGCCTGCGTACGGCCTGGGCGCGGCAGACGGGCAGCCCTTTCAACGAGGCGTTGCTCGATATCGGCCTGAGCGGCCCGCTGCTGGCGCGACCCGCCCCGGATGGCACGTTGTGCCTGTTCGCCCCGCGACCCGCGGATGCCCTGTACTTCAAGATCGATGACATCAACCGCTGCCTCCGCGCTGTGCCAACGCCCTTCGCCGAGGGCTGCGGAGCGGACCTGCCCGACGACCTGCTGCCGGTTTGTCTGACCGAGGACAGCGCAGGCAAGGAGATCAAGGGGCCTGCCTGGTGGGCCTGGGAGGACCTGATCGCCTTTCGCGAGGGCCAGTCGCTGAGCTTCGCGCAACTGGAGGAACAAGGCTGGTCGCCACCCGACGGCGACCGCCGCACTCACGTTGCCATCGAACCGACCACTTACGCCGCGAAGACCGGCCAATTGTTCCAGACCGAGGGGCTCGACCTGTCTGTGCCACAAGGCATCAAGGACGACCCCGGCAGCGATTTCCGTCTGCTGATCGGGCTCGACCGCCCGCTCGGCTCGGCGCTGGCACACCTCGGCGGCGAGCGGCGGCCGGCCCACATCGAGCCGCGCCCGGCGTCGGCCTGGCCCGATATGCCGTCCGGCTGGGGCGCAGCCATCCGCGCCGCCGGCGGGCTCAGCCTCACCCTGCTTACGCCCGGGCTCTTTTCAAGGGGCTATCGGCCCGGCTGGCTCGCCACGGCTGCCGAGGGCGCGTATGCCTTCCGCCTCGTCGGCGCTCCGCCTGGCCTGGCCGGACTCAAGCTTGCGCTGCGCGCCGCTGCGCTCGGTCGCTGGCAGCCTCACTCCGGCTGGGATCTGGCCAAGCAGCAGCCGCGCGCCGGCCGAAAGCTGGTCCCGGCCGGCGCCGTCTACTGGTTCGCGCTGGCCGAGCCCGAACAGGTGGCCGATGCCGACCTCGCGGCCCTCTGGCTCCTGAGCGTCTGCGACCACGAACAGGACCGCCGCGACGGCTTCGGCCTGGCCTTGCCCGCGCCCTGGCGGCTCAGCGACAGCAGCACCCAATAAATCACCCCCGCGTGAGGGACGACACCATGCAAGCACGACTCTTTTATCTCCAAGCCCTGTCCGCGCTGCACTGCGGTACCGGCCAATCGGTTGGCGTGGTGGATTTGCCGATCGCTCGCGCCCGCGCCACAAAGCTGCCGCTGGTGCCGGGGTCGTCGATCCGTGGAGTGCTCCGGGAGGATCTGACCCCCAAGAAAAACGGCGACGGCAAGGACGCGGAGCTGGTCGCGGATCTGTTCGGCCCGAAGGCGATCGTCGAAAACGAAAAGGCCTTCGCCGGGGCTATGGCGATCGGCGACGCGCACCTGTTGTGCTTGCCGGTGCGAGCCCTTGCCGGCGTGCTCTGCTACGTGACATCACCTTTCATCCTCGCGCGCTATGCGCACGATCGCGCAATGGCCGGCCGCAAAGCAACCGCGGGCCTGCCCACGCCAAGCAGCGGCAGCAACGCGCTGGTGGCCGAGGGCTCCGCCAACCTGATGGGCAGCACGCTGGTGCTGGAGGATCTGGACCTCGCCGGCGACCAGAACGCCGACACAACCGCCTGGGCCAAGCTCATCGCGGAGCAGGTCTACCCCGCGGATAACACCGCCCAAGCCGATCTGGTCGCGCGTTTCGCCATCCTCCCCGACGATGTGCTGAGTTATTTGTCGGAGACCGCCACCGAACTGCGCGCGCGCATTGCCATCAATGACGAGACCGGCGTCGTGAAGAAGGGGGCGCTGTGGTATGAGGAGAACCTGCCCGCCGAGACCATTCTGTGGGGTGTGTATGCCCTCGCGGGCTCCATGAATACGGAAGCCAAGACCAAGCGCACCGCAGAGGAATTGGCGCGGCGTCTCCCGGCGGACGGCAGGCTGCTGCAACTCGGCGGCAAGGCCGGCGTCGGCCGTGGCCTGGTGCAGCTCTACATTTAGGGAGGCAGGCTGATGACCGTTATCCGTTCACATCGGGTCGCTGTGGCCGCGTTCGAGAAGGTGAGCGCGCGCGTCGGCGACTCGTTCAAGAAGCAATACGGCGCACTGACCCACAAGCTGCCCGTAATGATCCTGCAAAACGGGCTCGCCCAGGCTACTGGCTTCCTGCTTGCCAAGGGCGAGAAGGAGCATCTCGCCGTATTGGATGACCTGCTCGTCGTGTTGAGGGAAGGCGAGTCCACCCAGGCCGCGGATGCACATGCCTTCCACACGGAGATCATCGCAGCGGACCTGTCCAAGACCATGAAACTGACCCGCCACGCCCTCGATGCCTCCGCCTGGATGAAGCGCTACGTGCAGGGCGAGCTCGGTATCACCGCGACCGGCGACACCCTCGCCGAGGCCAAATCCGAGAGTCGCGGCGACGAGGGCGCGATCGGGGAGGGCGGCTCATGACCCCGCTGATTCGAACCGCCCTGCGTGACGCCTATGCCCGGGCCCAGCAAGCGCATCCAGGATTGCTGATCCAGCGCGGCTATCAGGAATACGACAACGAGACCGACGCCGGACGCGCCCGCAAGACCCGCCATATCCAGCGGATCTCCGCCATCCCACCGAGCGCCTTCTACATCAACGCCTATCAGCGCTGGAGTGACCTTGTGCGCAGCGATATCCTGCGCTTTCGCGTGGTGGAGATAGCCTTGGAGTCGCGCTTGTTCATCGGGCTCACCGCCGGCGGCATGCTGGAAACCGGCTGCGCTATCCATCACAGCTACGGCATGCCCTATCTGATGGGCTCCAGTATCAAGGGCGCCGTCGCCGCTCATGTCCGTGCCAGCCCATTCGGCAAGGCCCACCCCGAGGTCTGCAACGACCTCTTCGGGGCTGAACCGTCCAAGGTGCATCCGGGGCTGGCTGGCGTCTACACCTTCCATGACGCCTGGTGGGTGCCCGGCTCCGCGCCCACGCCGATGGTGCAGGAGGTGGTCACCACCCATCATCTGGACTACTACGGCAAGGAGGGTGAAGTTCCCGCGAGCGATCTCGATAGCCCGGTGCCCAACGCCCAGATCGCGGTGCGCGGGACCTTCCTGTTCGTTATCGAAGGCCCGCCCGCTTGGATGCACTTGGCCGAGGCAATGTTGCACTCGACCCTTGCCGAATCCGGTCTCGGGGCCAAACGGAGAGCGGGCTACGGCTATTTCGTCGGTGGGTCGGGCGGCAGCGGCGAACCGGGTCCGCGTTGCCTCTGGGTTGACGACGCCATCCAGGCACTGGTGCAAAAGAACCGATCCAAAGAAGACGAAGCCCTGCGTGGCAAGGGGCTTGCGGAGGCATGGCGTGCCATCGCGGACCCGGACCTCAAGGCCAGGGCGCTCGCGGACATCCGTGCACGCTGGCAAGCGCACGGCTGGTGGGATCATCCCCCCGGCGGATCCGCCCGCAAGGCCAAGACAATCTATGCCGAGGCCGAGTCGTGACGGTACAAATCAGCTTCCTTGGTAAGTCGCAGTTGGACACCAAGACCGGCTATCGCACAGCTCGCTACCGGTTCGATGACGGCTCAAAAATTGACACTGCTTTCTTCGGCCCAGCGCTGGCGCGCAAGATAGGTTCGGAGCGGCTGATCTTCCTTGGCACTTCCGGCAGTATGTGGGACAACCTGTTGGAAGACCAAACCACCGAGGATCGCCTGGAGGAACAGCGTCTGGCCCTGATGGATGCGGTGCGACAGGACTCCGTGACCGATGACATGCTGGCGCCATTCGCCCCGCTGATCGGGGAGCGGATTGGCTGTGCCGTCACGCTGCGAGTCATCGCCTACGGGCGAACGGCCGGCGAGCAAGCGGACATACTGTCGACGCTTGCCGGTGCTGTCGGTTCGGAGCATGAGACCGATGTTGTCCTGGACGTAACTCACGGCCTGCGGCACTTGCCGATGATTGGGCTCGCCGCCGCCTACTACCTTGAGCACCTGCAGAGCGTGCGCGTTGCCGATATCTATTACGGGGCGCTCGACCTCACCCGGGATGGCATCACTCCAGTTCTATCTTTGAAGGGACTGCTTACCGTGATGGACTGGGTGCAGGCCCTCGCCGCCTATGATCGCGACGGCTATTATGACGCGATTGTACCGCTGCTCGAACGTGCCGGGGTTGATGCGAACGCGGTCGGCCATTTGCGGCGGGCCGCCTTCGCCGAACGCGTGTTTAACCACAAGATGGCCCGAACCAATCTCCTGCCCGTGCGCGAGCTGATCGATCAGGGCCTGCCTGGTGAAGCCGCGCTGTTCACGGCCGCGCTGGGTCGGCGGTTGGCCTGGGCCAACAACGCTGCACACTCGGCGCGGCTAGCCGCAATCGCGCGTGAGCGTCTGCAACGCGGCGATCACCTTCGGTGTGCCATCGCCGCCACGGTCGCCTTTCTCGTCGGAATGGCTAGGCCCGACGAGCGCCTGTCGATCTACGACACGCACGAGGTAATCGAGGCGGACTTCCGCAGCGGTCGCCGCGGGAATCCTGATCTGAGGCGCGATTACGAGCGGCTCAAAAGGCTGCGAAACGCGCTCGCGCACGGTACCCCGCCAAAGGACAACGATTCTCGGCGCTGCCTCGCGGATGATGGACGCCTGAGAGCCGCGCTGAAACAGCTCATCGATCGACTCCTGCCGGAGCGCGTCCTGTCGTCCTGATCCAGGCAGCGCCACGCAGCGGCGGGGCTGCAGACACCAACCGCATGACCTACCTCCTCAACACCCCAATCCTGACCGCCTACGGCGACTTCCGCTTCTCCGGCCCGATCACGCCGGAGGAGGCCCGGGCGCGCGTCGCGGGCGGATTCGAATCGGCCATCGGGCACCAGGCGGCGGCGGACTTTCTGTCGAGGCTGCTCTGGCTACCGGTCGGCACGGCGCGGGTCAGCATCGCCATGCAGCCGGGTGACGCCGCTCTGGTGCTGCGGCTTAAGGAACGGCTGACCGAGGGCAAATTGCTGAGCGCCGAGGAGATGGCCGTGGTGCCCTTCGAGTTGGGCTGGCTGGAGCGGCTGGCATGAAGCAGGGGGCCGTCGGCATCGAGCATGCCGCACTCACTGCGCTGGCCCGGCGGCATCGCTGGCGGCTGGTGGTGCTGTTCGGTTCCGTCGCCCGAGGGGGTCAGGGGCGGGACCTGGACCTGGCCGTACTTCCAGCGGCGCTGCCGGATCTGCTGGCGCAGGGCCGCTGGCAGGCGGAGCTGGAGGCGCTGGCGGCGCCGCTGCCGGTGGACTTGCTGCTGGTGCAGCCGGCCATGTCGCCGGTGACGCGCTTCGAGGTGTTCCGGGCCGGGCGCTGCCTGTTCGAGGCTGAGCCCGGGCTATTCGAGCTCGAGCGGGATCGGGCATTCCTCTTGTACGCGGACAGCGAATGGTTCCGCCGCCAGCAGCGGGAGGCCCTCAATGGCACCGGTCTCGACTGATGCCCTGGAGCGCAAGCTCGGCTTCCTCAATCGCTATATCGCCGATCTGCGCGTCTACGTGGCCAGCGACGAAGCCGCGCGGCTGCGCGATCACTATACGATCGAGCGGCTGCTGCAGCTGTTGTGCGAGTCGGCGGCCGACATCGCCCTGCAATTCCTGAAGCGCGAAGCCGATACCCTGCCGGCGAGCTATCGTGAGATCTTCAGCAGCCTCGCGGCCAGGGGCCGACTGCCCGATGCGTTGGCGAGCGAGCTGATCGCCGCTTGCGGCATGCGCAATGTGCTGACACATCTCTACGACGAGATTGATCTGTCCCGCGTCATCGCGGCCGTCGAGCCGGCCGTCAGGCTCTATGGGGCATTCCGCGATTGGAGCCTGGCGCAGCTGGCCGCTCCAAAGGAGACGCCTTCGGGCTGAGGCTCGGGCTCGGATACGTCAACCGTCTCACCGGGACTCAGGCTGTGGAGGGCCGCGGCGGTGGATGCGCTTCGCTTAGCCAGCCTTCCATACATTAGTCAAATAGAAATAATCTATCCTCTTCTCCGCGCGAATCCGCAAACCCGATCGATAAATAGAATTTATGACCACGGGCCTGCACGACTTCTGCGCGCTGGGTCGGCGGATGCGCTGCGGCTCGTCCGGATGTGCACCGCCCGGGGTTGACCTAAGGCGATTTCTGTCAACAAACATACCGCCTAGTGCAGCAGCGCGAATGTCCCGAGACCGTCTCAGGTCGTGGTCGTGGTCGTGATCACGGTCTCGACCCTGCGGATATTCGATTACGATCGCGATTACGACAAGGACAACGAGGGGCACCCGGTCTCGGAACTCCTGCAGCAAAGCACTAGGTG
>JANQFI010000068.1 GCA_028277905.1 Chromatiaceae bacterium | reverse complement strand
AGTCGCCGGAGTGGGTCAGCTCGTACACGCCCGGCCCGCCGCCGGCGTAGTCGATGGTGTTGTTCGTGCTGACGCCGGTCTTCGTGCCGACGAAGCCGGTCGGAAGGGACTGGCCGGCGTCGCCGATGAAGTCTTCGGTGGTCTGCACCACCTCTTCGTGGTTGACGCCCTGCTGCAGGACAACGGGCCCGTAGGCGTGGAGCCCCTTGCGGTAGCGGGGCTGGAGGTCTGCGGAGTTGTCGCGGGTTGCGCTCATGGTGTGTCCTCACAGTGGAAGTTGCCACAGTCCGCGGGGGACAGTGCGGACAGCGGTCAGAGATGTACCGAGGTGTCGTTGTAGTAGCTGTGGTCGCGCTCGCGGCGGAGCCGGATGCGGCGGGACTCTGCAAGGCATTCGTCCCAGGTCGGATGCCGGCGCTTGTTGCGGCGGCCGGTCTTGTGGAGGCTGTCCTGCGTCGCGCGCTGCCCGAGGAACAGGTCACGAGCGAAGTCGTGCACCTCGGCGCGAGCCTTCGATGGCTCCATGAGGTCGCCCGGCTGGAGCTCGAATCTGTAGCTGTGCGGGTCAGCTGCCACGCTTGGCCCCCTTCTTGGGCGCCGCCGCTGCCTCTTCGGCCTCGGCCTCTTCCTTGAGGCGCTGCAGGAGGTTGCTGGCCAGCCCGCGCGCCGGGCTGTGCTGCTCGCCGTACACCTCGACGGACGCCGCCAGCTCTTCCTCGAGCTTGGCAATCTGCCGCTGCAGGCGGTTCTTGGAGTCGTCGTAGCGCTCCATCGCGAGGGAGTCCTCGCTGCGGGGGATGCGAAGTTGCCCGAGCGCGCCCTGCGCCAGTTCGAGCATGCCGCGGAGCACGTGCGGCTTGGGCGGCTTGATGTAGCCCGCCTTGCGGAGCGCCTGGATGACGAGCTTGCGGCCCTCGTCGTCGAAGGCCCACTTGGTGACGCCCTGGTCCATGTAGGGCGTCTGCAGGATGTTGCGGTGTACCACCTTGCCGCGGCGGTTGCGGTACGGCACCACGTAGTCGGTGCCCTCGGCCAGCGCCTCGTGAGGAATGAGCACGATACCGCGCTTGCGGTACTGAATCTCGGCGCGCTCGAAGGACCCATCCTTGTCGACGCCGCCGTTCCCGGCCTCCTTGCTGAGGTGGGTCAGCACCGGAAACAGGTTGCCTTCGCCGTCCTGCTGCCAGTCGTCGGGGTGGTAGCCCCAGATGTAGTTTCCTCGCGGCTGGTCGCGCACGCGCCCCTGTTCCTGCGCCTGCTTGGCGAGGTTGGGTGACGGTTCCGGCTGGAACGGCGCGGACGGGTCGGGAGTGAACGACATCTGAGGCTCCTCGGTGAGCAGACTCGGCGGCCTACTCGTGGTCGGTGATGAACTTGATGCCCTTGTCGGCGTCTGCGACCGCGACCGAGACGAAGTAGTTCGTCACAATCTCGATTTCCGCCTTGTCGGTGTTGGCCTTAAAGTCGGAGTAGATGACCCCGCCGGCCGGCATCATGCGGTTGTTGGCCATGCTGACCGGGCTGACCGCGCCCTCGGCGAACGCGATAGCAGCGTCGCCGCGGTTGCGGCCATCGGCGCCCATGATGGCGGGCAGCACAATCATGCCGCCGCCGTGGTCGGCGCCGCCATTGGCGTCGGCCACCTGGTTGGACTGCCACAGCTCGATGTCGTTGAGCATGCCGATGAAGTTGTCGCCGGAGGTCTGGCGGATGGTCTCGCCCACCTGCGGGTCGAACTGCCACGGGCCGACCTCGTTGCGGAGGTCGCTCTGCAGCTGGTTCCACTGGTGCGGGTGGAGCACCAGGGCCTTCTTGCCTCGCGCGCGGCGGCTGTTGAGCGTCTGCCACGCGGTCCACACGTTCGTGATGGACGCGGCGACGCCGGTGGACCCGGCGGTGCCGGTGAGCGACGCCAGCTGGGTTGCGAACGCGGCGTCGAACGCCTTCATGCACGCGGTGTGGTTGTACAGCGCGAGCGCGGCTTCCTGCTGCAGGCCGGTGCTGTCGATGCCCTCGAGCAGGTTGCTCAGCACGCGCTTGATGGCGCGCCGCGACGGAGTCAGCGTGTAGCTGCCATCGGTGAGCGGGGTGTTGGCGGAGACGGCGTTGCCCTCGGCCACGGTCTCGGCGATGTCGTCGTTGTCCACCTGGCTCTTCTTGATGGTCGAGGAACCACTGCGGAAGGTGCTGCCCTGGAAGGACGCGAGGCGCCGCATAAACGGGCGCTGGTGGTTGAGCAACTCGATTTCCCGCGACAGGATGTGGGTCGCGAGCATGTCGCCCTGGGTGCTGACGTAGATTTCATTGGCCATCTGGGGGTCTCCCTCCCCGTCAGCGCGCCCGCTTCTTCGTCATCCAAGCCATGATTTCGTCGCGTCGCCGTTGGTAATCCGCCATGTCCATCCGAGCGATGAGCTCGTCGGTCAGGGGCGGGTCCGCTCCGTCTCCATGCGCTGGCAGCGTGCCGTTGTCGGGGTTCGTCTTGGGGGGTTGCAGTGTAGTTGGTGCTGGTGACGATGCCCGGAAGAACGCCCGCTCTGACTCTTTCAACCCTGCTGCCCAGTCCGACGCCGATGGCCGCCCCTCTGCCGGTGTACCGAGGTACCGACCGGCGAGGTAGTCGAGGTAGCTGCCCTCTGCCCCCGCAAGGGCAAGGTCCAGCTTGACCGCTCCGGCCGCCTTCGCGGTCTCGATGGCTGCGTTCGCAGACTCGAGCTGCTGCCGGAGCTGCTCTGCCTCTGTGGCGAGCGGCTGCAGCCTGGCCAGCTCGGCCTCGGCTGCGCGGAGCGCCTTGTTGGTGGCTGCGAAGGTTCCGTAGGGAACGGGACCCGGTTCGCGTCCGCCTTGGGGCGCTTGTGTCGTTTCGGGCGTTGGGTTGTCAGAGACCGAGTTTTCGCCTTCCATGGGCTCCCCGATTGTGCGTGTTTAAGGCCCAACGCGGCCTGTGCTCGGGTGGACGCCTTGAATCTATCCACGGTAGATTCTGGCTGTCAAGTTGACACGGAGGCCCAGATATGCTGTGGACCACGCGCGACGCCGCTCTGATGGCGCCTACACCGGCCGATACGGTCCGGATGCCGATTGCCCGTCGCATCCGTCAGTTTCTGGAGGGCGATTGGCGCGCCCAGCTGGCCGAGCACGGGCACAGGCAGCTCGGACCACTCCGCGCGCGACTCGTCGGCGAGTGGGACACGTCGGCCAACCTGCTCGGCGCGCTCACCTCCCAGATTGCGGTGCGCTACGACGAGCTGCCCTTGCTCCAGGGGCCTGGGGCCGAGAGCATGGGCGACCTGCTCGAAGGCTACTGGGGCGGCATCGCGCAGCTGCACGAGCAGTACGTGCTCGGCCTGCGCGTGTCGGCCATCTACGTCGGGTGGGACGACCACACCCAGATGCCAGCGCTCGAGCTCGTCACGCCCGACGTGCTGAGCATCGACGGCGCGGAGGCGAACAAGCGCAGGCCGGCAATCATCCGGTGGGCCCGCCGCCGGCCGGTTCCCGACAAGCCGACCGAGGTGTCCTGGTTCTGGGATGTCTACGACCTCTCCGACCCGGCGAACCCCAGCTACACCGTCTGGACCAACGACCTCCGGAGGGACGTGTCAGCGGCCTACATCAACCCGGCCGAGTGGCGCGGCTCGGCGTACCCCATCCGCGACGAGGCGCGCCGACCGGTCGCGCCGTTCGGCCTGACCTACGCGAACGCGACCAAGTCGGGCGTGTGGCCGCTTTCAACCCGGCAATCAGAGCTCGTCTTCGGCACCCTGCAGGTCGGCCTACTGTGGACGGCGATGGTCCATGGGTTCCTCCGGGCCTCGTGGGACCAAAGAGTCGTGGTAAACGGCAGAATCGCCGGAGGCACGAAGAAGGTCGTCGAGGGTCGCCAGGTTCGCTCTATCACGCCAGACCCTACGTCTATCCTGGAGATTCAGCAGAAGGGTGACGCTGCAGCGGCCTTCGGGGCGTGGGGGGCGTCCATCGACATCCGAGCGGCCGAGGAGGTGGCCCGTCGCTACGAGCAGCGGTTGGCCATCCATGTCGGCCTGTCTCCCGCCGATGTCGTCATCGAGTCGCTCAACCCCGCGTCGGGCGCGTCGCTGACGGTACAGCAGGCAGGCAAGCGGAGGCTCCAGAAGAGGTCGACGCCTGCCGCGCGCCTCGGTGACCAGTCGCTCTACCGGGCCATCAGCGCCGTTGCACGAGGCCGGGGCGGGCTGACGGGCATCGACTCCCGCGGTCTGTCGACGACGTACGCTGGCGTGTCCCTGACGCCAGAGGAGCGCGTCACGGTCAACAGCTACTGCGTTGTCGAGCGGTCCCACGGCGTGCTCGACCGACTCGGCCACCTGATGGAGGTCCACCCGACGCTGACCGAGAAAGACGCCGACGACGCGCTCCAGCGGATGGACATGCGGGCGGAGCGAGACCAGGTGACCGCACTCCTGCGGGCGAACCGGACTGCATCAGCACCCGCTGAGGAGCCCGAGGCGGACGCTGACGACGAGGTTGAAGAGACCGAGTGACACCGAAGCGCGACCGGCGAGCAGGGTGCGGAGCACGTGGCACCGGCTCGGTTGGACGCATGCTCCGAGCTGCGCGCGGCGTGAACGGCCACACGCGCGGCCATGGGCTGTCTGCGCTCCGGTGGCTCCCGAATCAAGACCGGTTCCTCCGGGACCCCCACAAGCGCAAGTTGATCAGACAGGGCAACCAGTGGGGCGGGAAGACCACCGCGGTCATTCAGGAGGTCCACTGGCGCTGCACCGGGACTCACCTGCACTTCCCGACCCGTCCGCCGCCCATCAAGGTCTGGTTCGTCTGCTACTCGTGGAACCAGTCGCTGGAGATTCAGGAGAAGGTCTGGAACCTGGTGGACCGCTCCGAACTCGACCCGCGGACCCGCTTCGACCCCAAGAACGGGTTCAAGGGCGCCCACAAGATGGTGCTCTACAAGAACGGCTCGCAAATCCTGTTCAAGACTGGCAAACAGGGCAGCCAGAAGGACGCGGCGGCGCTGGCCTCCGGCTCGGTCGACCTGGTCGTCATCGACGAGCCGGTGAGCGAGCGTGTCTACAACGAGTTGGTCAAGCGGCTGTCGAAGACTGGCGGAACGATGCTGCTGTCGCTCACTCCCATCAACGGGCCGACGGACTACCTCAAGGCCCTGTGTGACCGCGGCGTCATCCACGACCACCACGCACGCTGCACGCCGTCGGAGCTGGTGCCGGTGGGTGCGAGGTTCCCGCTCCGCGACGAGTCCGGAACGCCGATGGACGCGGACTGGATTGCCGAGCGCATCGCCGAGACATCCGAGTCGGAGGTCGACGTCGTCATTCACGGCGGGTGGGAGACCCGGGAAGCCCTGCGTCAGATATCAGCCTTCGACCGGCGTTTCGTGGTCAAGGGGACCCACCGGGCTACGCTCCGCCAGGGCTGGGGCGGCGTCGGCGATTGCGGCGTGATGTTGGTCACCGACCACGGCGAGCTCGCTCACCATGCGGTGTGGCTGGTCATCGCCTACCAGGCACTGCCGCTGCACGTGAAGGGGGCCCCGGTGCTCACCCGGGTGGTCGGTGAGTACAGCAACCCGCCGGGGGCCGACGAGCACGACGACGTCGACGCGGTCACCGAGGTCCTGAAGCGGATGGGGCTCCGGCTCGAAGCCATCGCGGTCGGTGTCGGAGACCACAACACCAGCGGCCGGAGCAAGGGCGCAACGAGCCTGAATGAGGTCTACACGGCGGCATTTGCTCGCAAGATGGGGCTTCCGCCGGAGTCGCCGAGCTTCGACATCGTCAAGGCGACCAAGGGCGCGAAGAGCATCGACTACGGCGTGCGGGTGCTCAACAACGGGCTGCGCCGCAGTCGCATCTCGGTCTCCGAGCACTGCCCGGGGCTCATCGAGGCGGCCGAGCGCTGGCAGGGCGGGAACGACCGCTACAAGCACTGGATTGACGCGTGGAGGTACGGGCAGACGTACCTCGAAGACCTCGCTTGGAGCGGGTTGCTGCTTCACGCCGCATGACGAACGCCCCGCCGGGCGAATTCCCGACGAGGCGCCTGGGTCAGGAGGACTCATCTGTGGTCAGACCGTAGCACGTTCCTGGTCGGTCGGGTCGTCCAGCCACAGGCGCCACCCAGCCTCAACCGCTGCGGGCCAGCTGAAGGCGGTCCAGCACTCCCAGCCATCCACAGGCCGGAAGCACTCCGGGTAGCCGACAGCGCTGTCATAGGCCCGCTCGAAGGGCAGGCTGTGGTCGCCGGCGTCGTTGAGTACCCGCACCGGGCCGGTGGCGTGCTCGCGCAGCCATGACTCAACCGCGCGCCTGACCCGAAGCGTTCTGCATCGCCCCCCCTCCGGGGCCTCGTCGAACGCCGCCAAGATCTCCGACGGGTCGCACGGCTCGTATCCGGTGCCGATAATCCAGTAGCTTTTGTGGATATCAAGCACCCGCTTCGCTGCTTCGTCGACAATGTAGAACTCAGTTCCCACGACAACACTCCTGGCACACCTCGGCGCCGTTGTGGTCCACCCGGATGGCGTCGACGCTGTGGCCGCACCACAAGGTCGGCCGGTCCGGCTGGACGTTGCCAGGGGCGCGCAGGCGCGGCGAGCGCTGGCGTAGCACCTCCCTCGCACGCTCGGCGTCGTCGGTCCGGCCGGTGTCGTCGAGTACGGACACCTGGAAGTAGCGGCGCCTCATGGTGCGCCCTCCAGCGCGGCGACGAGCGCCTCGGGCTCGGTGCTCCCCTCACCTGCGTCACTGCAGTGAAACTGGTAAACAGCCGTGACTAGCCACTCCCCAAAGCGCTCCCGGTCCACAACCACATGTGTGTTCCACGCCTCCCGCACCAGCGCCAGCAGGCAGCCCACGGTGGCCGGGTCGCGGAAGTCGGGCACCGCCTGTGCGCTATCCCACCTCCCGCGCAGCCGGCGGCCTGTTACCTGCGTCACGCCGAACCCGGAGTCAGACGGGCACCAGTTGCGACGGAACACCCGCCCGTGCTTGTCAGGCAGAAAGCACCACGGCATGTCCCACCGCCAGCCCTTGCAGGCGACAGCCCGTCGCCCCAGCTCCATCCACTGCTCTTCGGTCATCTGTCCCTCACCCGGCACTCTGGCACCTCTCGCCACCCACTGCCACCGATCACGTCCTTCCCTCCGAACCTGACCGACTGCTCTGCGCAGACCACGCTGTACCAGTCCCCTGGTGGCACCGTGGTGGACTCCACGCCCAGCAGCTCGGCCCTGACTCTGGCGGAGTGCTTCGACACTACGTAGGGCCTCTTACGGCGGTAGGCATCAATCCATCGTGCATCTGGCTCCAACTGCACTCGGCACGGGACCATGGTGTCTCGGAGCGCGGTCATGGCGCCTCCATCCACTGCTCTTCGGTCATGTTGGCTCCCTGTTGCCGCCGGATGGGGGGAGTCGAGCAGCACAGGCGGCGTGCAGCTCCTCGACCAGTCTCAGCGGCAGGTGCGCGACCTCCTCGATGAGCTCCGCGAAGAGGGTCTCGGGGTCCGCGTCGGTGTCGTCCGGGGTCGCAGCGGCCTCGAGCAGCTCGGCCTCGGCTCGCTTGGCCTGCAGCCGGGCGGCCTGTGCTCGTAGGGTCGCGATGGCCCCACTGTGCGGCGGCGTCTGCAGCTGCGCGCGCTGGATGTCCACGTAGATGGCCCGGAGGTCGTGCCGGAGCACGTCGAGCGTCGTCGCGGTCGCGGGGTCGAAGTCTTCGTCAGCGTAGGGCGCCGGGATGGGCGGCCGCTCGGGCTTGGGGGCCGGCTCGGCGGTCGTGGTCTTCTTCGGCTTTGCGGCGGGCCGCGAACCCATCCGGTTGCGCCAGTTGCGGACGCGGTTGACCCACAGCTTCGTTGTGGCGGCGTCGGCGTCGGGCCAGAAGTGGCGCACCGCCGCGCGGTAGCTGTGGCCCGTGCGCTGCATCCAGAGGACCACCTCGTCGCGTGTCGGGTCACCCATGGGTCACCTCCTCCAGAAACGGTCGGGCCCAGTGGCGAACGGTACGGGCAGCACACCTCACGCAGCAGCGCCCGATGGGCTCCACACGCTCCGTGACCCACGGCAGTTCCGGTGTGGGGTCGTGCCTGGGGCGGATGTCCGGGTGGAAGATGTCCGTCCAGACGTGCTCACCGTGCCCACAGAACTCAGGCACGAGCAGCACCGCCTTGACTTCACTCGCCATGGAGCACCTCCTTGGCCACAGCCAACAGCGCCGCCGCGTCGGCCCAGCGGGAGCCGTCGGGCAGGAGGCGGTCGTCGTCGGGGTCGAGGCCGGCGAGACCTGGCGCCTTGATGAGTGTCCGGTGCTGCGGCACGAGCGGCCGCCATCGGCTCCGCCCGTCCCACGCGGACAGTCCGCCTCGCGTCTGTCCCCTCCGGAAGACGGGCCGTGTGATGTGCCAGGCTCCATCGAAGTACCATACCGACAACCCTCCGCCGGAGTCGGACCGGTGGGCGGCTGTATCGTGAACCACCCGTGCCACTCGGTCCCGACACTCCGCCCGAGCGAGGTCGAGGTGCAGCGAGAAGCCATCCGGGAGCGCCGCCTCGCTGTCGATGTAGTCGTAGGCGGGCGCCTCGCCGAAGACATCGATTCGCCCCAACAGAACATCCCCATTCGAGAGCACAGCCGCATCGAGGCGATCACCAGTGCCGAGGTCGACGATCACAGGGCCCGACCACCCGTCGAGCAGCGCCGCGGTCGCGGGTAGGAGCAGGTCACTCGCCACGGGTCACCTCCTGTCCCTCAACGGTCGGCGCCTCGGGCCGCTCCAGCGACACCCACGCCTCGACCGTCACGGACCACGACGCGTCGGGCTCGCCGGCACCGGGCACCGGCAGCCCCTCACCCGAGGCGGACCACGACCCGTCGCTCCAGACCTCGACGGGGATGCGGATGCGGACCTTGCGGTTGAGCCTCGGGGGCTCGCTCCGCTCTAGCAGAACCCCAGGGGCGCACAGGTAGCACCGAAGCGTGCACCCCTCCGTCTCCCCCATGCAGTCAAGGCATCTACGTCCCACGGGTCACCTCCTCGTAGGCCGCCCGGAGCGCCGCCGCGGCCCGGATGTCGGGCGGCAGGTCGGCGGGGATGTCGGCGAGGGCGGGGACAACGGGGTGCCCGTCGTGGTTCCCGAACGCCCGGAACAGCGCGAGCCCCGGGCCGCCCACCTCGGTCCAGGGCACGGTGCACAACTGCCAGGCGTGCCGCCCGTAGGGCTCCCACCGATACGACGGCGCCGAAGCCAGCCCCACCGCAGCCGCGAGGGCACGCACGCCGAGGTCACGACCCGCGGGGAGGTACAGGGGCACGACTCGCCGCAGTCCGCCAACCTCGCGGGCCGACCAAACGTGCCACCCGCCCCACTCCCGGGCCACCGTCTGCACCTCCGGCGTGACCGGCACCGAGAGGCACCGACGGCAGGGCATTCGAACGGCTCTAGGCTGCCGCATCCCTGGCGTGACGTGCACTTCACCCCCAGGCTCCACCACCTGCAGGGTTCCTCCGCATTGTTCGCATTGCTCGTTCATTGTTCGGCTCCGGTTTCGCGCTGTCGTTCGATGGATGAACCCGGGTTGAGCCGGGAGTTTTTTGTGAGAGGG
>JANQFI010000031.1 GCA_028277905.1 Chromatiaceae bacterium | reverse complement strand
GGCGCGCCGTCGCGCAACCACCCTGAGCCAGGGGGCCATGCGCCCCGCCCGAGCCCCTCCCTCGCAACCTCAAGCCCAAACGCACGCGCCCGAGGCGCCACCCCGACCCACGCCCCCAACGTCCCGCAAACCCGGCCTTCCCCGTCCCTCATGAATGAAGCGGGCTAGAGGCGTCCATCCGCGCCCATGGCCTCCTGCAACCCCTGTTGGTCCGCCCCAACTGCAAGGGCTATGAGGTCGTCGCCGGGCAGCGGCGCTTGCTCGCCTCGCAGCGGATCGCCGAGGGCACCGGCAACCTGACCACCCTGCCCTGCATCCTCATGGACGACAGCGACGACGCCGCCGCCATCGAGGCCAGCCTTGCCGAGAACATCGCCCGCCTGCCCATGGACCAGTGGGACCAGTACGACGCCTTTTCCCGGCTGGTGAAGGAAGGCCGAACGCCCGCCGAGGTCGCCAGCGATTTCGGGATCACCGAGCGGCTGGTGAGCCAGCGGCTCGCGCTCTCCAAGCTCATCGGCCCGATCAAGACCGCCGCCCGCAAGGGCGAGATCGAGGCCGAGACCATCCGCTCCCTGACCCTTGCCAGCACGGCCAAGCAGAAGGAATGGATCGCGCTGCACAAGGAACCCGAGCAGCACGCCCCCCGTGGCTACGCCCTCAAGCAGTGGCTGTTCGGCGGCACCATCAGGCCCGACGCCGCCCTGTTCGACCTTGAGAGCTACCCCGGCGAGATCGTCTCCGACCTGTTCGGCGAGGATCGGTATTTCGCCGATGCCGGCATGTTCTGGGACCACCAGCTTGCCGCCATCGAGGCCGAGGCCCACACGCTGCGCGGCGACGGCTGGACCGTCGAGGTGCTGGAGATCGGCCAGTACTGGCCCTCTTGGGACTTCCAGAAGGCCCCAAAGGCCAAGGGCGGCAAGGTCTTTATCGAGATCGACCGAGACGGCACCGTGGAGATGCACAAGGGCTATCTCTCCTACGCCGAGGCTCGCCGGACCGCACGCCCCGCCAGTGACGAGCCCGAGGCCGAGGCCCCCAAGGCCGAGCGGGCCGAACTGACCAAGCCGCTTGAGAACTACATCGGCCTGCATCGCCATGCCGCCATCGGCGCGGCCCTCACCCGTTGCGGCAATCAGGACGCCGGGCCGCGCCTTGCCCTGCGCTTCGCCGTCGCCGCCATGCTCGCGCCAACGGTCAACCTGTCCGCCAAGGCCGACAAGACCACACCGGCAAAGCCGGAGATCGCCGAGAGCGTCGCCGCCAACCCCGCCGCCAAGGCACTGGCCGAAACCCGCAACGCGGCAGCCGCCCTTGCCGGCATCGAGTTGGACGATGGTGAGAAGCTGACCGATAGACGGGGATATTTCGGGGAGGACGAGACCGCCCGCGTCTTCGCCGCCCTCCTGCCCCTAGACGATACGCAAGTGCTCAACATCCTCGCCGTCATCGTCGCCGAGACCCTGCCCGCCGGCAGCGGCCTCGCCGAAGCCCTCGCCGCCTTGCTGAAAGTGGACATGGCGGAATGCTGGCAGCCCGACGATGCCTTCTGGTCGCTCGTCAAGGACAAGCGCATCCTCGGCACCATGCTTGCCGAGACCGCCGGCAAGCAGGTGGCCGACGCCAACCGCACCGCCACAGGCAAGGTCATGACCGGCATCATCCGGGATTGCCTCGGCGGCACCAATGGCCGCGTTCAAGTCACCGGCTGGCTGCCCCGCTGGCTCCGGACACCGATGCAGTCCTACACCGACCGCCCCGCCCCGAGCGGCCTCACAGGCTGGCAGCGGATCAGGGACATCATCCCGCTTTGACCAGCCGAGGGGGCGCACCGCGCCCCCTCCCCCGCCCCGCTTTCGCGGGCGGGAAATTTGCGCGCACCGCCGGCCTTCGCCGGCGGCGCGCGTTTGCGTGCATGTGGCCACACTCCCTACCCGGCTCCGCTAGCTAGCCACCAATAGCTAGCTAGCTTTTATTAGCCGTAGCTATCGCTAGCAATAGCTAGCGCTATTGACCGATAGCCGTAGCTAATGCTAGCCTTTGTTATCAAAAGCTAGCCTTCCTCCTGAACCCGATCCGGGGCACCATCATCATGCCGACCATCGTTTTTGCGAACCCGAAGGGCGGGGCAGGGAAGACCACTTCCGCCCTGATCCTCGCCACCGAAATCAGCCGCAGCGCCCCCGTCACCATCATCGACGCCGACCCCAACCGCCCCATCACCGACTGGTCTCATCTTCCCGGCAAACCGGACAACATCACGGTTCTGGCCGAGAACAGCGAGGACAGCATCCTTGAGGCCATCGACGACGCCGCCGCTCGAACGCCCTTCGTCGTCGTCGATCTCGAAGGCACCGCCTCAACCGTCGTCGCCTATGCGATCGGTCGCGCCGATCTCGTCATCATTCCGCTGCAGGCCAAACAGCTCGACGGCAAACAGGCCGCTCGCGCCATCAGCCTCGTCAAGCGCCAGGAAAAGGCTTTCCGCCGCCCCATTCCGCACACCGTTCTGCTGACCCGCACCAGTGCCGCCATCCGCTCCCGAGCCCTCAAGGCGATCCTGGACCAGCTACGGGACCACGAAGTCCCTGTCCTCGATGTGGAGCTGATCGAGCGCACCGCCTTCGATTCCTTCATCGCCTTCGGCGGCACCCTCGACGACCTCGACAGGTCCGATGTCAGCGGCGTCGACAAGGCCCTGGCAAACGCCAACGCCTACGCGGCGGCGGTCATCGACCTCCTGCGCTCTCACGCTTCGGAACCGCCGCGCGACGCTCTGCCGGAGGCAGTCTGATGTCCAGAGCACGAGAACCTCTGTTCCCGACGGACGACCTGTCCGACTTCGCCACCAAGCCCAAGGCCCACGCCCCGGCGCCGCCCAAGGACGCCCTCGCCGCCGTCGCCACGGAGGCCGGTTTTCAGAGCAGGGAGCCCCGCACGCCAGTCACGGAGCCACCGCCCAAACCGGCCCTTGCCGGACACGTCACGGGCCGCAACGCCCAGATCAACCTCAAAGCCAAACCCTCCACGATCCAGGCCTTCGCCGAAATCGCCGAGGACCGCGACTGGTCGAAGGCCCTGACCTTCGAGCGCGCGGTCACCGCGCTCAAGCGGCTGCTCGCCGAGGGCGTCGATCCCAAGAGCCTCGATTTCACGGAGTAGGGCAGGGTGCTCCGCCCTCAACCCCTAGCGTCTCTCTCTGGCGTTTCGCACCACAATTTGATAGTAAGCTCCATGTCTCAGACACAGCCCGAGCTGTTCCCCCCGGACAGCGCCGAAACCGACGACGAGCCGATCTCGCTGGAAGCTGGCAGGAAGTCGCTTCCCTCGACCGTTCGCCGCGTCGTTGAGGGCAGCGACGCCATCCTGTCCGAGCCTCCCGACCGGGCCGACTTCCTCCACGCCGTACTGTGCCAGGTCGGTATGCCGAGGCGCAAGACCGAGGAACGCAGCTTCGAGAGGCACAGCGGCACAGCGTCCATCAAGCTCTCCGCCGGCGAACTGTTCCAGCGCGGCAAGTGGGTGGAGCAGCCTTTGCCCTACGGCACTCACCCCCGGCTGGTCATGGTGCACATATCCGGCGAAGCGATCCGGACCAAGGACCGCACGATCCCGATAGGGGAGAGTATCCGCGATTTTCTCCTCGCCCTCGGCATCCCAACCAATGGCGGGAAGTCCGGCGGCTACACGATGTTCAAGAAGCAAATGCAGGCCCTTGCCGCCTGCCGGCTTCAGCTCGGCCTGTCAGCCGGCAACCTGGATCGCACGGTCAACACGCAACCCATCGAACGGTTCGACGCCTGGCTGACACCGGATGGTCGCCAGCCGGGCTTCTGGCCCGGCGAGATCGAGCTCTCCGAGAAGTTCTACAACACCCTGACATCGCACGCGGTCCCGCTTGACCCACGCGCTCTGGCATCTCTCAAGCACTCGGCCCTCGCACTCGACATCTACACATGGCTGGCCCACCGGCTCTGCCGGGTCCGCAAGCCCAAAGGCACCATGGTGAGCTGGGGCAACTTGCGCGAACAATTCGGTCAGGAGTACCGCTCTTCCAAGGATTTCAAAAAGCAATTCAAGGCTACTCTCCGCCAGGTGCGGGCCGTCTATCCCGCCGCATCCATCGACGACACCGCCGGGGGCTTGATCCTGCTCCCCTCAAAGCCGCCCATCCCAAAAACCATGATCCCCGTGGGTCACCGCTAACATATTAGCGCGCGGTCATGATTCCGGGCGTGCGCATGATCGCCCCCCCTCCCTTGCGGTCACCGTCCGCGGCCTCCATCGCCCGCCCACATAAGATGTTATGACACCCAAATCGTCCATCCCAGCTTGAGTATTTCCGGCGTGCCGCGCCACCGAGCCGAAGATTTATCCACACAATGCCGTGCGGACAGCAAGTTATCCACGCATGATCGCCCCCCCTTGGTGCGCATGATCGCCCCCCCTCCGAATCGGGAGTCGTGCGCATGATCGCCCCCCCCTAAAACCGGTAGATTCGATTCCTATAGATTCTTACCGGTAGCTGGCGGCGCTCGCCTGTGGATAACCTTCGGTTACCCACGAGGCTCCGCGCCCAACAACAGCAACCGGTTTTTTCGATTCTTTTGAAGGGAACAGGGCAGGGGGACCGAGCCCCATTCCTCTGCCATGCAAAACCGGCAAGCCGCGGCCCGCACAGGTGGTTGCCGCCCGGTTCGGGACTCCACCGACCCGTAGCCCGAAGGAGGGCAGGGGCCTACCCTGCCTCCACACTCTCTCCGACGCGCTTCTTGCGTCTCCGCTGGGCCGACCGAGCCGGCAGCGCCTTCGACGCCTTCTGCAGCTCACCGCCGGGCAGCTTCACCACATCCTCGTCGTCATCCGGCCAGCCGAACACGTAGGGGTTCGGGTCGTGGGCGCCGGCGAACTCCTTGTCCCGCCAGTAGCACACCTTGTCGAGATCGAGGGCGGGCTGTCCGGCCATGAACACGATCTAGCTGTCCGGGCCGCGCCGGCA
The DNA here is from genome assembly GCA_028277905.1 of Chromatiaceae bacterium. GTDB lineage: Bacteria > Pseudomonadota > Gammaproteobacteria > Chromatiales > Chromatiaceae > Thiohalocapsa. The sequence goes on along the minus strand of JANQFI010000031.1, from coordinate 230 downwards.
GATTTCCTCCGCCGTCAGCAAGGGCCGGCCCGTCACGCTCTCCGAGAAGCCGTCGTCCGCTTGCCAGCTCGTCACCTGGTGCGAGTACCGACCGAGGCGCTTCTCCACGAACTCCGCCGTCGCCATCTCGTTGGCGGCGGGGCGCGGAGCGGCACGGACGAGGAAGCTCTTGCCGTCGTGGACGATCTCCGTCTCGGTCAGCGAGTCGAGATCGGCGCGGATCTCGGACC
>JANQFI010000113.1 GCA_028277905.1 Chromatiaceae bacterium | reverse complement strand
CGGGGCCGCGGTCGGCACCTTCAGCACCGCCTTCCTGCTGCCGCCGCTGCTCGGGTACGACGGCACCTATCTGCTCGCCATGGCGCTGACCGGCGGCGTCGCCCTGGCGGCCTGGCTGCTTGCTGCGAAACAGTCGGTGGCACTCGAGGCGTCGGCTGCCCCATCGCCCGCGGGGGAGAGTGGCCATACTCCGCGGCACGGGCTGGCACTGCCTGCCGGTTTTCTGCATGGGCTCGCCTTCTTGTCCGGCTTCGTGACGCTGGCGCTTGAGGTCCTGTGGACGCGCATGTTCGCCCAGGTCCTGCAGAACTCTGTCTACAGCTATGCGGTCATCCTGGTGGTCTTCCTGCTGGCACTCGCCGGCGGTTCCTTCGTCGCCGCCCGACTCGCCCGCCGCGATCTGCCGACCGTACCGACGCTCGCGCTGCTCTTGTGCAGCGCGGCCCTGCTTGTCGCATTGACGCCACAGGTCTTCTTCTGGTTGACGGATGGTCTGAGCTACCTGGGATCCGGCCAAGGCTGGCTGTCCTTTCTCGAGACGCTCGCGGGGACCGCGGTGATCACGCTGGCGGCCCCGACCATCGTCCTCGGGGTGGTCTTTCCGTATCTCTGGAACCTCACCGGCGCCGGTGGCAGGGTCGGCGAGACGGTGGGCAGGCTCCTGGCGCTGAACACCCTGGGGGCAATCCTCGGCGCGTTGGGGGCGGGATTCGTCTTGCTGGAGTGGCTGGGGCTGTGGCGGTCCATTCTGTGGCTGTCCGGGCTTTACCTGGCGGCAGCGGCGCTGCTGCCGACATTGGTCGTCACGGACCTTCATCACCCCCCGCGCTGGCGCCCCGTCCTGGCGGCGGTGCCGGTGCTGGGCTTTCTGCTCCTGCTCTCGGCGCTGGACCTTGCCCGTCTGCCGGTGGTGCGGATCGATCCGGTCCGGCACGCGGAGGCCCTACTGGAAGTCCGTGAGGGCGGCAGCGCCACCGTGGCGGTGGTGCGCCGGGATGGGCACCTCGGCATCAAGGTCGACAACCACTACACCCTGGGCAGTACGCGTGGGCTGGGGTTGCAGCAGCGCCAAGCGCACTTCCCGCTCTTGATGCACCCCGAGCCGAGGCGGGTCCTGTTCTTGGGGATGGGCACCGGGATTACCGCGGGTGCGGCCTTGGCGCATCCGACCGAGCGCATCGTGGTGACGGAGCTACTGGGGGACGTCATCGACTTGGCGCGGCGCCATTTCGCACGCCACACCCAGGGGCTCTTCGATGATCCCCGGGTGCAGCTGATCGCGGAGGATGGCCGTCACCACTTGAGCGCCATCGACGACACCTACGACGTGGTG
>JANQFI010000678.1 GCA_028277905.1 Chromatiaceae bacterium | reverse complement strand
GGCCGGGCGGTCTTGGCAGCCGGTTTGTCGGTCGGAGCGGTCGGCTGGGCGGCCGGCGCAACGCGCGCCTTCAGGCCGGCTGCGATCGAGCCGGCTTCGGGCTTCTCGTCGGGACGCGTGAATTTGCGCTTCTTGGTTTCGACAACGACCGACTTCGAGCGCCCGTGCGAAAAACTCTGACGCACGGTGCCCTGATCGGTGCCACCCCGCTTCAGCGTCAACGTCTTCTTGACATTGACGTGCAGGGTCTTGTCGTCGCCGGTCTTGGTGTCACTCATTCCACATTCCTCGCGGCATCGCCGCACAATCGTCACTCGGCCCGGTTCGCGTCCCTGAAACCGTCCAGCGCGGTGACGCGTTTGAGCGCAGCCTTGCCGGCGCTACCACCGAGCAGGGCCGCATGTATCACATTTGTACCCCCCAAAGCCAAATCCAATTCGGCGACGGGGAAGAGCTTGTAGGCCGGTATCACGGGACCACCGGCATGTTCAACCGCCCGGCGCGCCTGATCGAGCTTGCGTTGCCCGTCGGCGGACGCCTCCAGGGCATGCAGCACGCACAATGCCTGCCCGCTGCGCACGGCGCGATCGCACTTGGCCGCGCCGGTGACCAGTTCGCCGGCCTTGCGCGCCAGACCCAGCGCACCGAGCGCATGCGGCTCTCCACCAGGAAATCGTGCGGCGACTGGCCGAAGGCGGCGATGAAATGGGCCGAGAAGGAGGCGCGGCTCATGCCCGCCACCGCCGCCAGCTGCTCGAGCCGGTGCGGTGCCTCGGGGGCTTCCAGCATGGCCTCGACCGCCTGGGCCAGGCGCGGGTCCTGCAGCGCGGCGAGCCAGGCCGGCCGCTCCTCCTGGCGCTGGGCCAGGCGGCGCAGCACCAGGATCAGGCACTGCTTCATCAGGGTCTCGGCCAGCGCCCGGCTGCCGAGGCGCGGGTCGACCAGCTCGTCGAGGAGAGAGCGGAAGGCGTTGCTGCCGGTCTGGCAGTTGGCGAAGCACTCGACGACCGGGTCTTGCAGCCGGTCGAACACGCCAGTGCCGTCGCCGTAGGTCGCGCCGATGCCGCCGCAGGCCAGCAGCAGGCCCTGGCGGTCTTGAGTCTCCTGTCCTTGACCTTGGCCGTTCCCGGCACGGCCGCGACTGGCCAGGCCCTGGGTCAGGGGCCGGCAACAGTGTGAGGAAGGAGAGAGCGGTGCCGGCGCGCCGCCGTTGGCCAGGACGGGCCCTCCCGCGACAAGCGTACGCCGCCGGCCGGGCGGCACGATGACGACGGTGGCCGCGGAAACCGGCACCGGCGCCGCGTCTCCGACCGTGAGGCTGCCCGCGCCGTCGAGCACGTAGTGCAGCGCCGGCTCCTCCGCCGGCGCGAAGTCGAGGCGCAGACCATCCCCCAGCTCGCAGACCTCGAAGGCGGCGACCCGCACGTCGAAGCCCGACAGCAATTTTTCCATTGCGGCCATGACGGGCGATTGTCGGCGGTTTTCCTAAGTCGCGCAACCGGCCGGCGTTCAGGTTGAGGACGAGTCGCGGGCCGGATCCTCGGCCTCGTCCGGCGAGTCGCCGCGGGGCCGAGATCCGCGGGCCGGCCGGCGGAGGAAGCTGGCCGCCAAGACGACGGCGCCGGAGAGCCCGAAGACCAGCGCGGCGGGCCATTGCAGCAGGCCGATCAGGAGCGGGTCCCAGAGGGCTTCCCAGACGTAGCGCTCGATCACCGCCTGGAGCAGGTTGAGGCTGGCCGGGCTCAGACCGTACCAGAACGCGCCGAGGGGTTGCAGCGCCCCGCCGCCGCCACCTCCGACGCCCGCGAGCGCCAAGCCCGCCGCGAGCAGCAGGAGCCCGCCGATTATCCGCGCGACGATCCTCATGGAGGCCTCTTCTATCAGCCGAGGCCGCCGCTCGCCAGGCCGGGACGCCGGCCCCGCGGGATATCGCCACGGCGATTACTGCGGCCATTATTGCATCGCGTGGGGGCCTCGGCTAACGTCCGCGCCTTGGCTCCGGGGCGCTCCAAGGTGGCTCCGGGGCCCGGATGGAGGGGTGGCCGAGTGGCTTAAGGCGCACGCCTGGAACGCGTGTGGGCGGGAAACCGCCTCGTGGGTTCGAATCCCACCCCCTCCGCCACGGCTTAATCTGTTGATATATAATAATACACTGCTTCTGCCGGAGCTGGAATTTGCGCCTCTTTTTTGCGGGTTACATCCGCGCTATCTCTAACGCTCACATTCGGCGGCAAAATCCAACTTTGGCATGATATGGACCCTATAACGCAAGGCGCATTGGGCGCCGCATTGCCGCAATCGACATGGGCGAAAGGGTCCGGTCATCGCCGCAATTACCAAGTCGCCATTGCCGGTTTCTTGGGAATGATCGGCGGCATGGCCGCGGATCTCGACGTCCTGATCTCTTCAAGTACCGACCCGCTGCTGTTTCTTACGTTTCATCGGCAATTTACACATTCCCTCATTTTTGTACCGCTTGGCGGCTCGACAATTGCGCTGTTGGTGCACTGGGTCCTGGGGCATCGCTGGCAACTGAGATTTTGGCAGACAGCGCTCTTGTGTTCGCTGGGCTACGCCACACATCCGCTTCTGGACACGGCGACGTCATACGGCACCATGCTGTTCTGGCCATTCGCCGAGACGCGCTATTCCTGGAGCGTGGTTTCCGTCGTCGATCCGCTATTCTCGTTGCCGCTGGCGCTGTCTGTCGTCATGGCGACACTACTTAACGATTCGCGCTTGGCCCGCGTCGGTCTGGTTTGGGCGCTCGTCTATCTGGCGGCAGGCTGGTGGCAACATCAGGTTGCGCGCGAAATCGCGGGAGATTTGGCCGCGTCTCGCGGACACGCGCCACTGCGTTTCGAGATAAAGCCTAGCTTTGGAAATATTCTTGTTTGGAAAAGCGTCTATGAAACCGAAGATGAGTTTTTTATCGATGCTATGCGTGTCGGCATCGCTCCCCAGGTGTACGAAGGCACGTCCCTTTCCAAACTAAACGTCGGACAGGACTTTCCCTGGCTTGGGCAGGACTCGCAGCAGGCAAGGGACGTAACCCGGTTCAGTCAGTTTAGCGAGGGCTTCACCGCGCTCGATCCCGCAAACCCCAAACGCATTGTCGATGTGCGCTATTCTTTTGTCCCGAACGAAGTCAGTGCCCTGTTCTCAATCGAACTC
>JANQFI010000107.1 GCA_028277905.1 Chromatiaceae bacterium | reverse complement strand
GGGGTGGGCGGCCAAGTGGTCGTCGAGTGCGGCTTGGCGGCGGTTGTAGACCGGCTCGATGCGACCGTGGAAGACGTCCGCCGGGGTGTAGAAGGCGATGCCCTCGTGCGGGCGTTGTTGGTAATGGTCGACGAACGCGTTCATCCAGGTACGGGCATCCTCGGCGTCGGCGAAGCGGCCCGGATAGCCGGGGCTGTACTTGACGGTCTTGAACATCGACTCGCTGGCCGCGTTGTCGTTGCTCACCCGCGGGCGCGAGTAGCTGGGTTCGACGCCGAAAGCGGCGAGCAGGTCGCGGTAGGTCTCGGCGATCATCGGCGCACCGCGATCCTGATGCACCGTAAGCTGGCCGCCCTGGATGTCGTAGTGGGTCAGGGCTTGGCGGAACAGATGCTTGGCCAGCGCGCCGTTCTCCTTGGCGCTGATCATCCAGGCGATGACGTAGCGACTGTACAGATCGAGGATCAGATACAGGTTCAGGTAGCGGCGCGGCTCGAGCGTCGGCAGCTTGGAGATGTCCCAGCTCCAGCAGGCATGGGGCCGGTCGGCGATGAGGTGCGGGGCGGCGTGCTTGCCCGGGGCGCGCTGCGCACGGCGCTCGCGGGTCTCGCCGTCGGCGCGCAGGACGCGGTAGCAGGTCGACAACGACGCGATGATCCGCCCGGCGTTGAGTTCCGTGGCGTGGATGACTGGGAGGCTCGCGTCGCGGTACTGGTCGCTGTGGACCAGATCGCGGATCTGCTGACGCTCCGACTCGCTCAGCGCACGCGGCTGCACCGCCGCCGCACGGGGCTCGCTCCGGCGCCGACGCACACGCGGATAGGTACCGGTGCGCGAGAGGCCGAGCGCCGCGCAGGCGCGGCTGCGCGGCACCTGCGCCGGGCGGTCGGCGAGCGCGCTCATTGCACGGGCTCGCTGTGGACCTGTTCGAACAGGGCCGAGAGTTTTTTTTGGCGTTCGACCAGGTCCTCGGCCACCTGCGCGCGACGCTCCAGGCGGGCGTTCTCGCGCCGCAGGCGCTCGATCTCCCGATCACGCGGATCGGTCGCTGTACGCCCGCCGCGCTTGGCCTCCAGGCCCTGCGCGCCCTGCTCGGCGAGCGTCTTGCGCCACTGGCTGAGCTGGGCGGCATACAGGCCGTTGCGCCGCAGCCAGGCACCTTGCTCGCCATGCGGCAGTGCATCGGCCTCCGCCAACAGGCGTTGCTTCTCGGCAGCGGTGAACCGTCGCCGGGTGCGTCGCTCCAGCTTCGGCTCGGTCAGGACTTCGTTGGACTCGCTCACGCTTGGTGTCTCCTCGGCTGGCCCTGGGATTCTTTATACAAGAATCCAGAAAGCGACTGTCGGCC
>JANQFI010000467.1 GCA_028277905.1 Chromatiaceae bacterium | reverse complement strand
TAAATATTTTGATTTGCTCGGCTTATGAGAGGTTGGGCAAAGCGGAGCGTGCCCAACAAGGGCGGCTCAAGTTGCACCACTTGTTTCTGAATCGTTCCTTACCATCGTCCAGCCCTTCGCCATCGGGCGCTTCGCCGTGACCTTCGCCGAGTACGATGCCTTCTGCGCCGCGACCGGTCGCGACCGGCGACCGGTCGTCAACGTCTCGTGGCAAGGTGCGATGGCCTACTGTGTTTGGTTGAGTGTCCAAACCGGGCGTGTCTATCGTCTACCGAGCGAGGCGGAGTGGGAGTATGCTGCGCGGGCGGGGACTACCAGCGCCTTCTGGTGGGGTGACCAGATCGATTCCAGCCTGGCTAACTATAATGGCCATTCTACCTACGCCGATGGCTCCAAGGGCGAGTACCGCCAACGGACCCTGCCGGTGGGAAGCTTCCAGCCCAACCCCTTCGGACTCTATCAGGTCCATGGCAATGTCTGGGAGTGGTGCCTGGACAGTTGGCATGACGGTTACTCGGGTGCGCCGACGGATGGTTCGGCCTGGGAGACCGGAGGGCAGGCGTCCCGCGTGCGGCGCGGCGGCTCTTGGTACTACGGCCCGTGTCTCTGCCGCGCCGCTTACCGCGGCCACAGCGCTCGCCGCCGCCCGGGTCGCCTCGACGGGTTTCGGTTGTGTTGTGGGTCCCCCATCGAATAGCTGGACCTCGAAAAAGCTGAGCGCTGAATCGCCGATATCCTGCCCACTGATGCGCCGCGAAGCGCGCTACGCGCGGTTTTTCGAGTCTGCCTTTGGCGACGAAGCGCCCTCTCGAGGTTTCGGCCAATCACCTGCCTCGAGATGAAAGGGCGCCAGCACATGCCGGCGCAGCCCCCAAGAGTCGGCATGCCGCACATGGTTGATCCAGCCCTGTACCCGGGCGTCGAATTCGCCGAAGGACATGGCGCCGGCCCGGTAGTCCTCGTAGGCCGCGCCCAGCCGGCGGCTGGTGTGGCGTACGTGCCGCGTCTTGACTCGGCGATGACTCGGATGGGCCACGAAGCCCAGCCAAGGGATGCGCCGCTGACGGTGGATGAACGCCGCGCTCGATTGCCAGGAGGCGGTCTTCAACGCCCAGAGCCAGCCTGGTGCGTCGCGTCAGCCGGCGCTGCGGGAGAGGCCGATGCCGCCCTCGATCGCTTGCGGCTCTATCTGCGTCTTACCCACCGCTGGCACTGGCTCAGCGGCGGCCAGTATGCGCATGTCAGCGCCCAGGTCGCCGAGATCGGGTGGCTGCTCGGCGGTTGGATCAAGCAGGCGGCCCGCTGAAGAGGTGGGCGCCACGGGAGCGAATCCAGGTGGCGCCCGGCTTGGCTATGCGCCCGACGCGCCAGGACGCGTGCGGACGGGACCGGCCCGCGCCATCGATCGCGCCCCGGCCTCGGCCGGCAAATCCTGATCGGCCGGCAATTCCGGTCGCGCCTCGGCGCCCCCGGGGCGTTCACGATGTGGGCGCCACAACACACCCGAAACCCGTTGTTGTCGTTGCGGTAGGCGGCGCGGCACCTCTTCGGGTTGTTGTTCCAGGAGCCGCCGCGCAACACGCGGGACACAGCTCGGGCCGCCCCACGGGACAGCGCCCGCTAGCTCAGTATGGAGATCCTTTCTGGATAAGTAATGATTCAGAAACAACCTATACACCGTAGGTTGGGCAAAGCGGAGCGTGCCCAACAAGGGCGTCTCAAGTTGCACCACTTGTTTCTGAATCGT
>JANQFI010000217.1 GCA_028277905.1 Chromatiaceae bacterium | reverse complement strand
CGGCAGCGGGCGCATCGTCGAGCTCTGTGCCCGCTGCCGCGACGCAGAAGGCGGGCGAAAAGACAAGCCAGGCGGTATCTTTGTTGACAGAAATCGCCTTAGGTCAGGAGATCGCATCTCGACTCATCGCAAGATCGATCCGACAAGGCCCTTCATGACCGCTCGGTCGGCGTCGCCGCAAACAGGATGTTCAGTTGCGCGATGATTACTTCCGGCAGCAGCGCCGCCCGCTTCCTGTGTTGCATAGAGGCCCAGGCACGGTGCATGGACTCCTTGAGCCTGCGCGCCATGCTGGATGGCACAGGCGGCTTGCCGCTGCCGGCCCCACTGGTCACCGCGATGCGCAACAGCGACACTCGCATTTCCGCATCAACGGCTGCGCGGTATGGGCCATCAGCACAACCGGGTGCCGGGGCATCCGGGGAGATGGCGCCCGCCGCGACCTGCTCCGGTACTCCAACCCTTGTCTCTCGCCCGTCATCCTCGTCGATATACGGGAAGCCTGTCGATCTACGGGAAGCCGGTGCGGTGAAGCTCCAAGGCACCGCGCTTCTCGAGCTGCGCCTTGACCGCGGCGTTGCGCAAGCTCAGCGTCGCGAGGACGATGTCCGGCGCCTTGGTATCGAGCGCCCGCACCTCTACGGCGTCGCCGCGGATATCCGGCATCCCTTCGATCGGCAGGGCAAGTGGTGCTCGCAAACCGCGCGCCGTCGCTCCCAGCGCGCGGCGGCTCGGCCTTGTCAGAAAACCCGCCGCGGTCGTTTCGCCCATGCCGCACGCCAGCAGCGGCGTTCAGGGCGAGGCGTCCAGGACCCGCTTCCCCCAGGCGGCCAGGTCGTCTAGCAGGCGCTCGCGGGCGCGATCTGCGATCGGTGCCGCATCCAACGCGGCGCCCGGTTCTGCGGCCGGCTTTGCGCCCAGCCTCGCGTCCGGCCGGGCACGTAACTCGGCGATGCGGGCGTCGTAGGCATCGATGGTGATCGATGCGCCGGCGTCCGGGTCGGTGAGGCGCTCGAGACGCCAAGCGTCCCAGTCGTCGCGCTCGGCCTCGCTAAGGGTCTGGGGCCAGTTGCGGGCGCGCATGCGCAAGAGCAGCGTCGGCAGCCTGGCGTCTTCGAAGCCTGGCTGCTCGGCGGCTAGGGCGCGCGGGCTGAGCCCGTGCAGGCGGGCCATTTCGCGGACATCGCGGCGGGAGAAGAATCCGCCGCTGTAGAGCATTTGCTCGGGGTCCTGGCTGCCGGCGTCGGGCTCGCGCTGCTGGACGGCTCGGACCTTGGCTGCGATCTCGCCGGCGTGGCGGCGCATGACCTCGGCATGGCCGGCGGCCCGCGCCGGGTCGATGCGCCAGCGTTCGGCGGCCCCGTCGGTGAGGGTGCTCAGCGGCGCCAGCATCGGCACGGCGTTCGTCTTGAGACCCTTGAGCGGGATGCGCTCGACACCCTCCGGCAGGCCCTCGTTGGCGGTGAAGAGCCGGGCGCGGATTTCTTGCACCGACAGGTCGAGCAGAAGCGCCGGATCGGCGCGCAGGTCGAAGCACCAGCACTGCTTGGGGTTATCCTCGGCGACGGCGGCGATGGCCACAGGCGCGATGCAGCCGAGCGCTGCCGGGTAGCGAACAGAGACGTGCAGCAGCGGGGCGCCGCGGCCGATGAGCCGGTCCACGGTCTCGCGGTGGCGCAGCGTCAGTGCGTAGTCAAAGAGCCGCGGCTGGGCCTGCTTCAGCAGCCGGGCCATGGCGATGGTGGCGCGCACGTCGGCGAGCGCGTCGTGGGCCTCAGCGTGCGGGATACCGTTGGCGGCGCTGAGGTGCTCTAAGCGAAAGGACGTCACGCCCGGCTCGCGCTCCGGCCACTGGATACCATCCGGACGCAATGCGTGGGCGAGCCGCAGCGCGTCGATGAGATCCCAGCGCGAGTTGCCGTTGCGGTGGGTGTGCGCGTAGGGCGGGAGCAGGTTGCGGTAGAACAGCTGGCGGGTGACCAGGTCGTCGAAGTGCAGGCTGTTGTAGCCGGCGCCACAGGTCTGCGGCACGGCGAGCTCGCGCTGGATGGCGCGGGCAAACTCGGTCTCCGGAAGGCCATCGCGCTCGGCGCGCTGGGGACTGATTCGGGTAACGAGACAGGCGTCGGGCTGCGGAAGCAAGTCGTGGGCCGGGCGGGCGAAGAGCACCAGTGGCTCGCCGACCGGATCGAGCTCGGCGTCGGTGCGCAGCCCGGCGAACTGGCAGGGCCGATCGAGGCCCGGGTCGCCGCCCCAGGTCTCGTAGTCGTGCCAGTAGAAGCTGGTAGGCAAGGGCCGAACCGCCTGCGGGGTGTAGGCGGAGGTCGCTCGTGCGGCGTCGCGTGCGCAGCGCGGGAAGCGGCGCCGCACTAACCGCGGAGAACGGGCGCCGCCCTCAGCTGCCGGCGCCGGGGCCGACCTTCTCCTTGATGCGCGCAGCCTTGCCGGTGCGCCCGCGCAGGTAATAGAGCTTGGCGCGGCGCACGTCGCCGCGGCGCTTCACCTGGATCTCGGCCACCGCCGGGCTGTAGGTCTGGAAGACGCGCTCCACACCCTCGCCATGGGAGATCTTGCGCACGGTGAACGCGGAATTGAGGCCGCGGTTGCGCTTGGCGATGCAGACGCCCTCGAAGGCCTGCAGGCGCTCGCGATTGCCCTCTTTGACCTTGACCTGCACCACCAGGGTGTCGCCGGGGGCGAAGTCCGGCACGGTCTTGGTCATCTGTTCCTTTTCGATCTGCTCGATAATGTTGCTCATGTTCTTGGCTCCCGTTCCACTGCGGTGCCGCCGCGGCCCCGCATGAATTCGTCCAGCAATGCCTGTTCGTCGGCGGTGAGGCCCCTGGCGCGCAGCAGGTCCGGCCGCCGCTGCCAGGTACGCCCCAGGGCTTGCTGGTGGCGCCAGCGCTCGATGGCGGCATGGTCACCGCTCAGCAGCACCGCGGGCACGCCCAGCCCGTCCACCAGCTCCGGGCGGGTGTAGTGCGGGCAGTCCAGGAGTCCGTCCCCGTAGGAGTCTTGCGCCGCCGAGTCGGCGTGCCCCAGGGCCCCCGGCAGCAGGCGGATCACCGCATCCATGACCACCATGGCGGCCAGCTCGCCGCCGCTCAGCACGTAATCGCCGATGGACCACTCCTCATCCACCTGCGTCTCGATGAGGCGCTCATCGACACCCTCGTAGCGCCCGGTCAGCAGAATCCAGCCCGGTGCCGCGGCGATGCGCACCATGTCCGCCTGCGTCAGGCGGTGGCCCTGGGGGCTCAGATAGGCGACACGGCTGGTGCAGCCGGCCCGCACCGCGGCCGCCCGGGCGCTGTCTATCGCGGCGCGCAGCGGCTCCACCTTCATCACCATGCCCGGGCCGCCGCCATAGGGCCGGTCATCCACTGTGCGCTGCGCGTCGCTGGCGAAGTCGCGTGGGTTCCAGATCGCAAGCGTCGCGATATCGCGGCCCAGCGCCCTTGCGATGACGCCCGCCCCGCTCAGGATCCGAAACTGCTCAGGGAACAGGGTGACGACATCGAAGCGCATCTCGGCTCCCGATTCGCGGCCTTGCCGTGCCGCCTGCGACCCGCAACTCGCTCAGAAATCCGGATCCCAGTCGACCAGGATGCGCCGCTGTGCAAAATCCACGTCCTTGACCACCTGCCCCCAGACGAAGGGCAGCAGCCGCTCCCCCTCGCCACGCACCACCAGCACTTCGTTGGCGCCGGTGGGGAACAGATGGCTCACCCGGCCGAGCTCGGCGCCCGACAGCGTCTGCACCTTCAGCCCTTCCAGGTCGGCCCAGTAGAATTCGTCGGCCTCGGGCGGCGGCAGTTGGTCACGGTAGATGGCGATAGGTCGACCCGTCAGGGTCGCCGCCGCATCGCGATGCTCGCAACCGGACAGCCGGGCGATCAGCGCGTTGCCGTGGCGGCGCCCTTCGATCACGTCGGTCTCCACCTCGTCCACCAGCCAGGGCCGGTAGCGCAGGATGTTCTCCGGTGGCTCGGTGTCAGAGATGACCCGGACCCAGCCACGCACTCCGTGTGGCGCGCCGATGCGGCCCAGGGCTACGCGCCGCGGCTCGCTGGTCCTGGTGGGGGCCGGTGCCGACAACACCATGGCCGGTGGCTGTCAGCCGCGGGGCCCGGCGCTCAGGCCTCCAGCGGCGATGCCTCGGCCTGCTTGGCGGCCTCTTTCAGTAGCTTGGCCACGCGCTCGGTGGGCTGTGCACCCTGGCCGATCCAATACTCGGCCCGGGCGCGGTCCACCCGCAGGCGCTCGGCACCGCCCTGGGCGCAAGGATCGAAGAACCCGATGCGCTCGATGCTGCGGCCGTCGCGGGCACGGCGGATATCCGCCACAAGGATCCGGTAGAAGGGCCGCTTCTTGGCACCGCCACGGGAAAGACGAATCTTGACCATCTTGGTTTCCGGTTGACTTGGTTGTCCGAGCACAGCAAAACCGATGATTGTACATGAAGATCCCAGGCGCGGCAGGATTTTCCCTCATCGTCGCGCCTTTTTACAAGCAGCGGTTGTCGCTGTCGACGAATGGGTCGCGCCCCTTCTCCAGCTCGGCACCCATTTGCCGCGCGAGATACGGGTGCTCGAAGTCGGCGGAGTTGTAGATGGGCACCCAGATGCCGAGCGGCGGGAGTCATCTCCCTGCAACGCCCACTGTGCTCGACGAAGCTGTAGCTCGCGCTACGCGAACAGGATGCGACTCAGGGCCAAATTCGGACGCGAATTGCAGATTATCAAGGAAGCCACCAGGGTTCACCGCTAGTATGACTACCGGAATCATCCACTCCTCCTTTCGCGCCGCCGCGGCAGCTGTCATCGGCGGCGTTTCTTTGTGCCCTCGGCATGCGCGTCCAGCCTGTGCCGATCATCGCTGCGCCTGCCGCGCAGCCTTGTCGCCCGAGCGCCGCCCGGCGAGGTGCCGTAGCGAGCGACCCAAATCCTCCTGCACCTGCAATAGGCAAGGCAGCAGCACCAGGGTCAGCGGCGTTGCGAACAGGATGCCATAGCCCATCGCGAGTGCCATCGGCGCCGCAAAGGGGTCCGAGCCGCCGAGTCCGTATGCCATCGGCAGCAGGCCCGCGACCGTCGTGATGGAGGTCAACACGATCGGACGCAGCCGCAACTTCGCGGCCTCCACGACGCACCAGCCGAACGGCCGACCCGGTTGCTCCTCGCGCAGGCGGTTGACCCGGTTCACCAGAATCAGCGAATCGTTCACCAGGATACCGGCGAGCCCCACGACCCCCAGCATCGCGAGAAACCCGAGTGCCTGCTGATGCAGCGCGAAGGCTGCGATGACGCCGATCAGCCCGAACGGGATGGCCAGCATGACCAATAGGGGCTGGACGAGGGAGTCGAACAGCAACAGCAACAGCAGATAGATGCCCAAGGCGGCGGCGACGAAGGCGATGATCAGGCTCTGCATCGAGGCACCGGTCTCCTCCGCCTCGCCGCCGACGATGAGCCGCAAGCCAGGCCAGTCCGCGTGCAGATCGATGCCGGCCAGCAGCCGTTCCGTGGCCTCCAACGGCGTCGTGCGCGTCAAGTCCACATCGCCGGTGATGGTCACGGTCCGCTCGTAGTCGAAATGATAGATGTTGGACGGCCCCGGCTCGGTCCGCAACCGCGCCACCTCGCCCAGACGGATGAAGCGTCCGTCGCGATTCGGAACCAGCAGCTCGCGCAGGGTGTCTTGGGTGCGCCGCGCCTGTGCCTCTAGGATCACGCGGAAGTCCACGTCCTCCTCGCCATAGCGCACCGAGGTGACCACCTCGCCATCGAACGCCAGGCGCACATTGCGCGCCACGTCGGCGACCGAGAGGCCGGCGTCGGCCAAGCGCACATAGTCCAGGTCGATGGCGATCTGCTCCTTGCCTGCCTTGTCGTCGCGATCCAGGTCCTTGACGCCGTCCATCGCGGCGAGCCGCTCCATGATCAGGCTCGCCAAGGCATCGCGACGCTCGTCGTCGGACCCCACCACGCGCACGGTGATGGGCCGCCCGACCGGTGGACCGCCACTGTCGATGACGAAGCGCAACCGCTCAATGCCCTCGATCTTCGCCATCCGCTCGCGCAGCCACTCGACGATCTGATCCGCGTTGCGCTCGCGGGTCGCGAAGGGCGACAGATACACCCCGATGTAGGCCCAATTCTCGTTCTCGCCGAGATTCCACTCCCCGTGACTGCCGATACGGCTGACGTAGGAATCGAGCTCGCCCTCGGGCAAGGACTTCAGGATGCCCTCCAACTCGATGACAAGGTCGCCCGTTGCGGCCAGCGAGCTGCCGCTCGGCAGCTCGACGAGCAGGAAGAAGTTGTCGGCGGACTGCGTCGGAAACAGTACGAAATCCAGGTAACGACCGGCATACCAAAAGGCCCCCACGAGCAACGCGAAGAAGCCCGCAATCAAGGCATATCGCCAGCGCAGCAACAGCCCGAGCACCGAGCCGAACCCGTTCTGCAGACCGATGAACCAGCCGCCGTCGGCATGAGCCCGCATCCGACCCGGCACCCGCCGCCCACCGATCAGGTGCGCCGGCAGGGCGATGGTGGTCTCGGCGAGCGCGATCGCCAGCGCCAGACACACGACCAAGGGGATGACGAACACGAAATCACCAAGCATACCGGTCATGAAGAACATCGGCGCGAAGGCGAGTGCCGTCGTCAATACCGTGGTCAGCACGGGCAGATAGACGGCAGCGGTGCCCTCGACCGCGGCATCCAGGGGCGCCAGACCCAGCTCCCGCTGGCGCCAAATGCTCTCCGCAACGACGATGCCGTCGTCGACTACGATGCCGATCACGAGAATCATCGCCGCCAGCGCGATGGAGTCCAAGTAGGCACCGAATACCGGCAGCAGAAACAGGGTGCCGAGCAATACCACCGGAATGCTCACGGCGACCCAGAAGGCCGAGCGCAGGTCCAGGAAGAGCGCAAGCACGATCAGCACCAACAGGAGTCCGACGGCGCCGTTGGTGGCGACCACGGCGAGCCGGTTGCGCACTTGGCGCGACGTATCATTGGAGTACTCGATGCTTACACCGTCCGGCAACCGATGCCTATTCTCCGCCACCAGCCGCTTGATGGCGTCGACGGTGCGGATCATGTCCGCCGACTCTTTCTTGTACACCAAGAACGAGATCGCCCGGTTGCCGTTCATGCGCGAAACCACCTTTGCCGGCTCGAAGGCGTCGAGCAGCAACGCCAGATCTGCAACCCGCAGCTGGGTGCCGGACTCGGTCACGCGTACGATGACATCCGCGACGTCGAGCGGATCCTCGAACTGCGCCAAAGTCACGATATTGCGCTCGTTGGTATATGACTCGAAGCTACCGCCAGTGGCGCGGATGTTCCGGTCACGCACGGCCTCGGCGACCGCGTGGGCCGGTACCCGCCATTTCTCCAGTGCGTCCTGGGAGACCTCGATCTTGATCTCCCGGTCCAGGTAGCCGTATTTCACCACCCTCGCAACGCCCGGGACCCCGAGCAGGGCCTTTTCCGTGCGCCGCGCCAGGTCGCGCAGCCGGCGATAGGAGACATCTCCGCTGAGTCCCACCTCGATGATCGGGATGCCGGTCGTGGTGGTGAACTCTTCCACGACCGGCTGCTCGTCCACCTCCGGCGGCAGCTTCGTCACCCGCGATGTCGCGTCTCTGACATCGGTCTTCACCTTTCGGGTGTCGCCGGCGTCAGGATCGATGCGCACATTGATGATCGACACATTCTCCATCGAAAATGACACTACCCACTTGAGCCCCTCGACCTCCTTCAGCTCCTCCTCAAGCCTATTCGTCAGATTGAGCTCCACATCCTCGGGCGAGGCGCCGGGATAGCGGGTGGTAATCGTCATCTCGTTGAAGTCGACGCTGGGAAAGTTGTCGCGCTGAATGACCGTCAGCGACGCAAGACCGAGCAGGATCATCAGCGCCGTGAACACATAGGCGACAGTGCCCCGGCTGGCAAAGAAGCGGATCAGCGACCGCATCCGCCGAGAGCCCCTGTCATTGGCCGAATCTGGCCTTGCCGAACATGCCGGGATAGAGCCCTTCTGCTGCCGGCAGCGCGATCTCCACCAGGAAGGTGTGGTCGGCGTCGCCCGACGGGATGATTCGCTCGACAGTAGCCTGCAGCGGGTCATCGCCGAGTGCCTGTACCTCCACCTGCACAGGCTCCCCCGCTCGAATCAGGGGCAGGTCCAACTCCTTGACCCGCGCATGCAGCTTCAGGCGCGAGTGGTCCTCCAAGCGCAGCAGCGGCACGCCCGGCTGCGTCAGCTGGCCCAGCTCTGCACTCCGCGCGACGACGATGCCGGCGAAGGGCGCAGACAATCGAGTCTCCAGCAGCGCCGCGTCGATCTTCGCGAGCTTGGCCTCGGCGAGCTTGACGCGCTGCTCGGCGGCGGCCCGACCGTAACGCGCTTCGTCCAGCCGGTCCTCGGACAGAGATTCGGCTCGCGCAAGGCGCTCCAACCGATTCGCGGCACGTGTGCGCCAGTCCCGCTCCACCCGCGCCGCGCCGAGCTCGGCCTCGGCGGCCGCGCGCTCCGCCAGGAGCTCGGCGGCTTCCAGGTCGATCAGGGTGGCTCCGCTAGCGACCCGGTCGCCACGATCCGCGTGGATTTGCACGATCCGCCCGACGAGCTTTGCGGCGACGTCCACGGCACGCTCGGCTACCACCACGCCCGTGGCTCGGGCATAGGAGTCGGGTGCTCCGATCGCGGTGTCGGCCATGAGGATCCACAGCAAGGCGAGCCAGTGCCGCGACCACCGCAGATGCTCCTGCCGCGCCGCAGGCATCCGAGCGCTGGGCGCCGAAGGCCCATCGCACGCGGCCGGCAGAGACCCCGGGCTAGGAGTTGACATGACGCTCGGCGCGGTTGCGATGCTTCTGCAGGCTCGTCTCCAACAGGGCCAACACCTCGGTCGCGACGGCGATGATGGCGCTTGCTCCGAAACCGGCGCGATGCAGCTCGTAAAAGAAGGATTTTGCGACGATCTTTGCCACTTTGCCGGGGTCCGGACTGATGGGCTTGCCGGCGCCCGCCTCGCGCTGCTCCAGCAGCCGGGCCATCTGCAACAACCGCGACTCGGAGAGTCGTTGCAGCTGAAACAGATGGATCGATTGGCCGACGAAGAGCGCAAACACCTTGAGCAGATCCAGATCGTACGGCTCGAAGCGATCTCCTGTTCGCGGCTGGCTCAGATTGATGACCCCGATCACCTCGCTCGAAAGCAGGATGGGGGCAGCCATGAAGCTCTGACCGGCGTCGGCACCTTGGTGGGCCAGTCCTGACAAAGGCGATCGCTCGACGTCGGTCACCAACAAAGGTGTCTTGGTCTCGACCACATGCCATGCTATGCTCCTGCCGGGCTCGATCGGCGCCGAGTACGCCTCCGCCGGCAGGTCGCCGAAATGGGAGCATAGCTTCAGGCGCGGCTTGCCCTTGGCATCGCCCGCGCTCAGCAACATCACGGAGCATCGAGCCGCGCCGATAGACTGCGCCGCGAGACGCGCCAGATCACCCAGGCCCTCCTCCAGGCTTTGCTGTTGCTCGATCAGCGCGCCGACGCCGACCAATTGCTCGACAAATCGATCGTCCATCTCTTTCTCTGCCCTCGAAAGCTCGGAATTCTTGTCGCGCCGCCGTTGACTACGGCAAATGCAGAAGACCGGAGCATGCCCGTGACGACGCAGGATACGCCGGCTTGCCTCGAGCAGCCGCGAAGGGCTCGACACCCACCCTACCTGGTGGACGAGCTGATTCAGGGCGCTGAGAACGGCAGGGCGTCCCACCCCTTTACGGCATGCGCCCAATGCTCCGGCGCTGACCACAGGAGCAGATGCCGCCGTAGGCCCGCAGACCGACCTTTGCTCACGCGCCCTGCTGAAGCGGCATCAAGGCACCGCAACCCCGAGCCAAGGAGTAGATCCGTCGGTTTGAATCGGTCCGGGCTTGGGTTAGCCGCGGATTGCGGCCCGAGACGCCAGTCTACGCCGACCGCTTGATGCCGACCAGATATTACGGCTATTGCATCAAGGAACCTCGGCAGCGCCCCATGGCAGCAGCCCACCAAAGGGCTTTCGTCAAGCCTGCCCGATCGGCCCGCGCGCCGACTGGCGCCACCAAAGGCGCAGAAGCCATGGCACCGCACCCAGGCTCAACGCGCCCGCCTGCGGCACGCCCCCCAGTACTGCTCTAGTACTGCCCCGGGGACTGCCCCGGAATTGCCCAGGCCACTGGGACTGCCCAGCAGGGCCACGACGGCAGCCACGCCAAGCCACCGAACCGGCCAGACTGCCGGAAGCGGACGACAAGGTCCTTCAGGACGGATGCAGGACCACAACGGCGCGGATAGATCTCATGCGAGCCCAGGGTCGTCGGCTGCACTGATGAAGTATCATAGGCTAGGTTGGCGTTTCCGGGTGGAGCGACCCTGGCGGGACCCGGACCCCCGGAGGTCGCCGGTGCCGTCCTGCCTGGCTGTGGCATAAGCCCAAGATGCTGCAATCGCTACCGTCTCAGGTCAATACCGAGGATGCCCATGTTTGATCGTTGGTACGTTATCACGCTCGTGGCCACCATCGCGCTCGCCAGCGCCCCTCATCGCGCCGCGGTTGCGCAGGACGCGGCAGCCGAGGCCCGAGTGCAGGACGCGCAGGCGCTCATAGACCGCGGCGACTTCCGGGCCGCTCTGGTCACACTCCTCGACGCGGCGCAGCAGGCACCGGAATCGATCGACATCCGCCGGTTGCTCGCGACGACGGCGCTCGAGCTTGGCGACGCGGAACGGGCGGAGAAGGAGATCGATCGCGCGATGCGGCTTGGCCTGGAGCCATCAGCGGGCTGGCCCATCCTGGTACAAGCGGTTTTTCGACAGGGCGACATGGATCGGGTCATAGAGAAGGTCGTGCACATGCCGGTGCAGACGTCCGTTGCGGTCCGCGGCGAGTTGCTCGGCATGCGCGGCTACGCGGAAGCCGCACTCGGGTCCCGGCAGCGAGCCCAGCAGACACTGGACCGAGCGCTGTCCTTGAACCCCCAGTCCCTCCAAGCCCTGTTGGGCAAGGCCTTGCTCGCCGGCCACGGCGGCAAGCTGGACGAAGCGCGCGACTGGATTGAGAAGGCCATTGCCACACACACCGATTCTGCAGACGCCCGTTTGCTGCTCGGAGACTTGGAGCTGGCCGAGGGCAATTATGCGGCGGCAGCGGTCGCCTTTAGGGCTGCCGTTGATCGGCGGGATTCGGCTTACATCGGGCGGGCGCGGCGAGGGCTGGCGCTGACACAGCTAGGGCGTTTCGACGAAGCGGCGGCCGAGCTCGCGGCGCTGGCCGATGCCGGGTGGGCGGCGCATCCGTACACGCAATACGTCAGAGGTCGGATGTATTTCGCCCAGCAACGCTACCGGGAGGCGGCCGAGGCGTTCGACGCCAGCTACGCTGATGCGCCTGGCTTCCTAGCCAATCGCCTGTATCTTGCGGCCGCCAATATCCTGATAGGCCGCCCTGAGCAGGCCAGGGAGCACGCAGAGTTCGTTGCAACCAGATCATCCTGGGCCGTCGGCCCCAAGAGGTTGCGCGGCAGCAGCGTGACGGTCACCCGGCGTCGCGGAATCGAAGCCGACGCGTCTCAATATCCAGTGGTCAAGGAAGCGCTGACGGCGGCGCTAGAAGACGCACCCGGGGATGCAACCATCTTGCGGTTGCTGGCCTCGATCGCGTTGCTGCAAGGGATAGAGGCCGAGGCCGAAGCGCGCCTCGCGACCCTCCGGGAGCTGGAGCCGTCCGCACAGGACGTCGAGGAGTTGGCTGACGCGGTGGAGCCGGCGCCGACGGCACAAGCAAGTACGAGCGAGTATCAGCGAGATCTGATCTCGGCCTTGGGGGCGGTGCAACAAGGTGGCGGCGACAGCGCGCGCGCACTGACAAAGGCGCAGGATTTAGCGACCAAGTACCCCGACGCGGCCGAGCCGATCAACCTCGTCGCGGCGGTCTATCTGATGATGGGGCAGTGGGACGTCGCGCGCGTCGAGTTACGCAAATCCCTCGCACTCGACCCCGATCAGCCGGACGTGGTTCTCAACCTAGCGAAAGTGGAAGTGGAAGCCGGCAATCTGAGAGACGCTCGCGCCCTATTGCTTGGACTCGATTGGCAGCAGCTTGGCGGTCAGGGCGCCCTGCTGCTGCATGACCTTCAGACTAGGCTCGGCAATCGCGCTGACGGGCTAGCGCTGTTGCAGCAGGTACTGGATGTATACCCGGAGGCCGCCGACGTACGTGCACGACTCGCTAAGGAAGCGATGCGCGATGGGCACCTCGATCGCGCATTGGAGCTGACGGAAACCGTCGACGCGGCAGCGATGGCAACCGTACCGGAGTTGTTCGAGCTGCGCGGCAGAGCGCAGTTGGCATCGGGGGCTGTCGACGAAGCAAGAGAGACGTTTGAGGGCTGGGTTCGCGTGCGACCAGACTCCAGGGCGGCACAGTTTCTCCTTGCCGAGGCATTGGCTAGGACAGGACAAACTGAAGCGGCCCACACGGCGATAGACACGGCCGTGGAGCTGGACCCGGGCTATCTGCCGGCACGCATCAGCCAGATAAAATCGCTGGTCCTCCGCAACCGACACGCCGACGCAGATAAGGCTATCTCGCGTCTGAAGGTTGATTTTGGCGAAACGCCCGAAACGCTGGGCATCGAAGGCTGGTACGCCCTCGCCACGGGCGACCACGAACGCGCTCGCCAGAACCTCACCGCTGCGCTATCCCAGCGGACCGACAGCGGAATGGTCCAACTCCTATTCCGTACGTTGTGGCTTCAGGAAGCCTACGACGAGGCACTCAGACTCCTGGAGCGATACATCACCGACGAGCCCGAAGACCTACCCGTCCTAGCACAGTACGCCGACGGGCTGCTGGCACGGGACCGCCATGCGGACGCGACTGCCGTGTTCGCGCGCATCCTCGACAGTCATCCGAATCACGTACCGGCCCTAAACAACCTCGCCTGGCTCAATCGTGAAGGGGACCCGAAAAAAGCGCTCGAGTACGCGCGGAGAGCCTTTGAGCTTGCGCCCGAGGATCCTTATGTGCTCGACACCCTGGGCATGCTGCTCATTGATCGGGGCGAGCTCGAAGAAGGCCTTGGAATGGTGCAGGACGCTGCCAAGCAGCGCCCCGGGGACCCCGAGTTCCAGCTTCACCTCGCCCAAGCGCTGGCGCAAAACAACCGCCCATCGCAGGCGCGCAGCGTCTTGACGCAGCTATTGGAAGATAATCCGGACTCGGCGCAGGCCACTCATGCCAAGGCACTGCTGACGGGCTTACTGTCGCCCTAAGGCGATTGCCGGAAACACACAGACCGAATGGCGCAGGATTTTCGCTCGCCTTCAAGGAGCGGCAGCGGGCGCATAGTCGAGCTCTGTGCCCGCTGCCGCGACGCAGAAGGCGGGCGAAAGGACCAGCCAGGCGGTATCTTTGTTGACAGAAATCGCCGAACAGAACCCCATCGCCGTGCCGAGCTCATCGGTCCGCGCCAAGCTCCTCGATCCTATAGCCGTTCGGATAGCTGGGATGAGGCTGGCGGGTGACGAGCCGCGGTCGCCGTCGCGGCGGTAATCGCCGCAGGACCGCGGCGCGCAGCTGCATGCCGCGCAGGACCAGGGCGCGGATGGGCCGCGGCGCCGGATCCAAGCCCAGGGCGCGCAGCATGGGCTCGTCCAGCATGGCATGGATGAGGGGCGCCGCCGCTGGCCAGAGCACCGGCGGCAGCAGCCAGCCCAGCATCAGGTTGCGGGTCGCGACCGCCAGCGCGTGGTTGTGCTCGGAATAGCGGAAGTGCGCGCGCTCGAACTCCAGATTGAAGCGCTCCAGCTCCGTGTAGTCCTCCGGAATGCCGCGAATGCCCATGCGCGCGCCGATGCGCCGCCAGACGTGGAAGATCGCGAGCCGCTCGCCCTCGGTCATGCGCCGCCAGCCGAAGCGCGCGTTCCAGCGGATCGGCTCGAAGACGAAGGTGGTCAGGGTGTACAGATACTCGTCCTGCGGGATCGCGTAGCGCCCGTGCTGCTGGTTCATGCGGCGCAACGCCGCGCGCCCGCGCGGATGGCTCACCCCGTTCTCCTGGATCTCCGCCAGGATCAGGGCCGTGTCGTCATAGCGCTTCTGGGTGCGGCGGATAAGCTCGCCGGTCTCCACCAGCAGCGGTGTCCCCTTGGCGACGCCGTAGGTGCGGAGCAGCGCCAGCTCCAGCGACCGGGTGGTGTCCCAGGGGAACTCGCAGCTCGCCAGCAGAAAGCCGATCTGCTCGCAGTCCTGCTCCGGGTCCAAGGTGGCGATGTAGCGGGCACGTGCGAAGCGGTCCCGCGGCGCCAGGATCTCGGGCGGGATCAGCGCCTGCAGCGCGGGCGGCGCGCCCAGGCTCGGCTCCGCCACCCGGTCCGCCACATGGACCTTGCTGAGCTCGGTGTCTTCTCGCGTCGGCGTCATCATGCGATCAGGATCGGGATTCCCCAGCCGCCTGTCCCAGTCTAGCAGGACACCGCCGCGATCCACACGCCGCCCGAGAGGCCGCGACCAGGGTGCCGCCGGGCTTGGCAGGACCTTGCCCGCACGCCGGGGTCACAGCCCAAGCTCTCGCCAACGCGCCCGAACGCGCTTCACCGAGACCGGATAGGCGGTGCCCAGCTGCTGCGCAAACAGAGACACCCGCAGCTCCTCCAGCATCCAGCGGATCTCCTCAAGCCTGGGATCAACGCGCTCGGCGGCACGGGCGGCGGCCTGGCGCTCGCGGAGCTGCTCCAGCAAGGGCGCCAGCTCCGCCAGGCGCTGCCGGTCGCGCCCAGCGGCCTGGAACAGCTTCTCGGTGCGCTGCTCGGCGGCCTTGAGGTATCTGGGATACTCCGTCAGCCGCGCGAAGGGCACCTGCTGCAGAAATCCGCGGTACACGAGGGCATCCAGTTGCTCGCGCAGGTCTAGCACCGACGGCATCCAATGAACCTGCGTGATCCCGGCAAGGCGAGCGCGCAACCCCTGGTAGGCGTCCAGGATGCGGCCCGCAAGCGTGCAGACCTCGCCCGCGGTCGGCATGAGCCGGCCCCTGCATGCCGCCAGACGCGCCTCGAAGGTGGCTTGGTCCCGGATCGGCGGCTGTCCGTCGGTGAAGGTCAGGTCCAGGATCAGCGCGAGCAGCTCGCCGGCGAGGTCCGGCGGCTTGCCGTCGCTGCCGGCGGACGCGTCCTGCGCGGGCGCGGGCAGCGGCGCCTTGGCGTATTGCAGCTGCATGCGGCCCAGGCCAGGCAGGTTACGGCGCAGATAGCGCAGGTCCTGCCCCAGCGCCAGCATGATGAGCCGCCGGAGCCCCGCGCGCATCGCCGAGGCCGCACCGTGCTCTGAATCCAGCACCCGGATGGCCAGGCTGTCACCCCGATCCACCAGGGCCGGATAGCCGCGGAGCTTGATGCCGGCGTGCCTGCGGTCGATGTGGACCGGCAGGGCGCCGAAGTCCCACCTGGTGATGCCGTCGCGCTCGATGGCGTCTCGGCCTCGGGGCAGTCCCGGCAAGGCCGCCGCGGTGTCCCCGCCGTGCCGGCGCTTCAGTGCGACCAGATCCTCACCGCTCGCCAGGACCCGGCCATCGGCGTCCACCAGCTTCACCTTCATGCGCAGGTGCGCCGGCAGCCCGGACAGGTCCCAGGCGTCCTCGGGCACCTGCACGCCGGTCAGCGCCTTCAGCTCCTCGCCGAGGGCCTGGATCAGCGGCCGATCCGAGGGCTTCAGCCTGGCGGCAATGCGCTCGGCGGTCTCGGGGATGGGCACTAGGGCCCTGCGCAGGGACTTGGGCAAGCCCCGCAGCATGGCGGTGATGCGCTCGGCGAGCAGCCCTGGCACCAGCCAGTCGAGACGCTCCGGGGCGACCTGGCCCACCAGCGCCAGCGGCACCACCAGGGTCACGCCGTCGGCCTCCTGGCCTGGATCGAAGCGGTATTCCAGCGGCAGGTCCGTGGCGCCCACGAGCAAGCTGTCCGGGTATCGCTCGCGCGTGACCTCGCCCGCGTCACGGGCCAGCACATCGGAGAGCCGCATGTGCAGGAGCTTCGGGTGCGCCGGCGTCGCCTTGCGCAGCCAATGCTCGAACTGCGGCTTGGAGTACACGCCCGCAGGCACACGCGCGGCATAGAAGGCGTAGATGGCCTCCTCGTCGACCAGGATGTCGCGCCGGCGGGACTTGGCCTCCAAGTGATGAACCGACTCGATCAGCCCTCGGTTGTGACGCCAGAAGGGCGCGCGGGTATCGAAGTCACCGGCCACCAAGCCGGAGCGCAGGAAGACCTCCCGCGACACCGCCGGGTTGATGGGGCCGTAATTGACCCGCCTGCGGGCGGCCAGCGTGACGCCGAACAGGGTCACCGTCTCGTAAGCGCCGACATAGCCCCGCTCGGACTGCCAGTGAGGCTCGGCCCAGCTGCGTTTGACCAGGTGCGCGCCCGCCTGCTCGATCCAGCCGGGCTGCACCCGGGCCGCGATGCGCCCGTAGTCGCGCGTGGTCTCGACCCGCTCGGCACAGAGGATCCACTTGGGGCCATCCTTGAACAGCCCGGAGCTCGGGTGGATGCGAAAGCGCCCGCCGCGCGCGCCGAGGTACTCCCGCTGCTCGTCCTTGAGGCCGATGTTGCCGAGCAGGCCCGCCAGCAGCGCCCGGTGGATCTCCTCGAAGGTGCCCTCGGCGCGATTCTCCTTGAAGCCCAGGGCTTGCATCTGCGCTTTGAGCTGCGCCTGCACGTCATGCCACTCCTGCACCCGGTTCCAGGACAGGAAGTGCTGCCGGCACAGCTGCTGGAACTTGCGCCTGGACAGGTGCCTGCGCTCCAGCTCCAGGAATCGCCAGAGATTCAGGAAGGCCAGGAAGTCCGAGTCGGGGTGGTTGAAGGTCGCGTGGATCTCGTCGGCGGACTGCCGCTGTTCCAGCGGGCGCTCGCGCGGGTCCTGCACGCTGAGCGCGGCGGCGATGATCGAGACCTCCTGCAGGCACCTGTGCTCGGCCGCCGCCAGCAGCATCCGGCCGATGCGCGGGTCCACCGGTAGCCGGGCGAGCTTCCGGCCCAAATCCGTCAGCCCCCCGCCCTTGTCGAGCGCCGCCAGCTCCCTGAGCGTCCGATAGCCATCGGAGATGAGCTTCGCGTCCGGCGGGTCGATGAACGGAAAGGCCTGGATGTCGCCGAAGCCGAGCAGCTTCATCTGCAGAATGACCGCCGCCAGGTTGGTGCGGCGGATCTCGGGCTCGGTAAACTCGGCGCGCGCCTGAAAATCGTCCTCTTGGTACAGGCGGATGCAGACGCCGGCGGCGACGCGCCCGCAGCGCCCCTTGCGCTGCTCGGCGCTGGCTCGGCTCACGCGCTCCACCGGCAGGCGCTGCACCTTGCTGCGGTGGCTATAGCGGCTGATGCGCGCGAATCCCGGGTCCACGACATAGTGGATTCCCGGCACCGTGAGCGAGGTTTCGGCGACGTTGGTGGCCAGCACCACCCGGCGGCGGCCGTGCGCCCGGAAGACCTGCGCCTGCTCGGCGGGGCCCTGCCGGGCATAGAGGGGCAGGATCTCGGTGCCGGGTGGATGCTGCTTGCGCAGGGTCTCGGCGGTCTCGCGGATTTCCCGCTCGCCGGACAGGAACACCAGCACATCGCCACGCCCCTCCCGAGCGAGCTCGGCGACCGCATCCGAGATGGCCTGCTGCATGGCGTCGTCGCGCTCGCTAACGGCCGACTCCTGCGGCGCACGGTAGCGCACCTCCACCGGGTAGGTGCGACCGCTGAGCTCGAGCACGGGCGCGCCGCCGAAGTGCGCCGCGAAGCGCTGCGGGTCGATGGTGGCAGAGGTGACGATGAGCTTGAGGTCGGGACGCTTGGGCAGCAGCTGCTTCAGGTACCCGAGCAGGAAGTCGATGTTGAGGCTTCGCTCGTGGGCCTCGTCGATAATGAGCGTGTCGTATTCGGTCAGCAGCGGGTCCTGCGCCAGCTCCGCCAGCAGGACACCGTCGGTCATGAGCTTCACCGCCGTCTCCGGGTGCACCCGATCCTGGAAGCGCACCTTGAAGCCGACCGTGGTGCCGAGCTCGGTGCCCAGCTCCTGTGACACCCGACTCGCCAGGCTGCGGGCGGCGATGCGCCGCGGCTGCGTGTGGCCGATGCGCCCGTAAATGCCCCGCCCCCTGGCTGCATCGCCGAGCCCCTGGCCCAGCGCGAAGCTGGCATCCAGGCAGAGCTTCGGCAGCTGCGTCGACTTGCCGGAGCCGGTCTCGCCGCAGAGCACAACCACCTGGTGCTCGCGGAGCAGTCGGGCGACGGCTTCCCGGCGTTCGCTTACCGGCAGCTCCGGCGGATAGCCCACTGCCGGCACCCCTGCCCGGCGGCGCGCAACCGAGTCACGAGAGCGCTCGAGGGCTTGCGCAAGCTTCGCCAGCCCGCGCTCCACCGGCAGCCCCTGCTCGGCACGGCGGCGCAGGCCGCGCAGGCGCCTGCGCAGCTCCTGGCGGTCCCGGATCAGGCACCCGGCGAGGTCGGCGTCGCTGATTTCGAGCACAGTGCCCCGCTCTGGTGCTTGCCCGTCATCGGCTGCACCGCCCGCGACCCGCCCACCGGACGGGCGCTGGCGCATGTGCAGGGCGGGAACCCCGAGGCTCCCTGCCTGCTACCGCCGCGTCACCTTTGCATCCTTCTGCTGCTTATCGGCGATGCGCACCGCGAGCAGGTCACAGACTTCATGCCGCAGCAGCGAGCGTGAGATG
Source organism: Chromatiaceae bacterium (assembly GCA_028277905.1). Classification (GTDB taxonomy): domain Bacteria; phylum Pseudomonadota; class Gammaproteobacteria; order Chromatiales; family Chromatiaceae; genus Thiohalocapsa. Next base: position 800 of record JANQFI010000217.1, on the reverse strand, counting down.
GAGCCGAACAGGTTGCCGAGCCAGGTGTGGTCCCGGGCACCGACGATGATCAGGTCCACGCCCAAGTCCTTGGCGACATGCTCGATACTTCGTCCGGTGGGGCCGAACTCCACGATGCGGTCCTCGGGCGGGACGGCGATGCGCTCGCCGAGGGCGTCCAGCTCCTGCCTGGCAACGCCCACCAAATCGCGCTCCAGGTCCAGGTCCGAGGGTAGCACGGGCTCCGCCATGAAGGCGCCGCCCGCCAGCTCCGCCTCGGGCGGCACATATTCGACGACGTTGATCAGCGTCAGCCGCGCGCCGAATCGCTCGCGCATGACAACCGCACGCTCGACGACGACCTCGGACTCCGGGGCGAAGTCCACCGCGAGCAGCAGGTGCCGGTAGGGGTGGTCAGACATGGCGGCCTCCTCCAATCGTTGGGTCTCACCCCAAAGTATATGCGCAGCCGGGCGCCTGTAGACGGCGCTTGGAAGGGTTCAAGCAACGCCCTGCCGGCGACGTACAATGATGCTAACCCTTAAGACCCCCTCAGCGATTTGCCGCAAATCCGAACATAAGCCCCTGATTATTAGCTCTCGGGCGCAGATTCTTGGAAGGGGGACTGAGAGTTTAGGGGTCACTCCATAGAACCGTAAATATCGTACGCTAAGGGAAGGTTCAATAATTACCTGAGCACATATATGCGCTATCCTTGTCGCTTTCGTTGTCGTTGTCGTAATCGAAGTCGCCATAGGCGATAGGGTCCTCTCGCACATCAAGGGATCGTTGTCCGAGCTTGGTGAGCATTGAAACGATCC
>JANQFI010000070.1 GCA_028277905.1 Chromatiaceae bacterium | reverse complement strand
GTTGCGGGAGGATGTCCTCCCGGTTCGCGAAGCACTTGGGGATCGTCGTGGTCTTCTTGCAAACCGGACCATGCTCGCGCAGATGCTCTTGATGCGCGGCGAGCGCAACGACCGCCCCGAGGCCCGCGACCTCCTCTGCCAGGCCCTCGCCGACGCCCGCGCCATGCAGCTCCCGGAGGCGGCCCAGATCGAGGCGATCCTGGACCAAGCGGGCCTGAATTGTGGGTGGGATGGGTAGAGCGAAGCGAAACCCATCCGGCGGAGCACCCAAGGCGCCCGTCAGAGCTGCCGCGCTGCGGGACGTCCGCGCCCCCTACGCCACCGAGTCCAAGCCCCCGACCATAGGCCGACTGCGCTTCCCGAAGGAGATGTCCGCGAACAACCCGAACAGCTTGGCGTGCGACGGCACGCCCTGAAGGCGTCTCTCGCCAAGCCGCCAAGATCGCCAAGCAGTTTCGGTTCTTGTTCGGTCTTGGCGATCTTTGCGTCTTGGCGAGAGCCAGTTCTCGGCCCTGGTTTGCTCAATTTGCTCGCGGACGACCCCTAAGGCGATTTCTGTCAACAAACAGACCGCCTGGCTTGTCTTTTCGCCCGCCTTCTGCGTCGCGGCAGCGGGCACAGAGCTCGACTATGCACCCGCTGCCGCTCCTTGAAGGCGAGCAAAAATCCTGCGCCATTCGGTATGTTTGCTTCCGGCAATCGCCTAAATAGACCATAACGCCATGAGTGAGTTGAAAGCCTTCATGTTGGACCCGTCCGTTTGGGAGATTGTCGACCGCATCAGCACGCTGCTCGGGCTCGCGACCTCGGTGGCCGCGATCGTCGCCGGTATCCTGGCCTGGGTCAGCCGCGATCGGCTGCGCGCCTGGCTGCGTGGCAACCGCTTCCCGAAGGTGGGCGGGCTGGCGCGGGACGATGCGCACTGGACGGCGCTGCTGTTTACGGTGAGCCGCGCCGAGGTGCCGGCCTTTGTGATTGAGCGCGCGCGGCCGACCTGGGTCGGCTTTGTCGGTACCGCGTTCAGCGCGGGGGCGGTGCGGAGTCTGGAGGCGACGGCGCAAGCGCTCGGTATCCGCGTCGCGGGCACGCGGCAGGTGGCCGACGCCGATGATCCGGAGGAGGCGCGTACCGCGGTGCATGCGCTGCTCGCGGATCTGAGGCGATACGGCATCAGCAACGTCGCCGTCGACGTGACCGGCGGGAAGGTCCCGATGAGCCTCGGCGCCTTCATGGCCGCCGAGGAGGCGCGGGTCGACTCCCTCTACGTCACGGTCAGCTACGACGAGCAGCGCCAGCCGCAGCCGCAGACCGCGCGCATCCGCTGCGTCTCGCGGCCGCGCCCGGCAGGCAACGCCGCAGGCTCGGGCTGATCGGGCGGGCAGGCCCCGATCCCGGCCCGCATGGGACGGCTTGCACCAGTGCAGCGCTAGGAGAATCTGCAGACCCTTCCAGTTTGGGGCTCGTGACACCGCTCTGCGGTGTCACGAGATGAGCCGTCGCCCGCCATCGACAAGCTTGTGCCAGTCGGGAGGCGGCACCTGCCCCATTTTACAGTGCCCCGCAATCCAGCCCGACTGCGTTGCGGAGGCGCACGATGTTTCACCGGTTCTATCCCGCCACCTGGGCCCTGCTGCTCGTCTTCGGTCTGCTGCTCTTTTGCGTTGCCGCGGTGCTGGAGGGGCAGGTGCTGTTCGCCTATTTGCAAAGCCTTTGGCTCGCGCTCGGTCTCGCCGCGGCGTTGGAGGGACTCAAGGTGCTGGTGATCGTCATGCACCGCTTCCTGCGCAACCAGCAGACGGTGCCGTACCCGCGCACCGTGCGTGCCATCGTGATCGGCTTCCGCTGGATGCTGCTCGGGCTGTCCGCGGGCTGCTCGCTGATGTTCCTCGCCGGTCACTTGGATCGCCCCGCGCTCGAGCAGGTGCGCGCCGCCGATCTCGCGGCCGCCGAGGCCCGCTTCGGCGCCGATACCGAGCGCGCCCGTGCGGCGGCCGACGCGCGCCGCGGTGATGCCGTCGCCGCCCTCGATGCCCAGGACCGCCGCGAGCGCGAGGCCATCGCCGCGCGCTACCTGCCCGCCATCGCGGCACTGGAGCAGAAGCTCGACGCCGAGATGGAGAACGTGGTCGGCGGCGAGTTCATCGGCAAGCGCTACCGCGCCCTCGAGCAGCGCCTCGCCGACGAGAAAGCCGGCTTTGATCGCGCCCGCGCCGACCAGGACGCCCGGGTCGCCGCGCGCCGCGCCGAGCTGCTGGCCGAGCTGGAGCGTACGCAGGCCGCGCAGAACGCCGCGCGCACCGAGGCCCGCGACCGCGAGCTCACCGCCATCCGCGCGAGCGGCTACCAGGGCGACCCGCGCGTCGAGCACGCGCTGGCGCGCGCCTTCGTCAACACCCTGGACGCGGTGTTTCCCGAGCCGCCGACGGTGCTCCAGTTCACCTTCTTCCTGGCGCTGTTCCTCAGCGTCACGGTGGAGCTCGGCATCTGGGTCAGCTTCGAGCTGCTGACCACCTCGCGACTGCCGGTGCTCGAAGCCTGGCATCGCGCCGCCCTCGCCATCGACAGCAAGGCGGCCGAGACCGCCTCGGCGCTGCAGGGCTTCGCGCTCGACGGCGAGCTGGTCAAGGCCCGGGTGCGCCGCCAGCGCGAGTCCATCGAAGCGGGTCTGAGCGATGGCCCGCAAGACAAGCTTGCCAATGACGAATCCGGGGCTGCCCGTGCGGCTTAATAGCGGCACGCCGCAAGGCGGGCCGCGCCCGGCTGCCGATCTCGGCTCGAGGGATCCAAGCCGGGCTGGGCCAGGCCAGGCCAAGCCAATCCGGGCCGGGCCGAGCCGCAACCCATCCTTTCATTTGGAACCAGGAGCATTGTCATGTCCCTCGACGACACCATGACCAACGCCCCGCTGATTGAGCGCGAGCCCAAGGCCGTCGCGCCGCATCTCGATCAGAACCGCATGCTCGTTGGCCGTGCCATGCAGCGCGACGAGGAACGCTTCCTCGCGCGCCTGTTCCCCAGCGAGGCGGAGCGCGAAGTCCGCCGGCACGAGCTCGACCAACTGCGCGCCGGCTTCGACTACCGCCGCCGCGCGCTGCACCTCGCGGTGGAGACCAAGCTACAGGCCATCGAGGAGATGTGCAACGACGTGCTCGTCACCGGCAAGGCCGAGATGCGCCGCAAGCGCCACGAGTTCTTCGCCGAGGAGAAGCTCAAGCTCCAGCAAACCATGAACCAGGTGACCGAGCGCTTCCACACCGAGATGGGGCGCCGCTTCGATGCCCTCGGCAAGCTGAGCCACGAGTCCCTGCGCGACCGCGAGGAGCAGCGCCTGCTGCGCGCCGTGGACCAGTTCCACGAGATGCTCGACCAGCTCGGCGGCGAGTTCGTCGCCATCATCCACGAAGGCGTCAGCGCCAAGGCCTGAGCGCCAGCGCCAGCGCACCAACGCCGGGGCCCCCGCGGCCCTGGCGCGCCACCCAGCGAGGCAGACCGCCATGCAGCAGCGCCGCGCCGCCGTGATCGCCTACGACATCAGCGACAACCGCACGCGCCGCGCGGTACTGCGCATCCTGCGCGAGTGGCGCCTCGACGGCCAGAAGTCCGTGCACGAGTGCCTGTTGACCGAGGCCGAGGCCGCCGAGCTGATCGTGCAGCTCGCCGGCGAAATGGACCCGGAGACCGACCGCCTGCTGCTCGCCTGGCTGGAGGCCCGCCGTCCGGCCCTTGCCCGCGGCTGCGGCAACGCCGACACCGCCAACCGGCTGCTGCTTGCGGTGCGCTAAGGCGATTTCTGTCAACAAACATACCGCCTGGCTTGTCTTTTCGCCCGCCTTCTGCGTCGCGGCAGCGGGCACAGAGCTCGACGATGCGCCCG
>JANQFI010000428.1 GCA_028277905.1 Chromatiaceae bacterium | reverse complement strand
GCGCATGCTGATAGGCCCGCTCGCCGATCCCGACCCCCTGCAGGCCGACGGCAAGACGCGCCCGGTTCATCATCGTGAACATGCAGGCGAGCCCGCGATGGGGCTCACCAATCAGCCAGCCGACCGCGCCTTCATCGTCGCCATAGATCATGGTGCAGGTCGGGCTCGCTTTGATGCCGAGCTTGTGCTCGATCCCGGCGCAGCGCACGTCGTTGCGCGTGCCGAGCCTGCCGTCCGGGTGGATGAGGAATTTCGGCACGACGAAAAGCGAAATGCCCTTGGTGCCCGCAGGTGCGCCAGGCAGCCGCGCCAGCACCAGATGGATGATGTTCTCGGCTAGATCGTGCTCGCCGAAGGTGATGAAGATCTTCTGCCCGAACAACCGATAGGTGTCGCCCTCGGCGGGCTCCGCCCGCGTCGTCAACAGGCCGAGATCGCTGCCGGCCTGCGGCTCGGTCAGGTTCATGGTGGCCGACCAGGCGCCAGCGATGAGCTTCGGCAGACAAAGTCCGGCGAGCGCCTCGGGGGCATGCGCTTGAATTGCCGGCACCGCGCATTGCGAGAGCACCGGGAGGGTCGTGAGCGCGAGACAAGCGCTCGACATCATCTCCATTGTGGCCGAACCCACGGTGAGGGGCAGCTCTGCTCCGCCGTAACGAGCTGCCAGCGACACGCCGTTCCAGCCCGCCTCGGTCCAGGTCGCATAGGCCTCGCGCACTTCCGTCGGGGTGCGCACCACCCCATTCTCGAATGTCGCACCGGCAAGGTCGCCCGCCCGGTTCACGGGAGCGATCGATTGCTCGACCAGAACCGCCGACTGTTCGAGGACCATTCGCCATTCGTCGCGCGTCTCGGCGGGAACATCCGGCGTGTGTGGCCCGGGCGCCACCGCAAGGATGTCGAACAGGATATCGTCGACCGGGGCCTGGTAGGTCATGGCGAGCCTCAACTGATCGAAGGCGCGCGCGCGGTCCGCAGACCGGCGGAGACGAGGCAGGAAGCTGCAAGGAGAATCGCGTATGGGAGTCCGCGAGATTGCTCGGAGAGAATACAAAGACGCAGGTGAATCACCTGGGCACCTCGTCAAGGCCACGATGGGACACCGCGCCTCGTTGCGACATCAAGCCGGTCCGGCGAACTACGCTTTTATTTGCGATAATAGCTATAGGATATAATGATCTCAAGCACTGGATGCGGACTCGTCGAGAAGGGACAGGAATGGCAACAAACGCGCCGCGAAGGAAACGAGCAAGGCCCTCGGCTGCAACCGAGCCGAGGGCGGGCGCCGATGCGCCATTGTCGCTCGGGCCGCTACCCCATTACACCGGTTATGTCCTGCGTCGCGCGCAGCTTGCCCTGTTCGAGCAGTTCATCGCCGTGTTCAGGCAGCTCGACCTGCGCCCGGCACAATTCAGCGTGCTCTTGGTGGTGGAGGCCAATCCCGGCCGCCGGCAAGCGGAGATCGCCGCAGCGCTCAGCATCAGGCAGGCCAATCTGGTCGGCCTGATCGACGAACTGGACCGCCGCGGCCTCACCAGGCGCAAGCGGCTGGCGGCCGATCGCAGAGCCTATGCCCTGACGCTGACGGCGAAGGGCGCCGCCCTGCTGAAGAAGGCATGCACGCTGCAGGCGCAATTCGACGAGCGCCTCAAGTCCGAACTGGGCGCGAGCGACCATACGCGCCTGATCGCGACCTTGACCAAGCTCCACCGCCTGCTGACGACGCCGAATCCCTCTGCATCAAAAGGCGTTGCGCGCAGCCGGCCATCCAAGCGAGCGAAGGCGCCCGTGCGAATGCGGACGCAGTCCGCGAAGGATGATGGCCCGGCATCCCACCCGCGGCCGTGGAAACAAAGGGCCGGCGGGCTCGCGAAGACCGGCATTGTTTAGGACCAAGCGCAGGGTGGGCAAAGGCGTGATTACGGCGCGCCGTGACCACCCAATTGAAGCGGAGGAATAGGCTTCGGTGGGCATACTTTGCATGCCCATTTTGCTGTTTGCTTGGTCAAAGCACGCCCTCATGGTGAGGAGCGCGGCGAAGCTGCGTGCGATTGCCTCTGTTCACCTCCCCCTTTAAAGGGGGAGGTCGGTTTGCGCAGCAAACCGGGAGGGGGGCCGATGCGGCCTGCGATCCCTCCCCGGATCGCACGCAGCCAAGCCTGCGCAGGCTGCGCAAGCTTGCCTGCGCCGCGATCCGACCCTCCCTTTTCAAGGGAGGGTGGAATCCAAGCGAACCTCAGGATGCCTCCATCTCTGCGCGGCCACTTCGTGGGTTTGCGCTCTTGATGGGTCACGGACGCAGCAGCGCCGCCGTATGCTCGTCGAGCGCGACCGTCTTGATCAGCGCGAACACGCGCCGCCCGACCGCAAGGCCGAGTTCGTCCACCGCCATGCGCGTCGCCGCCGCAGCGATATGGCCATGGCCGTCGAGGTCGACCGTGAGCGTCGCCAGCGGGCCGTCATTGGTCTTGATCTGTCCGACCGTTCCCGCGAGCACCGTACGCACGCTCAGGCCGGGCGGCTTTGCAACGGCGAGCGTGACGTCGGTCGCGCGCACGATGACCCGGCAGTCACGCCCGATCGGACCGGCCGCCCCG
>JANQFI010000069.1 GCA_028277905.1 Chromatiaceae bacterium | reverse complement strand
CAATCTGAGCGAATCGCGCTCTAGAATCCTATTACCTCCCCCTGAAAGGGGGAGGTCGGCGAGCGAAAGCTCGCCGGGAGGGGGTCGAGATGTGGCCTGCGACCCCTCCCCGGATCGCTTACGCGATCCGAACCTCCCCTTTCAGGGGAGGGTTAACCCCAGCGCAGGCAAGCTTGCGCAGCCTGCGCAGCCTTGGCTGCGTGCTCGCTGGGAGGGGGTCGAGATGTGGCCTGCGACCCCTCCCCGGATCGCTTACGCGATCCGACCCTCCCCTTTCAGGGGGAGGGTTAACCCCAGCGCTGGCAAGCTTGCGCAGCCCGCGCAGGCTTGGCTGCGTGCTCGCCGGGAGGGGTCCACAGAATGGCCTCTGTCGCGGATTGTTCAACCGGGATGATCGTCGACGAAATAGACCACTCCCCAACCCTCCACCGCAAGCGACCCGCAAGCGGGGGAGGGAGCAAGGAAGGCAAAGAGCGCTCAGAGATGCGACGGCTCTACCAAAAAATATACCTGACCATCGTCGCGACGCTGCTCTTTGTCGTGTTGATTGCGGGCGCCCTTTTTCGGCTCGGCTCGGCCAACGCACCGTTCGGCCAGGCGTTGGAAATGGCTGGCGAATTGACGGCGGCCGTGCTGCCGCCGGCGGACGCGCGGCAAGCCATGCAACAGCAGGCGCTCGATCGCCTGGCCCGTCGGGTCAAGACCGACCTCGCTTTGTTCGATGCCGGTTTGCGACCGATCGCATTTTCCGGACGGCCCTTGCCGCCGCCGCGGCGCGGACGCGGTTGGGTGCGTGGACGCGGCGGTCCGGGTTGGGCCATCCGCCTTCCCGACCTGCGCTGGGTCGTAGTGCGCGCACCAAGACGGCATCGCAGCCCCGCCGTCGGGCTTGTGCTTTTTCTCGGCGTCATCGCGCTTGTGGTTGCGGTTTGCGCCTTCCCCGTCGTCCGCGGCCTCACCCGCCGGCTGGAGAAGCTCCAGGCCGGCGTCGAAACCCTCGGGGCCGGACACCTGGCGACGCGCGTGAAGGTCGAAGGCCGGGACGAGGTCGCCCAACTCGCCGAGAGCTTCAACCAGGCCGCCGCACGCATCGAGAAGCTGGTATCGGCCAAC
>JANQFI010000346.1 GCA_028277905.1 Chromatiaceae bacterium | reverse complement strand
GAGGGGCGCGCTAAACATAAGATCGATGTCGGTCAGCGACGGGAGATCGACTCGGGGTGACGGCAGATCGGCGCCGGGCGGTGGTTGACATACAATTTGCGTCGCTGCGGGGCGATCTGGCGTCGGTCGGTGACGGCGGATCGTTCCGGGCCGCCCGCGATTCATGATCCCCCGTCGCTTCCCAACGGGCTCCAGGTGCGATAGGATAGCTGTACCACCAACCCACCCACCGCAGCCTGGAGTACCTCTATGGTAGCGGCATTCCCCCAAATCTTCAACCGGCTCATCGCCCCATTTCGTCGCCTGCCGGATCGTCCGCCCGTCGTGGCCGAGGTGACCTGTCCGCTGACCCAGCCCGACGCCGTGCTGCCGACCTGGGTGACGTCCGACCCGGTCGTGCAGAAGTACCAGCACCTGCTCGGCGACCTGCCCTGGAGCCAGTTCCCCGAGCGTCCGACCGACCGGCCCTGGCCTGGCCCCGCGCCCCAGCCGCGCGCCCCGTTTGTGGCCGCCTTTCTGGTCAAGCTGCAGGAGGACAAGCGGTTTATGCGTGACCTGCGCACCTACCTGATCGAGCACCCCGCGCTGGTCTACTGGCTGGGCTTCACCCGCGTGCCCGACCCGCATGCGGTGCACGGTTTCGATGTGGCCGCCAGCGTCCCGACCCGCCGCCAACTCAGCAGTGTGCTGCGCCACCTGTCCAACCCGGCCCTCCAGTTCCTCCTCTCGGCCAGCATCGATCTCCTCATGGCGACCCTCAGCCCGGCGGAACAGGCCAGCTTCGGCGACCGCATCGCCGGTGACACCCAGGCCATCCTCGCCTGGGTCAAAGAGAACAACCCCAAGCAGTACATCAAGGAAGGTCGTCTCGACAAGGATCGCCAGCCTGCAGGCGACCCCGACTGCAAGCTTGGCGTCAAGAAACGCCGCAACACCAGCCCAGAAGCGGCCAGTGCCGACCATCCCGCCCCGACGACCGAGGCCACACCAGCGTCCCAGCTCCAGGTCGGAGTGGACATCCTCTGGGGCTACGCCAGCGGCATCGTCGTGACGCGCATGCCCGACGGCACCGAGGTGGTGCTCGCCGAGCGCACCCGGCCTTTCAACGAGTCCGACCCGTCCTCCTTCCACCCACTGATGGCCCAGGTCGAGCAGCGTCTCGGCCGCCGGCCGCGCTTCGGCACCTGGGATGCGGCCTACGATGCCCACTACGTCTACGACTACTTCGACCAGGCCGGCGGATTCGCCGCCGTGCCCTTCAATCCCGGTGGCCCGCAGCGGGCCAAACGAACCTTTGCGCCGGATGGCAGGCCGCAGTGCGCGGCTGGGTTGGCAATGCACCGCCAGTTCACCTACCAGCACCGGGCCTGCCTGGTGCCGCACGAGCGTGCCAAGTACCAGTGCCCGTTGCTGCATCCGGCGGTGACGGGCGCTGCCTGCCCCTGCGGCGATGCCCATTTCGCCAAAGGCGGCTGCACGACGACGATCGCCAACACGAAGGGCGCACGCATTCGCCACGAGCTCGACCGTGCGCACGACGATTACCAACGGCGCTACGCCATGCGCACGATGGTTGAGCGGATTAACAGCCAGGCCGAGGCGCTGAACATCCTGCACCCGAAGCTGCGCCGGGGTCAGGCGATCGTCAACGCGAATACCCTGCGCTATGTGCTGATCAACCTGCGCGCACGGCACCGCGTGCGTGCGGACGCTGCCGCCAGGGAGGGGCAGCAGACCCAGGGCTAACCTGACGCCACCGGCGTCTCTGCGTCCCGGCCGGATCGTGCGGTGGGGGTGGGGGTGGGCCGGACCGGGAACGCGGGCGACGCTGACGGCGGGAGACAACTGATGCGCTCGATGCTGCCTGGGCCGACTCACGCATGGCACCGGGGCATGATTCCCTGTGCGTCCGCCCACTGGCAGCGCGTCTCCCCCCTGCCGACACGGCATCTGGCTCGCCAGTCATCGGCAGCGGCACTGCCACACGCCCGCTTCTGTCCGCTCCCGGCGAGCCGATCCCGCCGTCTCCACCCGATCCGCTCCCTTATGTTTAGCACACTCCGGAATCGTCCACCTTATGTTTAGCGCGCCCCTCGTTACCTGCCACACCTTTCGCCATAGTTTCGCCACCCATCTCCTTGAGGCTGGCTACGATATCCGCACCGTGTAGGAGTTGCTTGGTCACGCTGATATGCAGACAACTATGATCTATACCCACGTCCTGCGCCGCGGCCCCGGCGCGGTGCGTAGCCCGCTCGATGATGCGACCGGAAGATAGGGGAAACGCCACCTGGCATCACTCAACGTATCTGCAACAGTCACGTATCCTTTAGTCAAGGGGAACAATACTTGTCACACATCACTCGCCACTCGTGCCAGCCCCGATCCGGGTTATAATGATACAAGAAGACCCGCGATGCCAACCCGGAGAGCAGCGAACGATGTTTGGAATGCGCGTAGCAACCGTCGCTCTGCGCGAGCGACCGCGAATGGAGGAACTGGCGGAAACCGCCCGGCAGCGCGCCGCACAACTGGGCCGCCCGGTGTTGGTCAGCATTACCGCCGAGGTGCGGCCCGAAGACCCGCTGGCGTTGTTCGCCCGCGCGATGGGCGCAACCCACAATCGCTTTTTCTGGAGCGTTCCCTCCGCCGGCGTGGCCATCGCCGGGCTGGGCGAGGCCTGGAGTTCCGAAGCCGTGGGGGCCAATCCGTTCCCCGCCGCTGCCGCCGCCTGGGCCCAACTCGTCGCCGACGCGGCGATTGAGGTAGAGGCGAAAGATTTTTCGCCCCTACCTCAAGGACCCATCGCCGTCTCCGGCTTCAGCTTCGACCCGATCCGCCCGCCCAGCGGCGACTGGACCGGCTTTCCCCAGGGCACGCTGTTGCTGCCGCGCATCGTGCTGGCCCAGGTCGAAGATACGGCTAGCCTGACCCTGAACGGGCTCGTCGATGCGCGGACATCGTCGATCAATCTGGCCGTCCAGGCCGCCCGCCGCCTGAGTGAATTTATCGGCAGCGCGCGCCGCCTGGGCAAACGCCCCCCCCGCGTGGAGCTGGAGGACATCCTGCCGCCCGACGTCTGGCAGGCCATCGTGGCCGACGCAACGGGTCAGATCCGCGCCGGTGCGATGGAAAAGGTCGTGCTGGCGCGCAATGTGCAGCTTCGCGCCGACCGTCCGCTCGCCATCCCGACGGCGCTTGAGCGCCTGCGCCGCGATTATCCCGACACCTTCGTCTTCGCCGTCGCCCGCGGCGGGCGCACGTTCCTCGGCGCGTCTCCCGAACGTCTGGTCAGCCTGCGCGACGGGACGGTTTCGGCCTACGGCCTGGCCGGTTCGGCGGCGCGCGGCGCAACGCCCGCCGAGGATGAACGCCTGGGCGCCGAGTTGCTGGCAAGCGCCAAGGATCGCGCCGAACACGCCTTCGTCGTTCAGTCGATCCTTGAAGAGCTTGCCGAACTCTGCGACGATGTGCAGACCCCGCCCGCGCCGTCGCTGATGAAGGTGCGCAATGTCCAGCACCTCTTCACGCCGGTCAGCGGGCGCATTCACCCCGGACGCACGATTTTCGATCTGGTCGAACGCCTGCATCCCACCCCCGCCGTCGGCGGGCGCCCGCGCGACCTGTCTCTGGATTGGATCCGCCGGCATGAGCGCCTTGACCGGGGCTGGTACGCCGGGCCGGTCGGCTGGGTTGACGCCCGTGGCGATGGCGAGTTTGCCGTGGCGCTCCGCTCGGCGCTGGCCGACCGCAGCAGCGCGCTGCTCTACGCCGGATGCGGGATCGTCGCCGAATCGAACCCCGAACGCGAATACCACGAGTCGCGGCTGAAGCTGCGCCCGATGCTCGGCGCGCTCGGCGACGAAAGGCTGGAGACCCGCCAGGGCGCAGCCGGTCGCGCCCCGTAAGAGAAATGATTCGACCACGATGCACGACAACGCTACGCCGCAACAGATCCTGACCGCCTGGGCGGCGACCTTGATCGACGAGTTGGTACGCGGCGGCGCCGACCGATTCGTGATCAGCCCCGGTTCGCGCAGCACGCCCCTGGCGCTGGCAATCGCCCGCCATCCCGCCGCGCGCATCTGGATGCACTACGACGAGCGTTCCGCCGGGTTCTTCGCCCTGGGCATGGCCCGCGCCCGCCGTGCGCCGGTGACGCTGGTCTGCACATCGGGCACCGCGGCGGCCAACTATCTGCCGTCCGTGATCGAGGCCGGCCTCAGCCACACGCCGCTGCTGCTGCTCACCGCCGACCGGCCCCACGAATTGCGCGACAACGGCGCGCCACAGGCGATCGACCAGATCGGCATCTTCGGGCGCAATACGCGCTGGTTCAGCGACCTGCCCGAACCGCTGGACGATCCGGCGGCCCTGGATCATTTGCGCAGCGTCGCCGCCCGCGCCCTTGCCGCCGCCGTCGGCTCGCCGCCCGGCCCGGTGCATCTGAACTGCCCCTTCCGCGAGCCGCTCGTTCCCGATCGCCGCATGCTGGCCGACTATTACCGGCAGGAACGCCCCGCCGCCGCGCGCGTGGTCGCCGGGCGGCGCACGCTGCCCGCCGCCGAACTCGACCGGCTGGCCGATCAGCTTGCCGCAGGCCGGCGCAGCCTGATCCTCTGCGGGCCGGGCTGCCCGGACGATCTGGCCGAACCGCTGACCCGGCTCGCGGCGCGCCTGGGCGCTCCCATCCTGGCCGATCCGCTCTCCGGCCTGCGCTGCGGCCCGCACGACCGGAGCATGACGCTCACAGCGTACGACGCTTTTCTGCGCGACGAGCGCTTCGCCGCGCGCTACGCGCCTGACCTGGCGCTGCGCTTCGGGGCAGTGCCTACCTCCAAACCGGCCCTGCTCTTCCTGCAACGCCACGCCGCCGCCCGCCAGATCGTCATCGACGGCGACGCCGGTTGGCGCGACCCGGCCAACCGGGCGGTCGAACTTATCCACGCCGATCCCGCCGAGCTTTGCCGCGCCCTGGAAGCGCGTCTCGGCGGCGCAAGCCCGGATAGCCGGTGGGCACAGTCCTGGCTGAACGCCGAGCGCGCCGCGCACCGCGCGATCACGGCGCTCTTCGCCGAGCAGGCCGAATTGAGCGAGCCGGCCGTCTTCGCCGATCTCGCCGCGACCCTGCCGGACGGCGCGACCCTCGTCGTCGGCAATTCGATGCCCATCCGCGATTGCGACACCTTCTTTCCCGGCTGCCCGCGCTCGCTGACCATCGCCGGCAACCGGGGCGCCAACGGCATCGACGGCCTAGTCTCGACCGCGCTGGGCATGGCCGCCGCCGGGACCGGGCCGCTGACGCTGGTTCTGGGCGACTTGTCCCTCTACCACGATTCGAACGGGCTGCTGGCGGCGAAACTGCACCGCCTGAACGCGACGATCGTGCTGATCAACAACGACGGCGGCGGGATCTTCTCCTTCCTGCCCCAGGCGTCCGAGCAGGACAGCTTCGAGTTGCTCTTTGGCACGCCCCACGGCCTCGACTTTCGCCCGCTGGCCGACTTCTACGGCGCCGATTTCATCCGCGTCACCGACCGTGCGGCCTTCCGCGCCGCGTTGCAAACCGCGCTCGGCGGCAAAGGTTTGCGGATCATCGAGGTGCGTACCGACCGCGCCGAGAATGTCGAACGGCATCGCACCGTCTGGCCGCGGGTGAACGCGGCCCTCGAACACGACGGCGTGATTTGAAATAGTGCAGGACTGCCAGTCCTTACCGGCAAGTTTGTAAACGCCGATGCGGCTGACGATCAACCAGAACGAGTATGCCATCGACGTGAGCGGCTATGGCCCGCCCGCGTTGCTCTTGCACGGCTTCGCCGGAAGCTCTGCCGACTGGAGCATGGTCACGCAGATGCTGACGTCCGAGCATACCGTGATTGCCCCCGACCTGCTCGGCCATGGACGCAGCGCCGCGCCGCCCGAACCGGAGCGCTATACGATGGAGCGCTGCGTCGCCGACCTGTTGGCGCTGCTCGACGCATTGGCAATCGCGCAGATCGACCTGCTGGGCTACTCGATGGGCGGGCGCATCGCTCTGCATCTGGCTTTCGCCGCGCCGCACCGCTGCCGACGGCTCATCCTCGAAAGCGCCTCGCCCGGCCTGGCCGACCCCGCCGAACGCGCTGCGCGCGCCGCCGACGACGAGGCGCTCGCGGCGCGGATCGAGCGCAACGGAATCGAGCGCTTCGTCGACGAATGGGAACGGCTGCCGCTCTTCGCCAGCCAATCGCGCCTGCCGCAAGCCGTGCGCGATGCACAGCGCGCCCGCCGCCTGCACAATACGCCGCGCGGCCTGGCTAGCGCCCTGCGTGGTCTGGGAACCGGACGCCAGCGCTCGCTCTGGGACGACTTGCATCGCTTGCAACTGCCGACCCTGCTGATCACCGGCGCGTTGGATCCAAAATTCTGCGCTGTCGGCGCGGCCATGGCCGAGCGGATATCCAACGCCGAACATGTCATCGTTCTCGACGCCGGGCACAATCTGCATCTGGAGCAGCCACAGGCGTTTGCAGAGATTGTGGTACGATATATAGAGAGCGATCATCGAGCAGACGCACAATAGAGGACAGGCGGTTCTTGAAGGGCTGCCTGTCTTCTGGTATTAGCAACAAGAAGGATGCATTATGTCAGTTGAATGGATCAGGGTTCACGAATACAGCGACATCATCTATGAGCACGACGCCGGCGGCGAGGGCATCGCCAAGATCACGATCAATCGCCCGGAGAAGCGCAACGCCTTCCGTCCGGAGACCGTGATCGAGCTTATCGACGCTTTCTCGCGCGCCCGCGACGATGAGCAGATCGGCGTGATTCTCTTCACCGGCGCCGGAGACAAAGCCTTCTGCTCCGGCGGCGACCAGACCGTGCGCGGCGACGGCGGCTACGTCGGCAAAGACAAGGTGCCGCGGCTGAATGTGCTCGACTTGCAACGCCTGATCCGCGTGACGCCCAAGCCGGTCATTGCGCTGGTCGCCGGTTACGCCATCGGCGGCGGCCACGTCCTGCACGTGGTCTGCGACCTGACCATCGCCGCCGAGAATGCGATCTTCGGCCAGACCGGCCCGAAGGTTGGCAGCTTTGACGGCGGCTACGGCTCGAACTTGCTGGCGCGCATGGTCGGCGACAAGAAGGCCCGCGAGATCTGGTATCTCTGCCGCCAGTACAACGCCCAACAGGCGCTGGAGATGGGCATGGTCAACGCGGTGGTGCCGCTGGAGCAGCTCGAAGCGGAAGCCGTGCAATGGGCGCGCGAAATCCTCGAAAAGAGTCCGATGGCCATCCGTTTCCTCAAAGCGGCGATCAACGCCGCCGCCGACGGCCACGCCGGGCTGCAACAGTTCGCCGGCGACGCGACGCTGCTCTACTACCTAAGCGAAGAGGCCCAGGAGGGCAAGCAAGCGTTTGTCGAGAAACGCCGCCCGAACTTTCGGCGCTTCCGACGTTTCCCGTAATCGCTACGGCGTCGCTATAGAGAGATCAGCCTAAGAATAGACGATCGAGGACTGCCAGTCCTTCAAGGACTGGCAGTCCTACAGCCACATTGTACGGCCTCTAACTGATTTATCTATATGTCTCTGCCGACCACCCTGCCCGACTGGCTGGCCCGCCGCGCGGCGAGTCACCCCGAACGACCAGCGCTGATCACTGGCGCGCAGCGCGTGAGCTTTGCGCAACTCGACGTGCTGGCCGACGCGGCGGCGGCGCATTTGCGTGCGCTGAAGCTCGAACCCGGCGCGCCGGTCGCGCTGCTGGCCGGCAACGGCCCGGCGTTCGCCGCGTTGATCCACGCGATGCCGCGTTGTGGGGCGACGCTGACGCCGTTGAATACGCGCCTCAGCCCGGAGGAACTCGCCTGGCAACTGGAAGACTCCGGCGCACGCGTGCTGCTCCACGACGCCGACCACGCGGAACTGGCCGCCGCCGCAACCGCACATCGCCCGCTCCCGCTGATCGCGGTCGATCAAGCCTGGCTCGCCGCCCCGCCGCCCCGTCGCGACGCGGAGCCGTTGATCGATCTGGCGGCGACCCACACGATCATCTACACCTCCGGCACGACCGGGCGACCCAAAGGCGCCCGGCTGAGCTACGCCAATCACTGGTGGAGCGCCGGCGCATCGGCGTTGAATCTGGGGCTGTACGCCGACGACTGCTGGTTGGCGCCCCTGCCGCTCTTTCATATCGGCGGGATGGCGGTGATCCTGCGCGGCGCAATCTACGGCATCAGCATCGTGCTGCCGCCGCGCTTCGATCCGGCGGCGATCAATGCCGCCATCGAGGCGGAGCGCGTAACGATCATCTCCGTCGTTGCGACAATGCTCCAGCGTATGCTCGACGAGCGCGGCGACCATCCCTACCCATCGCATCTGCGCTGCGTCCTGCTCGGCGGCGGGCCGGCGCCGCGCCCCATGCTCGAACGCTGCGCTGCCTTGCGTCTGCCCGTCGTCCAGACCTACGGCATGACCGAGACCGCCTCGCAGGCGGCCACCCTCGCGCCCGCCGATGCGTTGCGCAAGCTCGGCTCGGCGGGGCGTCCGCTGTTGCCGCTGGAATTGCAGATCAGCGTTGATGGCCGGATGGCGGCACCGGGCGAGGTGGGCGAGATTCGCGTGCGCGGCCCGATGGTCATTTCCGACTACCACGGGCGGGCGGAGAGCGCGGCCTTGCGGGAGGGCTGGCTATACACCGGCGATCTGGGCTATCTCGACGCCGAGGGCTACCTCTATGTCGTTGATCGGCGCAGCGACCTGATCATCTCCGGGGGCGAAAATGTCTACCCGGCCGAGGTCGAGGCGACGCTGAGCGCGCACCCGTCCGTCGCCGACGTGGCGGTCGTCGCCACCGCCGATCCGCAGTGGGGGCAGACACCGCTGGCGGTCGTCGTGCCGCATTCGGGCATCGTCGCCGACCCGGCGCTGGCGACGACGCTCATCGCCTATTGCCGTGAGCGCCTCGCCGGGTACAAAACGCCCCGGCGCGTCGTCTTCGCCGCAAGCCTGCCGCGCACCGCCGCGGGCAAGCTCCAGCGCCGCCGCATACGCGAGCAAATGGCGGGGGAGTGATAGGATTGCAGAATCGTGCGCGAAATCAACATCATCGCCAGCCACAATGCCTATCATACCGGCGAGCTGGGCATTTTGCGGCAGGTGATGGGGCTATGGCCGGGGAAGTAAGCACATGACCCGTCCGGTCAGGACAACCGCGTATCGTCCCACACGCCGGAATTCTGCGTGCAACGTTGCGAAAAGGGCTACATTTGTGACGCCTTTGCGACTATACTGAGAGCATATGCTTTCACTGCTAGCCTGAGGAGTCGCCAATGTCACACGAGCCTCTCCCGTTTGCTGAGTTGTTGCAGCGTTTTCGCCGAACGGTCAATGTCACAGATA
The DNA here is from genome assembly GCA_028277905.1 of Chromatiaceae bacterium. Taxonomy (GTDB): domain Bacteria; phylum Pseudomonadota; class Gammaproteobacteria; order Chromatiales; family Chromatiaceae; genus Thiohalocapsa. The sequence continues at coordinate 18,048 of JANQFI010000346.1, read as the reverse complement.
TCCGCGGCCTGATCCTGCTCGGCAGCGGTCAACCGCAGACGGCGGCATTGCTGATCGGGGCGCTCAATCCCGAACGGACGGCGTTTCTCTTGACCGATTTCGCTCGCGGGAAATTTGCCGAAATTCCGCGATTGCTCGCCGAGGCCAACCACATCACCGGCCCGCTGCGTTGCGATCCCGCTGCCTGGTTGTGTCCCGACGGCGAGCATGCCGATACACTCAGCGTCTATGTAGGCCTCAAAACGGTGCTGGAACAATGGCGCGATCTGCCGCTCGACACTATTGCCGTGGACCTCACCGGCGGCAAATCGACGATGACCGTCGGCTTGACCAAGGCGGCGCACGTTCTAGGTCTGTGCGAAGTCTATGTCAACGCCGAATACGCCGAGAACCGCCCGCTGGACGGGACCCAGTTTCTAGATGCGCCGCCCGACCCCTATGCCTTCTTCGGCGATTTGAAAGCGGCGGAAGCGCGCCGCCTCTTCGCGAGCCACGATTATGTCGGCGCCTGTCGCATCTTCGATGAACTGCGCCGCAGTACGATCACCCGCCAGAGCGACGGCTACGCCGCCCTGGCGCGGTTGGCTGAAGCCTATGCCGCCTGGGACGCCTTCGATATTCCGAGTGCGTGGAATGGTCTGCGCCAACTGCTCGATACGGATGCGTCTTCAGCAATGCTCCTGCCACTCAAAAGCGTCCTGGAAGCGCAAGCCGCCGCGTTGGAGCAATTGCACACCGATGGCGTTCAACTGGCCCGGCAAAAGGGGCCGGCTCTGGATCTGCTGCGCGATCCGGATCGAGTACTGCCGATCCTGGGGTCGCTGCATATGAACGCGCTGCGCCGCCAGGATCAGGGGCGCTACGATGTAGCGGCGCTGCTGCGCTATCGCTGCCTCGAATTAATAGCGCAGCAGCGCCTGGCGACCTACGGCGTCTTGTCCGAGCGGCCGTGTTTTAACCAGGCGCAACAGTCCATCCCGGATCTCGAAGATTGTTATCGACAGGTCACTGTAGCTCAGGGCCGCAGAAGGTTCTTTGGCCTACCCGATCGCGCGTTTGGCCTGTTTGTCGGCTATATGCTGCTGGCGGCTATTGATGACCCGCTGGTTCGGGGCTATGATATTGGCCGGATTGAGCAGCGAACCGAGGCACGCAACAAGAGCATTCTGGCTCATGGGTATCGCTTGATCTCTGAGGATGAGTATGGTTTATTCAGCGAAGTGGTCGAAGACATGCTCAATCGCTTTTTTGCCATAATCAACGTTGATCGAGCCGCCTGGGAAAGCTGCTATCGCTTCGTTTCACTAGAGGGTGTTGTATGAGTGAGTCATCCGTTCGCCGCGGCGGCGGCATCAAACGCGATTCGGGCCAGACGTTCCACCGCCGCTTGTTTCTGGTGCGCCGCCTGGTGCGCGGCCCCGCCGATGCGGCGACCCTGATTGCGGATGCCCGCGACTTCTTCAACGTGCTTGACATTGACGATATTTATCCGGCTGACGCCCGCGCGGCCCTGCGCAACGACTTTCGAGCGCTGCGTGATGAGTTTGGCTGTTGCATTAGCCTTGGCGAAGGTCGCCGCTATCAGCTTGACGATCTCGGACGACTGGCATTGCTCGATCTCCCCGACTCTGATCTGGAGGCGCTGGCCTTTCTAATCGCCAATTTTAGCCAGAGTTCGTTGCCCAATGCCGATCAGGTCGATGCCGTGCTTGATCGCATCATCGCGCTATTGCCGCCCGATCGGCGCAAACTGCTTGACCGGCAGACGCGCGATGTACGTCTGGATCACCCGCAACCATCGGGCGAAGCCATCGCAGGGCCGCTCAAGAAGATCAAGCGCGCCCTTGGCCGCCAGGAAATCACCTTCGCGTATCGCTCATCGTTCGCGCAGGGCGATACGGTGGTGCAGCATCGGGTAGCACCCTATCATCTGATATTTCGCGATGGGCACACTTATCTCGACGCCTATTGCATTGACTGCGGCGTGTCGGATATCGAACGACGCTACTGGTTCTATCGAGTGGATCGCATCGTGCCCGACAGCCTGCGCCAGTTGCCCAATCGTTTGCCGCCGGTCGAACCGCCGCGCCCGCGTTACCAGCTTGATTACACTCTGGGGCCGCTCGTCGCCCGCCAGCGTGACATTGCCCTCTGGTTTAATAACAGCGAGGTAACTTTTTATGAAGACGGATCGGCCCGTATACGCGCCGAAACCGGCGACCTGTGGCAGGCACGCCAGATTCTGTTGCGCTATCGCGAGCATTGCCGGATCCATGCGCCTGAAGAGTTGATAGCGATGATGCACGAGAGCGTTCTACGAATGTATGTCCTATATAGCAACGAGGAATCAGCGTGAAACGTCGCAGCTTGAGTGAATTGACAATACTCCTGTTTGAGCCGCGGGCGCCACTGCTCTTTCTCATCGGCTCGCTGGCCCTAGCGATCTTTGGCAATGCCATCTATGACTTGTTGATCGCTGCGTTCGATGCGTCGCCGCAAGCACTCGCCTCGCTGACGCTGACCACTTCGATCATTTTTGTGTTTGCCATCTATGCTTTTCAGCGTTTGGTCGGCGCTATTGAGCAACGGCGCTGGCGAGGCGTCAGCATTGTCGCGCCGGATGAAGCGGCGACCGCCTGTGCCAGCTTGATCCTGCCGGTGGGACTGAAACTAGACGGGCCGGAGCGAGCGATTATCAACTGGCATCTCCAGGCGCAAACGTTGCGGCACTGCTGGTTGATTGTCACGCCGGAGGTGAAGACCAGTCCCAAATTCAGCGACTTGCGCCAGGAGTTGATCGAGCAAAACGTTGATGTGCATATGCAATCGATCGAGCATCCCAACCAGGCATATCTCAGCTACCAGGCTACCTGCGAAGCGATTGCCGAAGCCCGCCGCAAACGCAACGCTCAGCCGCTGATCGTGGATATTACCAGCGGCATTAAAGCAATGACCGCCGGCATGGTCGTGGCCTGTCGTGACCTTGGAGCGCCGATTCAGTATCTGCCGGCCCCGCGCGACGCGATCGGCCAGCCGCAAATCCAGGCCGACTTGCGCCCGATGATGGTCAGGCTGCGCCCTGAAGAAGAGGAGACCCGTTCGTGACCAGTATGCTTTTGAATTACGCCCATCCTTTAACGGACGAGCAGCGGCGACGCATCGGCGAACTGCTGGGCGAGACGCCGGAGATTCGTGACATCCCGACTCAGATCGACCGCGCTCTTCCCCTGGCGGAAGTCGCTCGCCAACTGGCGGACGCCGCTGAGCTGACTTCGGAAGCGTGGCAGACGTTGCCGTTGTTGGTGAATCCGCCGGCCCTGGCGCCGCTGGCGTTGAGCCTGGCGGCTGAGTTGCATGGCCGTTGCGGTTATTTTCTCCCGATTATCAATATTCGCCCGATACCAGAGTCGCTGCCGCCGCGGTATGAGGTGGCCGAGATCGTCAATCTCCAGGCGCTCCGCGAAGGCGCCCGCGCCGCCCGCTGAACCGCATAGGCGTATCGCTTCACCGCGTCGGGAGACATCTTCAACGCTGTCTCCCGACGCGTATTCCATATGATACTCCCTTCGCCTCCATCCCCGTTAGCAGAGAGTTACTCCGGCGCACGCCGAAGCATCAAACCCGGCAGGTTTCTACCAAACAATACTGGAGAAACCGCATGAGGTCATTCTGAGCGCAGCGAAGAATCCCCGACTCCAGCAACGCCGAGACCCTTCCCTCCGCCTGCGGCTCCGTTCAGGGTGATATGCGGCATGGGTAGCATCGTTTGATATCGGAAACCTACCCGGTTTTTGGGCGACATCCGCTGATACGAGATCGCGCCGAAGCATCTCTATTTATATGTGCCGAAAAATAGACGCCAGCGATGCGCCGTCTACCAAACAATAATGGAGAAACCGCATGCGGTCATTCTGAGCGCAGCGAAGAATCTCCGATTCCCCCAACGCCGCGACCCTTCCCCTTCGCTTCGCTCGGGGTCAGGGTGACATGCGGCATGGGTAGCATCCACGCTGCCTTTGGAGAAACCGCATGCGGTCATTCTGAGCGAAGCGAAGAATCCCCGACTCCAGCAACGCCGCGACCCTTCCCTCCGCCTGCGGCTCCGTTCAGGGTGATATGCGGCATGAGTAGCATCCACGCTGCCTTTGGAGAAACCGCATGCGGTCATTCTGAGCGAAGCGAAGAATCCCCGACTCCAGCAACGCCGAGACCCTTCCCCTTCGCTTCGCTCGGGGTCAGGGTGACATGCGGCATGGGTAGCATCCACGCTGCCTTTGGAGACACCGTATGCGGTCATTCTGAGCGCAGCGAAGAATCTCCGACTCCAGCAACGCCGCGACCCTTCCCCTTCGCTTCGCTCAGGGTCAGGGTGACATGCGGCATGAGTAGCATCGTTTGGTAGTCCGCTCATATGCGTGCCGACGAAACGAATCCAGCGCTCGTCCGCCCATTCACGTCGGCATGTACACATTTGTCACGTATCGGCGGCCTATTATGAACATGCGTCACACACGTGACGCGTGAAGAGCGACGGCAAGGTTGACCGGTACGTCAGGTCGCCAGACTTGCCAGCTTTCCGAAGCCGGATCGGTCTTTGGGCGACATCAACCCAATCTGGCGGCAGCCCATCGAACACAAGGAGGAGGCAATGGTATGGTGTCTGATGATCCCCAGCGCGCTGTGCGCCGTGATGGCGTATCTGATCCTGACGGCGCAGCGTCCCCGTTGGAATCCGAGCCAGGTGCATCCGGGCCGGATAGTGCGCGGTTGCGTAGCAACGTTCTTTTTATTCTGGGCCGTCTTCTTCGGCGGGATCGCCCTCTGGGCATGGTATCCGCCGCAATGACGAGCCATCCGCTGCTGGTGCAGGTCGATGGCGCCACCGGCGCTTCGCCCCGCGGGGTGGCCGGGCTGGGCATTGTGTTGCGCAATGCCCAGGGCGTAATCATCGATACGTGCGTATTGCGCGCCCCGGCTCAAACCAACAACGAGGCGGAGTATCAGGCGTTGATCGCCGGCCTGGAATTGGCGCGGCAGCGCTACCCGCAGGCGACGCTGCGTTGTCTGAGCGACAGCCGGGTTGTGCTAGAGCAACTGCTTGGCCGCAGCCGTGTGCGGGCCACCGCTCTCAAACCGCTGCACCAGCGGGCTACAGCCCTGATTGCCCAGTTCACGCAGGTTGAGCTGGTGTTGATCCCCCGCGACTTTAATCGGCTGGCCGACGCCCTGGCCTGGGAGGCCCTGAACGGGCGCGACTGGCTCCAATGTTCGTCGTCGATCCCGTGCGACATTCCTGAATCAGTTGATCAGAGAGGAGAAAACCCATGAGTTCCATCCAGGATGAGATCGTCGATACGATTGAAGAGACCGTACACGAAGGCAAAGCGATATTGCGCGGCGACGCCGGTCAGGCCGCCCGCGGCAATGCGCTGCCAACCTTGCACTTTAGCACCGGCCTGGCGACCGAGGCGCGCAGCCTGCCGCGCCAGGCGTTGGGAATGGGAACGCAACTGGTCGTGCCGCCCGGTACATGGGCGGTGGTGCATACCAAAGGCGATCACACGCTGTACACTCCGGGCAGCTACTGGCTCTGGGGAACGCCCGGCGCGGTGCTGGCGCAGTGGGTTGATGCGCGACGCCAGCAAACGCCGGTCGGCCCGGTGGAGGGTTGGAGCGCCGACAAGTGGCGCGTACGGATCTGGTTGATTGTCGATGTGTCGGTCGCCGATCCGTTGCTGATTGCCCGACACCGCGAGCCGCGCAGCGCCTTGATCGCCGCCACGCGCAGCGCCGCGCTGGCATTCATCGAGCGACATACCCACGCGGCGCTGACCGGTCGCGACGGGGAGACCGGCGGCATGGACGCTCCCAGCCAGGTGATTGCCGAGCGTTTGCGCAACGATCCGGCGCTGGTCGGTCTGGACATTATCAACGTGCGGGTGGTCGAACGTCAGGGTGACGAGCGCCAGATCGAAGCCGCCACCGCCGCAACGGTGGCCGCCGCCCAGATCGATGAGGAGTTGCGCGTGTCCGCCGCCCGCCATCGCGCCCGTCTGCACCAGTTGACTACCGAGGCCGAAGCCGCCGACCAAGAGCATACCCTGCGTATGGCAGCGGCCACCGCCGAAGCCCGCGAGCAACTGGTGCGCCAGCAAGCCGAAGTGCAGCAGGCCGCCCTGGCGGCTCGCCTGGATGTGGTGATGGCGCAGATCCGCGCGCAGACGGCAGAGATTGCGCACGACGAGCAGGTGTGGCAAGCCGAGCAAACGCGGCTGCATGCCGAGTGGGAACGGGTGCAGGAGCAACTGCGCGATACGCATTCGACGGATCAGCAACTGCGGCTACTGGAAGCCAAGCAGGGGATGGCGCACACTGAGGGCGAGGTGGTCCTGGCTATGCAGGATCGCGATCATCAGCATATGTTGGCGCTCGCCGAAGTGCAAGAACGCATCGCCGAGCAGCGGTCGCAGCAGGCGCGGATCAGCGCCGAGCGACGCGCCGAGCACGAGCGCGCTCTGCTTGATCTGCATCTGCGTCACGAGCAACTAGTCGCCGAACAGCTTCAGAAGCTTGAGCAGTGGCGCAGCGAGCGCAGCCAGGCCAGCATTCAACAGCAGCGCCAGCATGATCGCCAACTGGCCGGCATCGCCGGCGCCGCTCAGATCGCCGCCGCCGCAGCCAACCAATTGCCGGTCGCCGATGATCAGCCGGAGCAGCCGGAAGTCGCCGCCGCCGGTCTGCGAATGTTACAGCAGATGACAGAATAGGCCGGCTGTATTGCCGCATAGCCTGTATGAGTTCTCTCTGTTCGTGATGTTTCCGGCGAAGCACCACGAACAGAGAGACTCTCCATAGATGCCGAGGAGACAAACCTATGCCCATTTTTCCGCGTTATAACGGCCCGCCGTTGATGAACCAGATATGCAGCGTCGAGAATCTGACGCTCGCCTGGCGGCGGGTTCGCACCAATATCCAGGTGGCCCGACGCGGTCGCAGCGCCGGGGTCGATGCCGTCACCTTGCGTGATTTCGAAGCCGACTGGGCCAACCAGATGACGCAGCTCGCCGATGAGTTGGCGAGCGGAACCTACCGGCCATTGCCGCCGAAGCGGGTCACTATTCCCAAGTCCAGCGGCGGCGAGCGTGCAATCGCCATTCTGGCTGTTCGCGATCGCGTGGCCCAGCGAGCCGTGCAGCAGGCGCTGGATCCGCTGTTCGATCCGTTGTTTCTCGACAGCTCCTATGGCTGCCGCCCGCATGTCGGCGTGCCGGACGCCCTCGCGCGTGTGGAGCGCTACGCGGAGCAGGGGCTGACATGGGTGGTGGACGCCGACATCAGTCGCTATTTCGATAGTCTCGATCAACGTATTTTGATGGGCTTGCTGCGCCAGCGTATCGAGGAGCCGTTGATCCTCCAACTGGTGGTTCGCTGGCTGGAAGTCGGCGCATTCAACGCCGCGGAGCATGCGCCGCTCGCCGAACCGCACGGCTCACAGCTCTGGCAGCGCGGCGGCGCGATGCTCCGGCAACTCCTCGATGCCGAGGCGGCGCCGCCGCCGAGTGGGTCGACAAATGGGTATGAGCCGGTCGATCCGTATGCCGCGGGGATGTGGGAGTCCGGCGCTCCGCTGAGCAGCGCTTACACGCCGCTCCCGCCAGTTCGTCAAGGCGGGATGGTGAATCAGCTCTGGACGGCGGCGTCGCTGGTACAACCGGCGATCCAGGGGTTTCGCTACGCCCTGCCGCATATCCAGCGCATCGGGCCGCGGCGGTTGCTCCTGGCCGGGGTGCTGGCCGCCGGCGCGGTGACTGCCGGCGAGCTAGCTCTGCGCGCCCAGAGCGTCGCCCGGCGCGGAACGCCGCAGGGCGGCTCGCTGTCGCCGCTGTTGTCAAACCTGTATTTGCATCCCTTCGATCTGGCATTGACCAGCCAGGGGCTGCGCCTGGTGCGTTTTGTGGATGACTTTGTGGTGATGTGTCCAACCGAGCAAGAAGCCCATCGCGCGCTGGCGCTCGCCGAACGGCAATTGCAGATGTTGCGCCTGACGCTGAACGCCGAGAAGACCAGGATTGTTCAATATAACGACGGGTTGGAGTTTCTTGGCGCGGCACTGGCGCCGCGGCAAAGCGGGCCGAGTTTTATCGAGGGGGCGACGAATTTCGAGGAGGCGCACACACGTCTGCGGGCGGCGGCGCGCCAGGTGCGCAAGCGCACCCGCAAGGCGGGCGAGCAGTTGCGCGGCCGGCTACGCAAGCGGCCCAAGCAGGATTGACCCGAAGGAGGTAATGATGCCAACGTTATATGTTCAGGAACAGGGTACGACGGTGCGCAAGCGCGATGAGCAGATCCTGGTGACGCGCGGCGCGGAGGTGCTCCAGGAAGCGCCGCTCAACAAGATCGAACAGGTGGTGCTGATGGGGCGGGGCGTGCAGATGTCGACCGCGCTGCTGGTCGAGTTGCTGGGGCGCGGCATTCCGGTGATGTTGACCAATCAGCGCGGCAGCCGCCACTATGCCACGCTCAACGCCGGGCCTTCGCGGTTCGGGGCGTTGCGTTTGCAGCAGATGGCCCGGATCGGCGATCCGGCGTGGAGCCTGGAGCAGGCGCGCGCAATCGTGCTGGCCAAAATCGCCAATCAGCGATCGTTGCTCAAGGCGACTGGTTGGGCGGCGGCGCCGGCGGCGATGCTCCAGATCGACAATGCCGCGCGCAGTCTCGGCGGCGCGGGAACGATCGATATGGCGCGCGGCTATGAAGGCGCCGCCGCGGCGGCCTATTTCGGCGCATGGCGCGCGACGATGGAGCAGAGCTGGGGATTCGCCGGGCGGGCTTTCTATCCGCCGCCCGATCCGCTCAATGCGTTGCTCTCTTTTGGGTATACGCTGCTGTTGCATGATGTATTGACCGCCACGCAGTTCGTCGGCCTCGATCCCTATCTAGGCGTATTTCATGTCATCGAAGCCGGTCGGCCCTCGCTGGCTCTCGACATTATGGAGGAGTTTCGCCCGCTGGTAGTGGACAAGATTGCGCTTGAACTGGTCGCCAACGGGCAGATTTCTCGCGATCAGTTCGAGCGTCCGGCCAATCGTCCGGAGGCGGTGCATCTCAATGCGGAAGGGCGCGCGCTGGCCATCGATCGCTATGAGGCGATGATGCAAGCGTCCGTCCGGATGGCGAATGGCCAGCATACGCCGCTCCGGCGGGTCGTTTTGCTGCAAGTGCAGGCATTTGCACAGGCGGTGCGGGGCGAGCAGGATGTGTATGTGGGGTATACCGTGTAGGGGCGAAACATTTTTCGCCCCGGATGCTACCAAACGATGCTACCCATGCTGCATGTCACCCTGAACGGAGCCGCAGGCGGAGTGGATGCTATCCATACCGCATGTCACCCTGACCCTGAGCGAAGCGAAGGGGAAGGGTCGCGGCGTTGCTGGAGTCGGAGATTCTTCGCTGCGCTCAGAATGACCGCATACGGTTTCTCCAAAGGCAGCGTGGATGCTACCCATGCCGCATGTCACCCTGACCCTGAGCGAAGCGAAGGGGAAGGGTCGCGGCGTTGGGGGAATCGGAGATTCTTCGCTGCGCTCAGAATGACACTATGCGGTTTCTCCAAAGGCAGCGTGGATGCTACCCATACCGCATGTCACCCTGACCCTGAGCGAAGCGAAGGGGAAGGGTCGCGGCGTTGGGGGAATCTGAGATTCTTCGCTTCCCTCAGAATGACCCCATGCGGTTTCTCCAATATTGTGAGGTTTTGTATGTTTACTATCGTCAGTTATGACATTGTCAATGATCGGCGGCGCACGAAGGCGATGAAGCTGCTCAAGGGCTATGGCACGCGGGTGCAGTACAGCGTGTTTGAATGCGATCTTGATGCGCGGCAACTGGGTGATTTGCAAAGCAAGCTGCGCGACATCGTGGATCTCAACACCGATAGCGTGCGCTGCTATGTGCTGGATGCACTGGCCGTGCAGCGCATTAGCATTATCGGCATTGGCCGCGTTACCAGCGACCCGTTGTACTATCTGGTCGGCGAGTAGCAACCGGCGTAGGGCGACAATACGGCCGCCGGTTGCGCTTGCCAATGCCTGTGCGCCGCTATCGCCTTTCCCTTCGCCGTGCCGCTAATCGGCGAGCCAGATCCGCACCAGCGGCTGACCGGTCGGCGGCGGCGGCGCGGCGAAGAAGCCTCCCGGCGGCGACGATGGCGGCGTGGCCCGGGCCCGCGACGATGGCGGCGATGCGCGCGGCGCGCGCCCGCGGCGGCGCGGTTCGACGCGCAGATCCAGCGTGGTGCAACGATCCAGCCGGAAGGTGCGTTCGCCTCCCGCCTGCGCGCAGTAGGCGCGGATGTACCAGTGCGCCCCGTTCCGCTCGACGGTCAGCGGGCGTATCTGGCGGTCGCTCACCCGCCCCGCCGCGTCGCTGTAGCGCACCTGCAGCGGCGCCCGGCGCCGGATCGCCGTTTCGACCCGTTGCAGCCGCACGTCCAACGATAGCGCCGCCGGCGCGGGCGTGGATGGATCCGGCGGTTTCGTGTGGGCCGGCTCCGGCGGCGCGGGCGCGGACGGTTCCACCGCCGCTTCGTCGGGCGCGTCCGGAGCGGCGACGAGGCGCAGCAGCACGCCCACGATGGCTGCAATGCCGAAGGCTGCCGCTATCGCCGCCGTCCGCGGCGTTCGCGCCTCCTCCTCCGGCGTGACAACCAGCGGCCACGGGCGCAGTGACGCGACGCTGGCCGCCTCCGGCTCCGGGGCGACGTGGACCAGATCCGGCTCCGGCGGCGGCAGGTGCGCGTCGGGACTGAGGGCGTGCAGCCGCCGCATCACCCCCGCCAGCGCTGCGTCCGCCCCCGCGTCGGGCGCATCCGCCCGATAGCGGCGACACGCCTCCAGCAGCAGCGCACATTCCGCCGCCGTGAAGCCCTCTGGCGGCGCGGCCGGCGGCGGCGCGCTGGCGTCAACCGTCACGTCAGCCCGTTCCAGCGCTCGCGTCAGCCCGTCCGCTGCTCCCGGAGCGGCCACTCCGAGGCCCGGCGCTAGCCGGGTGAGCCACCGCCGCACGCTGCGCGTCCGCGCCGCCCGGTCCAGCCCGGCCGGGTCCGCGCTGAGCACGAGCAGTCCGGGGCGTACCTGCACCACCGGCGCCCCCTCCAGCAGCGGTTCCAGCGATGGCGGCACGGGGCCGGCCCGCCGGTCGAGCACCGCCCGCAGCCGTTCCGCCGACGGTCCGTCCCCGGCGGGCGTCGGCCCGCGCCCCACCCGATAGACCGTGGCCGTCGCATCGGCCTGCACCCATATCAGGCGGGGGAGGATCGCCAGCAGGTCGGCCCCGCCCGCCCCGTGCGGGATGGCCACCCCATCCGGCGTCACGTAGCGCCAGGCGGCCCCATCGGCAAACGTCGGCGTGGTCACGGCGACCGTGGTTCCATCCGCGCTCCGCGTCACGTCGCCGAACCAGGCCAGCGGTGTGCGCAACGCGGCCGCCCAGACCGTCGCCGCCCGTTGGCGGTTCCAGGGGCTGCGCCGCGCGGCGTGGTGCACGTGGGTGTGCGCGTCCGCCAATGGCCCGAACGCGTCCGCCAGTGGCGCGTAGAGTTCGGCGATCGGGCGCCTGCCCGGCGGCAGCGCCGCACTCCAGGCGATCAGCCGCCGCCGCAGCGTCGGCCAGCGGAGCCGCCGGTCCGCCGCTCCACCCGCCGGCAACCAGCCGTCCGGGCGCGGCGACGCGATCCAGGCCGCGTGCAGGCGCGCTAATTGCACAGCGCTCGCCTGGGCCAGGAAGCTGCGCGCCGCCGGCGTGGCTGCCACCCCGGCGTGGTGCACCGCCAGCAGGCGCAGGTCGACCAGCAGTGGCAGGGTGTGCTGGAGCAGCCGTCCCGCCTCCGCCGCCAGCGGGGCCAATTGCGGCGCCAGCTCGCGCACGACCGCAACGCGCAACCGCCCGTCCGCGCAGAGCGCCAGCGGGTGCTGGAGGCCGGCGTGCAGCAGCGCCTGGGCCGCGCGCAACACCGGCGGATAGGGCGGATCCGGCGACGGGGCGACCGCCGCAAGCGCCAGGGGGCGCGGCAGCCAGGCGCGCACCTCGGGAGCCAGGAGGTAGCGCGGGCGCGGAGCGCCGCGCACCGGGCGGGGCAGCAGCCAGCCCAGCAGCACCAGTCGTTCGCTCAGCGAGCGGGGCTGCGGGTCGCCCCGTAGCGCTGTCGGCGCACGGAGCGGGCCATAGCGGGCGACGAGTCCGGCCTCCGCCAGCCCGCGCGGTTGGGCACGCAGGTGCTGGAGGGCGGCTTGGGCATCATCCGGGAGGCGGAAGTACATCTCGCGGACGGTCTGCTGATGGCAGAGGGCGGCGCGCAGGCGCGTCGCGGCGTCGGCGCCGCGCGGCAGGGAGATGCGATTGGCGCGCGCGATGGCGATATGCAGAGCGGCCGGCGCGGCGGCCAGCCAGGCGGCCCAGTGATTCATAGTTGACCTCGCGGAAAAGACCTGATAAGATAGGGGCAGTTGCCCCATGATAGTCGAACCTGGCCAAAATGATCAAGCGCTTCCCGGTTCACCGGTCAGAACCGAGGCGCGCTGTACCGCAGCACAACGAGCAATTCACGCACTGCCCCGCTGCGAAGCTCTATCGAGGAATGCCCCGCTCTGAAGGGGTTTGAAACTTGGGGGCACGCTCGCCTGATAATAACTCGGATCCACTATCGAGGAATGCCCCGCTCTGAAGGGGTTTGAAACATAATGGCGCTCAAGCTGTACGCGGACCTGTTCCTCGTCTATCGAGGAATGCCCCGCTCTGAAGGGGTTTGAAACCGGTCTACAATGACGCTCTCGGCCTCTTCGGCATTGCTATCGAGGAATGCCCCGCTCTGAAGGGGTTTGAAACCTGAACAAGATGTTAGCTGCCAACACCCACGAGAGAACTATCGAGGAATGCCCCGCTCTGAAGGGGTTTGAAACTCGTACACCGGGATAGGAACATCGTCGACGTTCACCGCTATCGAGGAATGCCCCGCTCTGAAGGGGTTTGAAACGTAAGCCAGGTCATCGGCACGTTGGGCCTGGTTATTACTATCGAGGAATGCCCCGCTCTGAAGGGGTTTGAAACTGCTCCGCACCTTCTTTTGATGATGCTTTGGAAGTTCTATCGAGGAATGCCCCGCTCTGAAGGGGTTTGAAACGCCTCGATCTGATCGGGTCCGGGCAGGTGCTGCATTACTATCGAGGAATGCCCCGCTCTGAAGGGGTTTGAAACCAGCGTGATCCCGGACTCGGGCGAGTTGAAATCAACCCTATCGAGGAATGCCCCGCTCTGAAGGGGTTTGAAACACCGCGGACATAGCTGGTGACCGACACGATCCACTTCTATCGAGGAATGCCCCGCTCTGAAGGGGTTTGAAACAAAGCGGCTCCAACGGCTGCCAGCTGTTCCGGACCGCCTATCGAGGAATGCCCCGCTCTGAAGGGGTTTGAAACCCCCAGGACGTCGGTCGGTTCGGTCGTGGGCTGCGGTTCTATCGAGGAATGCCCCGCTCTGAAGGGGTTTGAAACCAAACACTGTTCCATCTGGCGTGAAGGCATTTACTACTATCGAGGAATGCCCCGCTCTGAAGGGGTTTGAAACTCTTTACTAGGGCCCTTTGCGGTCCATATACGGCCGCCTATCGAGGAATGCCCCGCTCTGAAGGGGTTTGAAACACGCTGAGACTGGGTCTGGCCGCGTCGGCGGCGTTCTATCGAGGAATGCCCCGCTCTGAAGGGGTTTGAAACTTGTTACTGTGATTCCGATGAGGAAGATCACAATCAGCTATCGAGGAATGCCCCGCTCTGAAGGGGTTTGAAACGTAATCGTTCGTCACCTCCCACTCCAGGACCCCCCCTCTATCGAGGAATGCCCCGCTCTGAAGGGGTTTGAAACAAAGTCGCCAACCCTTACAGTGGATATCTCTTGGGTCTATCGAGGAATGCCCCGCTCTGAAGGGGTTTGAAACGTGGCGATCCCAAGGATCGCCTGCATCCGATCGGGCCTATCGAGGAATGCCCCGCTCTGAAGGGGTTTGAAACCTGAAGAGTTGGTGCTTTGAGTTGTCTCAAAGTCGCCTATCGAGGAATGCCCCGCTCTGAAGGGGTTTGAAACACGAGTGGAGGTACTCGTCGGCGTCGGGGTCGGATCCTATCGAGGAATGCCCCGCTCTGAAGGGGTTTGAAACAAACTCTCCACCGTAGCTGAACGGACAATCCAAACTCGGCTATCGAGGAATGCCCCGCTCTGAAGGGGTTTGAAACACGTCGCCGTACGAGTGGAGGTACTCGTCGGCGTCTCCTATCGAGGAATGCCCCGCTCTGAAGGGGTTTGAAACCTGCTAACATTTAATCCTCGGCTTGCAGCTTAAATACCTATCGAGGAATGCCCCGCTCTGAAGGGGTTTGAAACTCCGATCGGGCAAAGACATTGCCCGTTCTAACGTCAACTATCGAGGAATGCCCCGCTCTGAAGGGGTTTGAAACTACCCGGCGTAATTGTTGTCAACGGCGGGGTTGCCGCTATCGAGGAATGCCCCGCTCTGAAGGGGTTTGAAACCCCAATCCCCGGAACTTCCAGGGTACTTGTTTGTCACTATCGAGGAATGCCCCGCTCTGAAGGGGTTTGAAACAGACATTGCCCGTTCTAACGTCAATTGCTTGGATTGACTATCGAGGAATGCCCCGCTCTGAAGGGGTTTGAAACAAACTCTCCGCCGTAGTGAAACGGACAGTCCGAACTCTATCGAGGAATGCCCCGCTCTGAAGGGGTTTGAAACCTCCAGACACCGCAACGTTGCGGTGATTACCCCCTCCTATCGAGGAATGCCCCGCTCTGAAGGGGTTTGAAACCGGCCTGGAGTGGGGAATAAACTAAACTCAACTGAAGAGCTATCGAGGAATGCCCCGCTCTGAAGGGGTTTGAAACCTGTAGCTGAACGGGCAACCCAAACTACTCGGGGCGGCTATCGAGGAATGCCCCGCTCTGAAGGGGTTTGAAACGGGCAGCCGATGCCGCACCCGAGAAACCGAATAAAACCTATCGAGGAATGCCCCGCTCTGAAGGGGTTTGAAACCCCAGATACCCCTGGGGTGGGTTTTTTGCATGCATCCCTATCGAGGAATGCCCCGCTCTGAAGGGGTTTGAAACGTCACCTCCCACTCCAGGACCCCCCCTGGAGTGGGACTATCGAGGAATGCCCCGCTCTGAAGGGGTTTGAAACAAGCCAACGAGCAAGCCTGCATCGATCGCTTCCTGCCTATCGAGGAATGCCCCGCTCTGAAGGGGTTTGAAACAGGGGGTCACGGTCATGGTGACCCCCGTCGAAGTGGGGCTATCGAGGAATGCCCCGCTCTGAAGGGGTTTGAAACTTGAGGCCAACCAATGAGACTTCTACCAAACTCCTCCTATCGAGGAATGCCCCGCTCTGAAGGGGTTTGAAACATACCTCCTGGGTTTTTTTACCCGTAGACTATCGAGGAATGCCCCGCTCTGAAGGGGTTTGAAACCAACGTGCCTCTAGCACGATTGTGATGACAACTCTACTATCGAGGAATGCCCCGCTCTGAAGGGGTTTGAAACATACCTCCTGGGTTTTTTTACCCGTAGATATCCACTCTATCGAGGAATGCCCCGCTCTGAAGGGGTTTGAAACACTACTCCCCCCCCAATGGGGGGGGTAGTCAGGGCTTACCTATCGAGGAATGCCCCGCTCTGAAGGGGTTTGAAACGTCGGGGTCGGGGTCGTCGTCGGGGACCCCGTCGGGGACTATCGAGGAATGCCCCGCTCTGAAGGGGTTTGAAACGTGATTACCCCCTCCGGTTGGGGGTAACGAACGACGTATGGAGTCCTATCGAGGAATGCCCCGCTCTGAAGGGGTTTGAAACGGGCAGCCGATGCCGCGCCCGAGAAATCGAACAAAACTATCGAGGAATGCCCCGCTCTGAAGGGGTTTGAAACATCCGTGCCCGATCGGATGCGCCACCAGTTGTTCTGGCTATCGAGGAATGCCCCGCTCTGAAGGGGTTTGAAACACTACTGCGGAAAACTCTCCGCCGTAGTCGAACGAACTATCGAGGAATGCCCCGCTCTGAAGGGGTTTGAAACACTGTATGCCGCCGTAGGCGGCAACAGTAACCCCCACCTATCGAGGAATGCCCCGCTCTGAAGGGGTTTGAAACGGGGTAGGGGTATAGGAGGGATTTCAAAACTTCCATCTATCGAGGAATGCCCCGCTCTGAAGGGGTTTGAAACCACTGTATGCCGCCGTAGGCGGCAACAGTAACCCCCCTATCGAGGAATGCCCCGCTCTGAAGGGGTTTGAAACATTACAAATGCATGAATGCAGTCTTTCAACTCCCACCTATCGAGGAATGCCCCGCTCTGAAGGGGTTTGAAACTTCGCTCATCAACTGCTCGGATTGAACGGGCATAACTATCGAGGAATGCCCCGCTCTGAAGGGGTTTGAAACAACATTCCGAACTCGGGGCAGCCGATGCCGCGCCCGACTATCGAGGAATGCCCCGCTCTGAAGGGGTTTGAAACTTGAATCATCATCACAATGTGCCTCAAGCACAATGGCTATCGAGGAATGCCCCGCTCTGAAGGGGTTTGAAACGCCGGCCTCTTCTCATTTATAAAAAAACGGGTATTTATACTATCGAGGAATGCCCCGCTCTGAAGGGGTTTGAAACGGGGTGGGTTTTTTGCATGCATTCCTCCTTTTCTCCACTATCGAGGAATGCCCCGCTCTGAAGGGGTTTGAAACCGGGAAGAGGCCAGCACCGGGTGTGCTGAAACGCGCCTATCGAGGAATGCCCCGCTCTGAAGGGGTTTGAAACAAGTTTCGCCAGATCACCACCAAAATGGTGGTGATCGCTATCGAGGAATGCCCCGCTCTGAAGGGGTTTGAAACTTACCACCGGGGTGGGGGTCGAGCCACTTGACGGGGCTATCGAGGAATGCCCCGCTCTGAAGGGGTTTGAAACACAAAACCACCACCAATATGGCGATGGTCAAGATTCCTATCGAGGAATGCCCCGCTCTGAAGGGGTTTGAAACACACCTCCCGAGTTTGTTTACCCGTAGATATCCACCTATCGAGGAATGCCCCGCTCTGAAGGGGTTTGAAACACGGATAGGGGCGATGGTGGAATTATTATTACTCGGCTATCGAGGAATGCCCCGCTCTGAAGGGGTTTGAAACTCCATCCGCCCGACTACTCCCCCCCCAGGGGTAGTCCTATCGAGGAATGCCCCGCTCTGAAGGGGTTTGAAACACTTCGGGCCATCCGTGCCCGATCGGATGCGCCACCCTATCGAGGAATGCCCCGCTCTGAAGGGGTTTGAAACTTGCAGCTTAAATACCGAGGACGAGTTGGCCAGACACTATCGAGGAATGCCCCGCTCTGAAGGGGTTTGAAACATGAGTCCCCGTCGGTGTCCGGGTGGGGGTACCCGGACTATCGAGGAATGCCCCGCTCTGAAGGGGTTTGAAACCGTTTTAAAAAACGCCGAAAAGCGACTTCTCTCCTCGACTATCGAGGAATGCCCCGCTCTGAAGGGGTTTGAAACTTCTCCAGCCCCATGCATGCTTGCGGCTGGAGATAACTATCGAGGAATGCCCCGCTCTGAAGGGGTTTGAAACGCGGCGACGCTGTCTCTGCCCGTCCGGCTCGGACGCCTATCGAGGAATGCCCCGCTCTGAAGGGGTTTGAAACTTGACGTCGCCGTTGACGTCGCCGTTGACGTCGGCGTCTATCGAGGAATGCCCCGCTCTGAAGGGGTTTGAAACCTGATCGGGCAAAGACATTGCCCGTCTGGATATCAACTATCGAGGAATGCCCCGCTCTGAAGGGGTTTGAAACCACATCCCACTCCAGGACCCCCCCTGGAGTGGGCAACCTATCGAGGAATGCCCCGCTCTGAAGGAGGGGCGCGCTAAACATAAGGTGGACGATTCCGGAGTGTGCTAAACATAAGGGAGCGGATCGGGTGGAGACGGCGGGATCGGCTCGCCGGGAGCGGA
>JANQFI010000043.1 GCA_028277905.1 Chromatiaceae bacterium | reverse complement strand
CGCTTCAACAAGGAGACCAAGGTCGAGGACAACCGCCGGGCCATCGAGCTGCTGCGCAACGCCGACATCTTCGTCGGGGCGCAGTTCATCGTCGGGCTGGAGAACGAGACCGCCGAGACGCTGGAAGAGACCTACCAAATGGCGCGTTCCTGGGATCCGGATCTCGCCAACTGGGCGATGTACACGCCCTGGCCTTTCTCGTCGCTGTTCCAGGAACTCGGCGACAAGGTCGAGGTCTTCGACTTCTCCAAGTACAACTTCGTGACGCCGATCATGAAGCCCGAGGCGATGGATCGCGCCGAACTGCTCGATCGCGTCATGAACAACTATCGCCGCTTCTACCTGCGCAAGGCCCTGTTCCACTATCCCTGGCGCGGCACCGGCTTTCGCCGGCGCTATCTGCTGGGCTGCCTGAAGGCCTTCCTGAAGGCGGGTGTCCAGCGAACCTTCTACGATCTCGGAAAGGTCAACTATTGGGGGCCGCAGTCGAAGAAGTCCGTCGACTTCCATTTCGACCGCTCGCGCCGGATCGCGCCGGCGCAGATGGAAGACTGGGAGGCCTCGGCGGACCGCGCGGCCGAGGCGCGCGCCGCCCGGGCGGCGGTCAAGGCTTGCGGCGGCGGGGATCAGCAGCTGCCCGACGATGCGGATGCCCAGCGGTCGCCGGTCGCCTAGGACCGCGCCGTGACTGCGATCCTCCGGCCCGTCGGATTGACGGTAAGCGCGCCGGGAAGGGGCGGGGCGCCCTTCGTCGGGCCCAACGCCGTCACCCGCCTTGCCGAAGCTTTGCGGGATGGCTGCGGCGAGGCGGCGGCGCGCAGCGTCTTCGCCCGTGCGGGCCTGGGGCACATGCTGTCCGAGCCGCCCGTCGAGATGGTGGACCAGCAGGCCGTCGCGGGCTTGTATCGCGCGCTTTTCCGGGAGCTGCCCCTCGACGCGGCAACGGCGGCCGCTGCGGAGGCCGGCCGGCGCACGGCGAACTACATACTCGCGCACAGGATCCCACGCGCCGTGCGGATGACATTGAAAGCGCTGCCGGCCTCGCTGGCCGGACCGCTGCTGTTGCGGGCCATCGCCAGGAACGCCTGGACCTTCGCAGGCTCCGGCGGGTTCCGCGCGCAATTCGGATCCCCCAGCGTGGTGGAGATCACCGACAATCCGATCGCAATGCCTGGATGTGCTTGGCACGTCGCCGTGTTCGAAGGGCTGTTTCGTGCCCTCGTGGCATCGCATTCGACCGTGCGGCACCCGCGCTGTTGCCACAGTGGTGCTGCCGCGTGCCGCTTCGAGATCGCTGGTGGTCCCCTTTTGTAAGGAAAGGACTTCGTCCAATGCTGCCGGCCTCCTTGCGACTCAATCGGAATCGGCGGCATCGAAGCCGTGATCTCGACGAAGGCAGTGCTCTGGCTAACCGGGGGGTTGGTGTTCGCCCGGTGAGGACATTGGGCAACGACTCCCGAGCGGACGTTCGAGTCAAGGGCTTACGCTTGCTGCGTATCTAGAGCGTGCCCGGTTTAGGCGGAAGCGTATCCAGCGTTTACGAGGTATGCGGCGCATTCGTTTGGTTGGAAGCGCTCGAGGACGGGTTTTATGGCCTTGTAGATGTCCTCGCTGGATCTGGCCTGCGCCTGTCGGAGCCAATGCTTGAGTTTTGCGAAGGCTTGTTCAATGGGATTGAGGTCGGGGGAGTAGGGCGGCAGGAAGAGGAGCTTGGCGCCGGCGCTGCGGATAGCTTTTCGGACGGCCTTGCTTTTGTGGCTGCCGAGATTGTCCATGATGACGATGTCGCCTGAGCTGAGCGTTGGGACTAGGAACTGCTCGACGTAGGCGAGGAACTTCTGGCCGTTGATGGGCCCGTTGAAGAGGCAGGGGGCATCGATGCGGTCGGCGCGCAGGGCTGCGAGGAAGGTGAGCGTGTGCCAGCGGCCGTGCGGGGCCTTGCCGATCAGCCTCTGGCCGCGCGGTCCCCAGCCGCGCAGCGGGGCCATGTTGGTCTTGGCCCAGGTCTCGTCGATGAAGACCAGGCGCTTGGGATCGATAGAGGCCTGGTGGGCCTGCCATCTGCGGCGCCGTCGGGCCACGTCCGGCCGGTCTTGCTCAGCCGCGAAGGCGGTTTTTTTTGAAGCTGAGCCGCTCGGCGTGCAGGAAGCTCCGCAGCGTCTCCTCGCTCACCGCGATCCCCAGCACCACCAGCTCGCTCCGCAGCGCCCTGACCGAGCGGTGCGGCATCTCCGAAACCAGGGCGTGGACCGTCTCGCGGTGTGGCGCCAGCAGACGACGACGGTGGCCACCGAACTTCCCTGGCGCCACGCTCCCGGTCTCACGATGCCGCCGCGCCCACTTCGAGACCGTCGAGGGCGCAATCCCGAACTGCGACGCCACAGAGCGGATGCTCGCGCCCGCTTCATGACGCGCAACAACACGCTCCCGAAGATCATTCGAAAGGGGTCGAGCCATGTTTGCTGGCCTCCTAATCCAGCAAACAGCTTGAATCACATCCCAAACAAAAAGGGAATCCCTAACGATTCAGCCTAAGACGGGATTGCTCTAG
>JANQFI010000207.1 GCA_028277905.1 Chromatiaceae bacterium | reverse complement strand
GCTGTCACCGGGATGCGCATCGGCGAGCCGCTCGCGCTGGACCGTGCCGATGTGGACCTGGCGGGCGGCAGCCTGAGTATCCGCGGCGCGAAGTTCGGCAAATCGCGCCGGCTGGCACTGCATCCGAGCACCACGGCCAGACTGGCGCGCTACGCCGAGCGTCGCGATCATCTGTATCGCGCACCTGCGGCGCCGAGCTTTTTTCTCTCCGAGCAGGGCGCCCGGCTCACGACCTGGAGCGTGCGCGCGACCTTCGTCACGTTGTCGCATCAGATCGGCCTGCGTGCGCCCGAGGATCATCACGGCCCGCGGCTGCATGACCTGCGCCATCGCTTCGCCATCCGCACCCTGCTCGATTGGTACCGCAGCGGCGCCGATGTCGAGCAGCGCCTGCCGCAGCTCGCGGCCTACCTCGGCCATGCCCATGTCGGCGATACCTATTGGTATCTCTCCGCAACGCCCGAGCTGCTGGCCCTGGCGGCGCGGCGCCTCGACGCAGAGTGCAGCGGGGAGGGGCAGCCATGAGTGCCGAGGCCAACCTGCCGCGTCTGCTGGAGCAGTTCTTCACCGAGCGGCTCATGCAGCAGCGTCAAGCCAGCGCGCATACCATCGCCAGCTATCGCGATACCTTCTCGCTGTTGCTGCGTTTCGTCCAGGAGCGAACCAAGAAGGCACCGTCCAAGCTGTCGTTACAGGATCTGGATGCACCCGTGATCGGTACCTTCTTGGATCACCTCGAGCAGGGACGCGGCAATGGTGCCCGCACGCGCAACGCCCGCCTGGCGGCGATACACGCCTTCTTCCGCTATGCAGCCCTCTATGAGCCGGGGGTCAGTGCCCTCATCCAGCGCGTGCTGGCGATCCCGAGCAAGCGTTTCGAGCAGCATGACATCGCCTTTCTGACCCATGAGGAGATCAAGGCACTCGTGGCGGCACCCGATACAGCGACCCGGCTCGGGCGCCGGGACCGCACGCTGTTGCTGGTCGCGGCACAAACCGGGCTGCGCGTCTCGGAGCTGATCGCGCTGTGCTGCGGCGATGTGGTGCTTGGGCACGGCGCCCATGTCCGCTGCCTCGGCAAAGGGCGTAAGGCACGCTGTACCCCGTTGCGAGAAGACGCGGTCACGGCATTGCGAGATTGGATCGCAGAGCGTGACGGCCGACCCGAGGACCCGCTCTTCCCCAACCGGCATAACCGACCGCTCAGCCGCGACAGTATCGAGCATTTGGTCAGCAAATACGCCGCCATCGCGCGTCACCACTGCCCTTCCTTGACGCACAAGCACATGACTCCTCATGTGCTGCGCCACAGCGCCGCCATGGCGCTGCTGCAAAACGGCGTCGATCGTGCCGTCATCGCCTTATGGCTGGGGCATGAATCCGTGGAGACGACGCAAATCTACCTGCATGCCGACATGCGGCTGAAAGAGCAGGCGCTCGCCAAGACC
Source organism: Chromatiaceae bacterium (assembly GCA_028277905.1). Classification (GTDB taxonomy): domain Bacteria; phylum Pseudomonadota; class Gammaproteobacteria; order Chromatiales; family Chromatiaceae; genus Thiohalocapsa. The sequence goes on along the minus strand of JANQFI010000207.1, from coordinate 161 downwards.
GCCAATGTCGATGTCCCACCGGGACGGTACCGCCCAGACGACGAACTGCTCGCCTTCTTGAAGGGCCTCTGATTATGCCGAATGGGCTCACCCGTCAAGCCAGAGCACCACCGGCTCTTACACAAGGGCTCCGCATAATCGGGTGTGCGGAATAATGGCGA
>JANQFI010000159.1 GCA_028277905.1 Chromatiaceae bacterium | reverse complement strand
GCGGGATCACGTGAATCTGCTCAACAAATATGTTCAGCGGATTCACGCCATTCTTCACGGATCGACCAGCGATCCGGAAGAATGGCGATCCGCTGAAGGACGGTCGCCATGATCCCCTTCGCCAGCCGGCGCGCCAACGGCCAGGATCTGGCCACCCATCTCCAGAATGCGCACGACAACGAGGTTGTCGAGGTTGCCCATGTGCGCGGGGCCATCGCCAAAGACCTGCACGGCGCCTTCGCCGAATGGGAGGTGCAGGCCCACGCGCTGACCCGCTGCCGGAACTACCTCTACAGCCTGTCCGTCAATCCCGACCCCGGTCAGGGGCCGCTGACGCGCGCGCAGTACATGGACTATGTCGAGCGCGCCGAGCAGCGCCTCGGTCTCGAGAACCAGCCCCGCGCCGTCGTCTTCCACATCAAGAATGGGCGCGAGCATTGCCATGTGGTCTGGTCGCGCATCGACGCCGCGAAGGAAAAGGCGGTGCATCTTTCGCACGACCGCGAGAAGCTGATGATGGTCACGCGGGAGTTCGCCCGCGACCACGGCCTGCGCCTGCCGAGGGGCTATGACCGGGATCGCAACGCCGAGCGCGGCGACAAGGGCCGTCAGGCCACGCTCTATGAGCAGCACCAGCAGAACACGACCGGCCTGTCCAAGGCCGACCGCATCGCCGCCGTGACCGACGCCTGGCGCCGCTCGGACAATCCGCAGGCCTTTGTGAACGCGCTGTCGGACATGGGCTACATCCTGGCCACCGGCACCCGGCCCTATGTGCTGGTGGACAGGGACGGCACCATGAACGCCCTGCCCAAGCTGATCGCCGACAAGCAGGTGCGCACCAGGGACATCCGCGCCTTCCTCGAGCGCGATTATCCGGCGGACCAGTTGCCGAGCGTTGACGAGGCCCGGAAAATGGCCGCCGAGCACCGCTCGGCCAAGCGGGACGTCCAGAAAGGCGAGGTCCGGGCCGAGAAGATGGAGCGCCTCGAGCGGATGCAGGCGGAGCGCCGCCGCAGTGCCGAACAGGCTCGGGACGCCCTCGGCCAGCGGCAGCGCGCGGAATGTCAGACCCTGGCCGACCGGCACGCCCGCGAGCGGCAGTCCCTCCGCGCACTGGTCAGGGACGACCTCAGCCAGCGGCGGCGGGAGCGCGCTGCCCATGCCCCGAAAGGGCTGGCGGCGTTTTTGGGTCGCGTGACCGGACTCGACCTGATCCGGCGTAAGGTCCATCAAGCCCAGGACCGCCGCCGCCTGGCCGAATATCGCGCAGCACGGGACGACCTGACCGTTCGTCAGAAACAGGACGCCGCCGACCTGAAACAGGTCCAGGACATGCAGGCGCTCGACACCGGGCGGCACCTCCGGAACCTGGCCAAGATCGAAACCCGTGAGCGCCGCTCGCTGGAGGCCAGTCTGTTGCGGCGCACACGAGCGTATGCGCCGGAGCGCGCCCCCACCCCGGCGCCG
>JANQFI010000155.1 GCA_028277905.1 Chromatiaceae bacterium | reverse complement strand
GAACGCGATCGAGTCGTCGGTCGCCTGCGCGAGCTTGCGGCTGGCGAGCACGCCGGTGGCGTAGCCGTAGAACAGCAGCGCCACCAGCATCGCCGGATGGTAGGGCCGCGCGCCGCTGCCGGCGTAGGCGCCCACCAAGTGACTGAGATCGAGCTGATCGACGATCTCCACCACGACGCGCGCCAGGTGGTCCTGCGGCAGGTACTCCTGCACCGTCGCCGGGAACATGTCCGGCGTGTCCCGATCCACCCCCACGACGTTGACTGCCATGAGGCGAACCCGCGTCTGCCTGAAGCTCGGCTAATTGTACCCGGGATGCGGCCCGGTAAGTCGGACAGACTCCTAGACGACACCGCGGCCGCGGTGGACCTGGCGCGACGGATTCGGGCATTGCTGGAGGAGGAGCGGCAGGCTGCTGAGCAGCCGGAGCAGTCCATTGGCCCCGATGAACCTGATCCCGCCGGCGCGGGCAACAGCGCTGACAGCGATGATGCGCCCGGGCAAGGTGACGAGCACCAACCGGCCGGCGCTGGAGAAGACCAAGGCGACGTCCTGCAAGACAGCGAGGACGCGGACGATGGCCGGGGCAGAGAACAAGTCGCCCCTAGCCATCAGCCGAAAGGTGAGCGGGTAAAGGCGTGCGACCCATCGGCACCGACACCGGATGCGTCGAATGATGCCGCAGGCGGCGTCACCAATAGCGAGGCCGGGGCGCTCACGAAGGCCCTCAGCGCCACGGACGCCGACCTACCGGATGACCTGTTCGGCCAAGTGCACGATCTGCTGGCGGCCGCCGGCAGCGGCAGCAGTCAGTGCGTGCTGCCCCGCCCCGAGTCCTTCGACGGCAACGCGCAGGTCGGCATGCAGCTGTTGGCCAATGTCCAGCAGGAGTCGCGTCGACTTCGGGCTCGGCTGCACGGCCTGGTCCAGGCCTCGCGGCTCGATCGTCCGCACGCGCGCCAGCGCGGCCCGCGGCTGATGCCGAAGCGGCTGTATCGGGCGGCGGTCGCTGATCCACGGGCGTTCGCGCGCAAGCGTGAGCGCATCGCGGTGCACACGACCATCCATCTGCTCATCGACCTGTCGGGCTCGATGGGCGCACCGGTCCGCCTTGCGGACGGGTCGGTGGAGCGCCGAGGTCGCATCGCCCAGGCATCCGCGTTGGCCCTCGCGCTGGCGTTGGACGGCATCAACGGCGTCTCGTTGGCGGTGAGCGCCTTTCCGGGGCTGTCCGGTGATGACGCTGTGATCACGACGCCGGTCCGCCACGGCGAGCGCCCGCGGGCGCGTGCCGGTGCCTTCACCCAGAGCCCGCGCGGCGGTACGCCGATGGCGGGTGCTTTGTGGTTCGCCGCGGCGGACCTGGTCGGTCGTCCGGAAACACGACGCATCGCGCTGGTGTTGACCGACGGCAAGCCGGACAACCACGCGGAGACCGCCGAGATCCTGCGTCTCTGCGCCGCCTCGGACCTGGAGACGGTCGGCGTCGGGATCGACGTGGACGTGTCCACGGTCTTCCCTACCGCGATCCGCGTCCGAGAGGTCGCCGAGCTGCGCACCGCGCTGTTCGGTGCCGCCGAGCGGCTGTTGCTGGCGGCCTGAGCCGACCCTCGACCATCGACCTGCACCCCAACCCGTCGGCGTCGGGAACGGCGCCGTCGGGGCTGGGCTTTCTCGGTGTCGTGAGCCGATGGCCTGTTTCAAGCTGCGACAGGGCGCGTTGCGACACGCCCGATCGGCGTGACCTTGCCCGGCGACGGTCTTCGACCGTCGACCGGGCCTTTTCCTCTGCGGCCTGCCGCGTGTGCTCGGCTCTGGCTCCGACCACAGAGGAAAGGTGTTTCCTGTCGTCTCCGCTTGTGCGGAACGTCGCGATGGCGCCCGAAGACGCGATGCGTCGCCGCCCCTGTTCGGGGTTTTCAACCGCGTCCGATCCCGCCGCCAACCGGCGGTCTTCATCCACCCATTGGGGAGTGCATCTCCCCGCCGGGGCCGGTGTCTCCCCGCTTGCTTGAGGAGACACCGCATGCACCTGACCCGTGATTTCTGGAACGACGTCGAGAAGTTCCTCGATACCGCCAGCGACCGGCAGTTGACCGAGGCCAAGGCCGCGGTCTTCGACCTGTTGTCCGAGCCGATGGACCGCGCGACGCGCGCGGACATCAAGGCCGTCTACCGACTGATCCTCGATGAGATCCGTATCCGCGAGCGACTCGCACCGCACACGATGCCCACGACCGGATTGGCGCTGACAGCTTAAGCCGACAGCCTCGCCAGCCAGACAACCCTACCTCTCCCCGGGGCGCAACGCCCTGCCGGGGCGGTGTGCCCCATCCTCAGGAGCACACCATGAACGTCCGTTTCAATACCTACGACTGCCGCCTCCAATGGTCGCGGCATGCGAAATCCCGTCGACCGGCGATTCTGCTGGTCAACGCCCGTGCACCCGGCGATGTGATCGCCGTGGCGACGCTCGACCTGCCCGACGTCGATCTGGCCGAGGGCGAGGTCGCCCTGCAGGACTTCGGCCCGAGCGCCGGCGTGCTGGAGGCGCTGACCGCCGCCGGCGTGGTCTCCGCGCCGGTGCGCTTCATCGAGTGCGATGAGCAGCAGATCCCGATCTGCACCCTGCTGGTCGATGCCGAGAACGGTGCCGACTGAGTCGCGCCCTCCTGCGTGGTCCACAACCCACCCCGCTGCTGCCAACCGTTGGCCGGTTGCAGCGGTTCTTTCGGAGATCTGCGATGCACAGGATCGAATCCGCGGATGTGCGCAGAGCCGTGCACCGCACCGGCTGGCTGATGGTGCTCGACGCGCTGGCGGCCGATACGCTCACCCCGGCGCTGCGGCGCCCTGGACGACATGTTCCCTGTCCCATGCACGGCGACGGTCGGAAGCATGGTCGGGGCGATGGCTTCCGGCTCTTCCCGGACGTCGACCGCACCGGCGGCGGCATCTGTGCCACCTGCGGTGCCTACCCGGATGGGCTGGCGCTGTTGCAGTGGCTGTTCGGCTGGTCCTTCCCGGAGACGCTGTGGCGGGTGGCCGGTGTTGTTGGGTTGACAGATGCACCCGCAAAGCCAGTGGCGCCGGCCTTTGCGCGAACGCACTTCTCACAGGCCGAGCCGCCGAATCCGGAACGCGCGCGACGCGCGCTGCGTCGCACCTGGTCGGCGTCGCTACCGCCCCGCCACCCGGACGCTTGGCCGCTGCAACGCTACCTGGCGGGACGCGGACTCGATGCGTCGGTGTTGCATCCGCGCGTAGTCCGCTTCCATCCGTCATTGGCGTACTGGACCAGGGACCGCAACGACCGCCCGATCTGTCTCGACCGCTTCCCAGCCATGTTGGCGCTCATGTCCGGTGCGGACGGGAGACCACTGACCCTGCACCGGACCTACCTGCGCCGCGACGGCCTGGGCAAAGCGCCGGTGCCGTCACCGAAGAAGCTGATGTCCCACGGCCAAAGCCGGCCGCTCTCCGGCGCAGCCATCCGGCTGTTCGCCGGTGATGCGTCAGGCCATGCTGAGCTTGCCATCGCCGAGGGCATCGAGACCGCACTCGCGGTTCACGCGATGACCGGTCTTCCGGTCTGGGCCAGCGTGTCCGCGACGCTGTTGCAGGGCTTCCGCCCACCGGCAGGAACGCAGCGGCTGCGCATCTGGGCGGACAAGGACCGCTCCGGTGCCGGCGAGCATGCCGCGTCGGTACTTCAACAACGGCTGGGTGATTCGCTGGATGCCCGCATCCTGCTGCCGCCCGCCCCGATCCCGGCAGATGCCCGCGGCATCGACTGGGCCGATGTTTGGCTGATGCGCCACTCCGCGGAAGCCGAGCGCGCAGTCACCTGAGGGCGGTCGGAAGTTCCACAGCCAAATCGACTGCCCGCCGGCGGTCATCTTTCACCCCGCGGGGGACATCCGTCCCCAGGGGGCTCGCGTGTCCCCCGCTTGCGTTTGGAGACACACGATGCATCAAACCAATCTGTTCGACGCCGAAACCACTGTCGCGACCAAAGCCGACAGCGACGACCGCTTCGCGACACTGGCACCCACGGACCTGAGCGACGGCGAGAAGGACAGCGTCATCCAGCTCGCCCTGCGCGTGCTGGAGCCCACGGTCCAATACCAGGTGTTCACCGACGTCGAATCCACGAAGCGCTACCTGCAGCTACGCTTTGCACGCGAGCCGAACGAGCTATTCGCCTGCGCCTACCTGGACACCCACCACCGCCTGATCGAGCTCGCGGAGCTGTTCCACGGCACCATCGACGGCTGCTCCGTCCACCCCCGCGTGGTGGCGCAGCGAGCCTTGGCCATCGGTGCCAGCGCCTGCATCGCGGCACACAACCATCCAAGCGGCGATCCATCCCCCAGCGGGGCGGACATCCGCATCACCCATCGCATCCGGGAAGCGCTCGATCTGTTCGACATCCGCCTCCTCGACCACATCATCGTCGGCCGCGAAGGCGTCGTCTCACTCGCCGCACGCGGGGACCTGTGACATGGCCCGAGTCACCATCACCGCGGACTGCATCGCACGGCTGGAAGGCTTCCTCGCCGGTATCAAATGGACCAATGACAGCGCTGTCGCCGTCGAGTCCGTCGATCCGGATGGACCGGCCGCAGTGCTGATCGATCTGGATGCCGATCGAGACAGACACCTGCGGCTCGGGTTGTTTGGGCTGATGCCGGCAGAACGACAACGCAACTAGCGAGAGCTGGTTCGGGCACAGGGATGCGCTCAACTCCTCCCTGACCTTCCCTACGGCGTTTTTCGTACCCTCTCATCGGGGCGGAAGGATCGCCGCAGATGGTCCGCGGACATCAGGCGGCGAGACAACCTCCAGAGGGCCTAGCTCACAGATCGGCGCGACTGACTCACTCCCTAGAGCCTGTGTTGTTGATAAGGTCTGCGTTTGGAGGTGGAGTACTCTGTAAGTGGATGGAACAGCGATGCGACGCAGCAAAAGCCCGATCTACTTCGACAGCGCGGCAACGACCCGTGTCGCCCCCGAGGCCTGCGTGGCGATGCTGGCGCATCTCGACGGCACCGAAGGATTCGCGAATCCGTCCTCCGGGCAGCACGAGGCGGGGCGCCGGGCAGCGGACGTTGTTGATCGTGCGCGCTCGGACGTTGCCACCGAGCTGCGCTGCGCCGCCGACGAGATCATCTTTACCTCCGGCGCGACGGAAAGCATCAACCTGGCCCTGCGCGGCGTCGCGCTGGCCAACGCGCGCCACGGCCGGCACATCGTCACGACCCAGATCGAGCACAAGGCCACGCTGGCCTGCTGCGATGCCCTGACGGACGACGGCTTCGGGATCACCAGGGTCCCGCCCGGACAAGACGGCCGCGTCGATCCGGCCGCGATTGCCGATGCCGTGCGCGCCGACACCCTGCTCGTGTCCGTCATGCACACCAACAACGAGACGGGGGTCGTGCAGCCGCTGCGGGAGATCGCCGCGGTTGCCGAGGACTGCGGGGTGCTATTGCATGTCGACGCCGCACAGGCAGCCGGGAAGCTGCCCATCGACCTGTCGGACACCTCCATCGATTTGCTGTCGCTGTCGGCCCACAAGTTCCACGGGCCCAAGGGCATCGGCTGCCTGTTCGTTCGGGACCGCGCCCGCCTGCCGTTGCGTCCACTGGCCTTCGGCGGCGGCCAGGAGTTCGGCCTGCGGCCCGGGACTTTGCCGACTCACCAGATCGTCGGGCTCGCCTCCGCGCTGACGCTCGTCGCCGAGCACCGCGAGCGCGACCTCCAACACGTGAGCCTGCTGCGCGCAGCCTTCATCGAAACGCTGTCCGCGCGCGTGCCGCTCAGGGTCCACGGCGCTCCGGACGCCGCGTCACCTTACATCCTCAACTTCTCCATCCCCGGCATCGGCAGCGACGCCCTGATCAACCAGTGCGCAGCAGAGATCGCCATCGCATCCGGGTCGGCCTGCTCTTCGGGCACCGTCGAGCCGTCCCACGTACTGCGCGCCATGGGCGTGGAGGGGGATCTGCTGCACGGGGCGGTGCGCGTCAGCTTCGACCGTTACCATACGCTTGATGACATTGAGGTGGCCGTTGACGCCATCACGCAAGCCGTCAAACGCATCAGGGAGTTGGACACCTGAGTGAATATCGACCCCAAGAACACCGCGTTCGGTCGCCACGAGACCTTTCCCCTTCGCTATGCCTGGCTGACCAAAGGCTACAAGGCCATCGTGGAGCGCCCGGACATCTTCGCGCAGCCGGACCGCGCCATGGTCAAGCTCGGTGTCGGACGCAACATGGTCAGCGCCATCCTGTACTGGCTGCAGGCCGCGCGCCTGATCGACTACGTGGACGGGCAAGCGGTCCCCACCGAGTTGGGACATACCATCCTCGGCGAGCAGGGGGACCGCTTCCTGGAGGACGAGGCAACGCTCTGGTTGCTGCACTGGCTGATCGCCTCCAACGCGCGGCTCGCAACCGGCTTTTACTGGTTCTTCAACCGCTTCGCCTTCCCGCGCTTCCGCGAGGACGAGCTGCGCGCGGGCCTGATCGATTTCGTCGCACGCGAGCTGCGGATCGAGCGCTCGGCCAGCACCCTGAAATCCGATACCTCGACCCTGCTGCGTATGTACGCCCCCGGCGACCCGAGCGAGCCGGGGCGCGGCGAGGATCACCTGGACACCCCGATGAGCCAGCTGCGACTCGTGGAGCAAACAGGCCAGGGCCGGGAGTTTCTCAGCACACGCGCCGCGCGCCCGTTCCTCCCGCCACTCGCGCTCCATGTCGCGCTCGCCGAGTGCTTTGCGGACGATGGCAAGGGCCAGCCCGCGATCCCGGTCCGCGACCTACTCTACGGGCGCGATGCGGGCGCGGCACCCGGGGCGGTGTTTCGCCTCAGCGAAGACGGCCTGATGACCGCGCTGAACCGCGTCATGCGCGCCTGGGCTGGATGCTACGAGCTGCGCGATACGGCCGGTGTCCACCAGCTCTACCGTGTCCGCGACATCCCCAGCCCGGAGGCGATCCTGCAGGACTACTACAGGCAGGAGGCAGCCGCTTGAGCACAACAGCCGCCCGTGTCCGAGACCTCGACGCGCCCGACGCCAGGTCGCTGACTCTGCCCCCTGACTCGCCACTGTCGCAGTCCATCCGCATCGGCGCCGGTTTCCGCCGCTCCATCAACCTGGAGCGCGATCAAGACGCCGCCGACCTGCTGCACGGCTATGTGCCCACCTCTCGCGCCTTGGCCGCGCTGGAACAGCTCGCGGATGGCCTGGAGGGCAATGCGGCCGGGCGTGCGCTGGCCCTCATTGGCCCATACGGCGCCGGAAAATCCGCGTTCGCCTTGTTTGCGGGTGCGCTGCTCGGGCCAGCCGACGCCGCCGGCAAGGCCATCGCCGACGCCAAGCTCCGCGATGCGGCGCCAGGCTTGGTGGACCGCCTGGCCAGGGCGAATCGCGGCTCGCGGGGTCTGTTGCAGGTTCAGGTCAACGGCATCCCGGATTCGCTGACCCGGCAGTTGATGCTTGCGGTAGCGCGGGCAGCGGAACAAGCGGCGCTGCCCAAACCGCTGGTCAGGCGCATCCAGGCAGCGGCACGTCCGGGCACCCGGATGGACCACGTCATCGACCTCATCGCGCAAACGCGGAGCGCCTGGGCACAAGCCGGCGGACGCGGCCTGCTGATCGAGCTCGATGAGCTGGGCAAGCTGCTGGAGTTCGAGGCCCAAGGCGGCTACAGGAGCGAGATCCATCTGCTCCAGCTGCTGGCGGAGAAGGCCGCGGAACCCAGCGACACGCCGCTCTGCGTCCTAGTCATGCTGCACCAGGCGTTCGAGCACTACGGCGCGCGACTCGGCAAGACGCTGCGTGATGAATGGAAAAAGGTCCAGGGCCGCTTCAGCGCCGTCGCCTTCCTGGAGCCGGCGGAACAGTCGATGCGCATCACCGCCGCCGCCTTCAACCGCGACGCGGACCTCGACGACACCCTGAAATCCGAGATCTTCGAGATCGCCAGCCGGCTGGCCGAATGCTCCGCCTTGCCGCTCGGCCTTGACCTCTCCGCCGCCAGCGAGCTCTTCGAGGCCTGTTATCCGCTCCACCCCAGCACGCTGCTGATCCTGCCCGTCCTCTGCCAGCGCGTGGCCCAGAACGAGCGCACCCTGTTCTCCTATCTGGCCAGCACCGAGCACTTCGGCCTCGGCCGCCGGCTCCAGGAACTGCGCCCGGGCGACTGGATCGGCCCCTGGGAGCTCTACGACTACTTCATCCTCAACCAGGCCGGCGGCTTCTCCGATCCGCTCACCTACCATCGCTGGGTCGAGGTCATCACCGCCCTGGAACGCTGGGACGGTCACACCGAGGGCGACGGCGACGACGACGCGGTTCGGCTGCTCAAGACCATCGGCCTGCTCAACCTCGTCGGCGCGCAGCGTGGCCTCAAGGCCTCGGAGGCCGCGCTGCGGCTGCTGTTCGGCGAGGAACTGGACGCACTGCTGGACATGCTGCAAGCGGCGTCCATCATCCACTTCCGCGGCTATGCGCAGGAATTCCGCGTCTGGCAGGGCAGCGACTTCGACCTGCACGCCGCCCTGGAGCAAGCCGCCGCCGAACAAACCCGCCGACCGCTGGACGACACCCTGAACGCCCTCGCCCCGCTGCCGCCCGTCGTCGCGCGCCGGGCCAGTATCGAGACCGGCACGCTGCGCAGCTTCCAGGTCCAGTTCACGTCTGCCGAACGCTGGCCACCCGCCGGCACCGACGCGGAGCTCGCCCTCTGGGTCTATCTGGCCGAGCCCGGCGAGCGGCCCGAGCTGAGCGACGCACCCGACCGGGCCGTCGTCGCGATCTGCCCCTCCACCGAGCGCCTGCGCGAGCTGGTGGCCGAGTGGCAAGCACTCGTCGATCTGCCGCGACAGCACGCCCAGCTGCAGCAGGACCCGGTCGCCAGGCGCGAACATCAGGCCTGGCTCGAGCACGCGGAGGCCGACGCCATCGGCGCCATCCGCGCCCTGCTCGAGTCCCCCGAACAACTGCGCTGGCGCTTCGGCGGCGAGCATCGAGCCATCGCGCATCGGCGCATGCTGCAAGCCGAGCTGTCGGACTGGGTGCTGCAGCATTGCTTCCCGCTCGCCCCACGCATCAGCAATGAGCTAATCAACCGCGAACGCCTTTCCAGCGCCGCCAGCACCGCCCGCAAGAA
>JANQFI010000122.1 GCA_028277905.1 Chromatiaceae bacterium | reverse complement strand
GGCGCGGGACGCGGCGGAGGCGAGGGCCGCGCTGCGGGCGCTGGGGGAGGGACGCTCGCACGGGGCGGTCTCGCTGGGAGTCGCGCGTGAGCGGGGTGGAGTGGTGTTCGTGTTCCCCGGGCAAGGCAGTCAGTGGAGCTCGATGGGTCGAGCCTTGTTGGCGGAGTCGTCAGTGTTTGCCGAGACCGTTGCGGCGTGTGACGCGGCGTTGGGTCGGCACACGGACTGGTCGCTGACGGCGGTGCTTCGCGGGGATGAGGGTGCGGGGGTGCCGGCGCTGGATCGTGTGGACGTGGTTCAGCCGGCGCTGTTTGCGATGAACGTTGCACTGGCTGCGGTGTGGCGGAGTCTCGGGTTGGAGCCGGCTGCCGTGGTGGGGCACAGCCAAGGAGAGATAGCGGCGGCCGTGGTCGCTGGGATTTTATCACTGGAAGAGGGCGCTCGGGTCGTGGCGCTGCGTAGCCAGTTGCTGAGACGGGTGAGCGGCAGCGGCGGGATGGCGATGACGGAGCTTGCGGTCGAGGCCGTGGAAGAGCGGCTGCAGGTGTCGGAGTGGTCCGGTTTGTCGTTGGCGGTCGTGAACACACCCAGCTCGACGGTGGTCTCGGGCCCGAGCGAAGCGGTTGAGCGTTGGGTGCAGCGGCTTGGTGAGGAAGGCGTGTTCTGCCGACGGGTGAATGTGGACTACGCATCGCACAGCGCTGAGATGGACCCGATCTTGTCGGAGTTGGAAGGTGCGCTTTCGGATCTTGCGCCACAGGCGGGGCAGGTGCCGATGGTGTCGACGGTGACGGGAGCGCGCTGCGAGGGGACAGCGCTGGACGGAACCTATTGGTGCCGGAACCTGCGGCAGACGGTGCGTCTGGACCTCGCGCTCGCGGCGCTGATTGGTGATGGGCACGATGTGTTTGTGGAAGCGAGTGCGCACCCAGTGCTGGCGATGCCGCTGTCGACGGCGAGCGGAGAGGGCGGAGGCGTTGTGGTCGGTTCGCTGCGTCGCGATGCCGGCGGGATGTTGGAGCTGCTGCGCAATCTGGGCGTTCTGCACTGCCATGGATTTTCGGTTGATTGGGAGCGGGCGCTGGGAGGGCGAGGCGGATTTCGGTTGGTATCGCTTCCGACCTATGCGTTT
>JANQFI010000120.1 GCA_028277905.1 Chromatiaceae bacterium | reverse complement strand
GGCGCGGGACGCGGCGGAGGCGAGGGCCGCGCTGCGGGCGCTGGGGGAGGGACGCTCGCACGGGGCGGTCTCGCTGGGAGTCGCGCGTGAGCGGGGTGGGAAGCTGGCGTTTCTGTTCACGGGGCAGGGCGCTCAGCATCTGGGCATGGGGCGGGCGCTGGCTGAATCATGTGCCGCTTTCCGCGATGCGCTCGAAGAGGTCTGCGGCCACTTTGACGCGCTGCTGGATCTGCCGCTTCGCGTTGTGCTGTTTGCCGAGGAGGGCTCAGAGCCGGCCGCCAAGTTGAACGAGACGGCCTATACGCAGCCGGCGCTGTTTGCGGTGGAAGTGGCGCTGTTCCGTCAGTTGGAGTCATGGGGCATCCGCGCCGACATTCTGTTGGGGCATTCCATAGGGGAGCTTGCAGCGGCCCATGTGGCGGGTGTGTGGTCTCTGGAAGAGGCATGCCGCGTGGTGGCGGCGCGAGGCCGCTTGATGCAGGCGCTGCCTGAAGGCGGAGCAATGGTGGCGGTTGCGGCGAGTGAAGCCGAGGTGCTGCCGCTGCTTGAGCAATATGCTGGGGTTGAGATTGCGGGGCTGAACGGGCCGCGCTCGACGATGATCTCGGGCGATGAAGCGGCGGTTGTGGCGATGGCGGAGCACTTCAGGGCCGCGGGGCGCCAGACGAAGCGCTTGCAGGTGAGCCACGCGTTTCACTCGCAACGAATGGACGCGATGCTGGAGGAGTTCCGGAAGGTGGTGGGTTCGGCGACCTACGGAACGCCGCATCTTCCGATTGTGAGCAATGTGACGGGGCGGCTGGCGACAACCGAAGAGCTCTGCAGCGCGGAGTACTGGGTGCGACAGCTGCGTAGCCCGGTGCGGTTTTTGGACGGCGTGCGGGTGCTCGAGGACGAGGGAGCGTGGGCGTGTCTCGAACTTGGTCCGGACGGCGTGTTGACGGCGATGGCAGCCGGGTGTCTGTCGGATGCCTCGCAAATGCACTTGGTGGCAGCGCAACGGCGCGAACGGGACGGCACGGAGGCGCTGTTGACGGCGCTGGGCGTTCTGCACTGCCATGGATTTTCGGTTGATTGGGAGCGGGCGCTGGGAGGGCGAGGCGGATTTCGGTTGGTATCGCTTCCGACCTATGCGTTT
>JANQFI010000653.1 GCA_028277905.1 Chromatiaceae bacterium | reverse complement strand
AAGTTGCGCTTGCGATCCCCATACACCCGCGCAATAAGCTGGATGGCACTCTTGCCCTTGATGTAGCCCACCACCTGCGACACCGCATACTTCGGCGGGGTCCCGATCAGCATGTGGACATGGTCGGGCATCAGATGTCCCGCCAACATCCGGCTCTCCTTGTGCGCTGCCAACAGGCGCAACACTTCCCCGAGCTGTCGTCACAACTGTCCGCACAAGGTACGGCGACGACACTTCGGGATGAACACGACGTGGTATTTGCACGCCCACTTGGAGTGACTTAGGCTCTCGCTCTCGTCCATCGGGATTCTCCTCTGTCGTGTGCTTGGCGGCTCAGGGCTCGGAGTTTCCCCGATGGACTCCTGAAAATGTCAAACCTCTACTGCCACCCCGGTAAAGCCCGGGGTTTTCCCATTGTTGGATAATGGGAACGCGGTCATAGGCAAGAAAGCTAGACCCCCTCCCCGTCCCCCTTCGAGCTTCATGGGCTGGGTGTCATCGTGGAGGGCTTTGGATCGGGACTTGGGGGACCGGCCGTGCCGGCGAGGCGGCGCCGGCTTGTCGGCGGGGACGGTCGCGGCGGCGCATTAAGGCGATTTCTGTCAACAAACAGACCGCCTGGCTTGTCTTTGCGCCCGCCTTCTGCGTCGCGGCCGCGGGCACAGAGCTCGACTATTCGCCCGCTGCCGCTCCTAGAAGGCGAGCGAAAATCCTGCGCCATTCGGTATGTTTGTTTCCGGCAATCGCCTAACGACGCTGCATCCTGCAAGCTCAAGGAAGGGGCGACGCATCGGCACGACCCCGCCAAAGTCCCAGCGCTGAAGCCCAGAGGTTGAGCGCCAGGGCAGGCACGTGCGGAGCGGAGCGTCACCGCGAGAGGCGCGAGCCGAAGTCAGTGCGGCGGCACAGCGGGTTCAGGGGTCATTTGGCGCCGTGCAAGCGGGCGCGATGCTCCGCGCAAACGGCATGGACAGATGGCGGGGTTCGGGCTAGACACCGACGGCGGCGAGGGCGCGGCGCGGTTGCTGGGCGAAGGCGCGCAAGGCGCTGGCGATATTGGTGAAGCCGCTCAGCCGGGCGAGGGCGATGGCGAAGTTGCGCAGGCAGGCCATCATGGCTTGGCCGTTGCCGGTGCGGATGCGCGAGCGAGCCTCATCGAAGGTGACAGCGCGGACGTCATGGGAGCGGTTCTCGATCGCCCACTGGCCGCGGTTGAGGGTGAGGAGCTTGGATGGGTCGGCTTGCTCGGGCGGCAGGCTGGTGATGGCGAAGACGGTTTCGCGTCGCTGCTTGCCGGATTTGCGCTCGATGACCTCGCGCTCGATGCGGCAGACTTGGGCGACGTAGCGGAAATCGACGTAATCGTTCAGTGCGGTGGAGGCGAGCAGCACGCGGCGCTTCAAGCGTCCATGGCCCTTATCGAGGGTCTCGGCGCGCAGGGGAAACAGCGCCGTATCGAGCGCCTGCAGGTCCTCCTGCAGGTCCTCCTGCAGGTCCTCATAGCGGATGGGCTGGTTCTGCTTCACCGTGAATAGGTAGTGGGCCTGTTTGTCTTCGACCGGAAAGCGGGCGTGCTCGCGCTGGGTATGCCGGGCATCGGCAGTCACCACCCGCCCTTGCCAGGGCACCGGCTTGAGCTCGGGGATCTCGTTGGTCTTGGCCGGAATCTCGCGTTGTTGTCAATGGCCACGAAGACTGAGCCACTGGCGGCGAACAAGATTGACCCACCCAGGGCGAGGGACAAGCGGTTCAGTTGGTCAGTTTCTGCGTCAGCCGGTGGCTTTCCCCTCCGAGCATGTACACGTGTGAGTGGTGGATGACGCGGTCGACGATGGGCACGGCGACGTTTTCGTCGGCGAAGAGCTCGTCCCAGTTGGCGAAGTCCTTGTTCGTGGTGAGGATCTCTGACCGGAGCTCGTAGAGCGCGTTGATAAGCTGGAAGAGGCCGTGCAGGCCCTGTCGGCTGAGCGGCAGATAGCCGAGCTCGTCGACGACCAGCACCGCCGGCTTGCGACAGCCCTCCAGGGCCTGTTTCAGCCGCCCGCTGCGCTCGGCTGCCACCAGGGTGTTGACCACCTCGATGGCGGTGGCGAAGCGCACGTTGAAGCCCTTCAGGCAGGCCGCATAGCCCAGCACCGTGGCCAGATGCGTCTTGCCCACCCCGAGGGTGCCGAGGAAGAGTAACCGTTTACTCCCCCTCCAGCCTGGACTTCAGTTCTTCGCAATCAGATGGTGGGGATACAAAGCTCACGTGATGTGTCAAGAGCAGACACAGACGAGCACCGGCACCGACTGGGCGGGGCCTCACGGGCGGCATGCATCTCAGCGATCACGATCTACGGCAACTCGACGACGCCGCCTTGGAGGAGCTCTCCGAGGCGCAGGCGCGCGCATGGTTGGCCAAAGTGGTGGCGGATCTGAAGGCGGCCCGCGAGCGGCTCGGGCAGCATCCCGGCAACAGCTCGCGACC
>JANQFI010000209.1 GCA_028277905.1 Chromatiaceae bacterium | reverse complement strand
CCCGCCTTCTGCATCGCGGCAACGGGCACAGAGCTCGACGATGCGCCCGCTGCCGCTCCTTGAAGGCGAGCGAAAATCCTGCGCCATTCGGTCTGTTTGTTTCCGGCAATCGCCTAAGGGGTAATGCCCAGCCAACCTGAGCAGGGGAAGCAAGGACGGTTGCGCCGCATTGCGACCCACGAGGCTGTCCGGATCGAGATTGAAATCGAATTCGGCACCGAAATCGCTATCGAAATCGATCAGGATCTCGATGATGGGTAGGTAATGAGATAGGGCGGACCTGAACCAAGGATTCGGCGACGCGCGTCCGCCAGCCGCGACATGGGGTAGCACCTGCGTCTCAGCGCCTAACCCTTCAGCCCCCCAACGATTTGCAGCCAACCTGAGCATAACCCGCTGACCTTTGGCTCTCAGGTGCAGATTCTTGGGCGGGGGGTCTGAAGGGTTACCTCAGCGCAGGTGTTTCTTATAACTCGGAATACTCGCATTCAACGCCTTGGAGAAGTTGGCGAATTCCATGGTCACGCTGGCGAGCTCCACGTCCTGGAAGTTGGCCCCGGCCACATTGGCGCCGCGGAGAATGGCGCCGCCCAGCACTGCACCGCTGAAGTCCACGTTGGTGAGGTTGGCGTTACGGAAGTTGGCGTCCTGGGCCGAGACGTTCTGAAAGCGGGCGTTGCGCAGGTCTGCGCCCTCGAAGCTCGCCAGGTTCACCACCGTGAAGCCACCGGGCCGAGCGCTGCCGAGGTCCGCGTCGTGCATGCTCGCGCGCACCAGGTTGGCGTCGTTCAAGTGACAGTCGCGCAGGTCTGCGCCGCAGAGGTTCGCCTCGCGCAGCTTTGCTTGGATAAACAAAGCTCTGGCGGCGGACACATGGCAGAGATTGCTGCCGGAGAAGTCCGTGCCGCGCATGTCCGCACAGGTCAGGTTGGCCTGCTTCAGGTTGGCACCGCGGATCTCGGCGTTGCGTAAGTCCGCGCCCCCAAGGTTGGCGCCGGACAGCCGCGCACCGCTCAGGACCCCTGCCAGCGCGGGCCGGTCGGAGCCGGCGCGCACCCGGCTCAGGTCTGCATCGGTGAGGTCGGCGTCGTTCAGGTGTGTGCTGAGCAGCCTGGCGCCGGTCAGATTGGCGCCCGACAGGTCGGCGCCGAGCAGGTCGCTGAACTCCAGGTTGGCACCACTCAGGTCCTGGCCCGCCAAATCCGCGCCGTTCAGGCGCATGTCGCGCAGGTCCGCGCCGACGAGCGAGTCGGCGTCGATGCTGACGAGCACCTCGCCCGTGTCTTTGTGCTTGATATCGATCATGGCCCCTGCCTCTGATGTCCTCCCCCAACCAGTGAATCTAGCACAGCGGCGCCTGCGGTTGCGCTTAGGCGATTGCCGGAAACAAGCATACCGAATGGCGCAGGATTTTCGCTCCCCTTCAAGGAGCGGCAGCGGGCGCATAGCCGAGCTCTGTGCCCGCTGCCGCGACGCAGAAGGCGGGCGAAAAGACAAGCCAGGCGGTCTGTTTGCTGACAGAAATCGCCTTAGGGGTGGCGCCGAGGGGGCGGTCGCCTTGCGCTATGCTAGGCGCGCTCTGCGCGAAGGGGCAGGACGTCTCTACCCCCCCAAGGGCCCGCCGACCGACAACACCAGCGACGAGGAGTGCAGCATGAAGATAGAGACCAAGGCCATCCACGCCGGCTTCCAGCCGGACCCCACCACCAAGGCCGTGGCCACGCCCATCTACCAGACCACCAGCTACGCCTTCGACGACACCCAGCACGGTGCGGACCTGTTCGACCTCAAGGTCCAGGGCAACATCTACACCCGCATCATGAACCCTACCAGCGACGTGCTGGAGCAGCGCGTGGCGGCAATGGAGGGCGGCGTAGGCGCGCTGGCGCTGGCGTCCGGCATGGCCGCGGTCACCTACTCGATCCTCACCATCGCGCAGGCCGGCGACAACATCGTCGCCACCAGTACCCTCTACGGCGGCACCTATAACCTGTTCGCCCATACCCTGCCGCGGCTCGGCATCGAGGTGCGCATGGTGGCGCCCGACGACATCGACGCCATGGCCGCGAAGATCGATGTCAAGACCCGGGCCATTTTCTGCGAGTCTATCGGCAACCCGGCCGGGGACGTCGCAGATCTCAAGGCGATCTCGGACATGGCCCACAGTCATGGCGTGCCCGTGATCGTCGACAATACCGTGCCGAGCCCCTATCTTTGCCGGCCTTTCGAGCACGGCTGCGACATTGTCGTGCACGCGCTCACCAAGTACATGGGCGGGCACGGCACCACTATCGGTGGCGTACTGGTGGACTCCGGCCGGTTTCCCTGGGCCGAGCACGGCGATCGCTTCCGGATGCTGAACGAGCCGGACGTCTCCTACCACGGCGTCGTCTATACCGAGGCGCTCGGACCTGCCGCATACATCGGCCGTGCTCGCGTCGTGCCGCTCCGCAACATGGGCAGCGCCATCTCGCCCTTCAACAGCTTCCTGGTGCTGCAGGGAATCGAGACACTACCGGTGCGCATGGACCGCCACTGCGAGAACGCCATCGCCGTCGCCGAGTACCTGAAGGCGCACGACCAGGTGGAATGGGTCCGTTACGCCGGCTTGCCGGACAGCCCATACTATCCGCTGGTTGCCAAATACATGGATGCTGCCAAGGCCAGCTCGATTCTCTCCTTCGGCATTCGATCAGATAGCGCGCGAGGCCGCGAGGCCGGCGCCAAGTTCATCGACGCGCTCAAGCTCGCGGTGCGGCTGGTCAACATCGGCGATGCCAAGACCCTCGCCTGCCATCCGGCGACCACCACCCACCGCCAGCTCGGACCGGACGAGCTCGCCAGCGCCGGCGTGTCGGAAGACCTCGTGCGGCTCTCCGTCGGAATCGAGCACATCGACGACATCATCGCGGATCTGGATCAGGCACTGGCCGCGGCTGGCTAAGGCGATTTCTGTCAACAAACAGACCGCCTGGCTTGTCTTTTCGCCCGCCTTCTGCGTCGCGGCAGCGGGCACAGAGCTCGACTATGCGCCCGC
>JANQFI010000622.1 GCA_028277905.1 Chromatiaceae bacterium | reverse complement strand
CAGAGCGGCGCCGACGACCACATCTATTCGCCCAAGCTGCACAACGGCACCCTGAAGTCGGCGGGCATCGCGACCTTCATGGGCGCGCCCTACTGCCCGCCGGAGCGCGAGGCGATCCGCGCCATGGGCGCCAAGATCTGCTTCCTCGGCATCCCCTGGGACCAGGGCCAGATGGTGCGCTCCGGCACCTCCTCAGGCCCGGCCGGCATCCGCGAGGCCTCGAGCCAGTACTTCCCCTACATGTTCGAGTACGACGTCGACCTTCTGTCCTTCTTCAAGCCGGTCGACTGCGGCGACGTGCCCATCGTGCCGGGCAACAACGACCGCTCCCACGAGTACATCTACCAGTACATCACCGAGTGCCTGGAAGGCGGCGCCAAGGTGATCTTCTGCGGCGGCGACCACTCGGCGCCGATCCCCGGCTCCAAGGCCCTGTCCGACTTCCACAAGGACGGCAAGATCGGCTACCTGCACATCGACTGCCACCTGGACTCGGCGCCGGACTGGGGCGGCATCCGCAACACCAACTGCTCCGGGCCGGCGCGCGCCTTCGACCTGCCCAACTGCGATGGCGCCAACATGGCCCACATGGGCTCGCGCAACGGGCTGAACCCGAAGGACTGGTACGACTTCTTCGTCGACAACGACATTCGCGTCATCCCCATGATGGAGGCGGCCGAGCGCGGCGTCGACGTCTGCACCAAGGAGATCTTCGACATCGCCTGGAACGGCACCGATGCGGTCTATTGCTCCTGGGACACGGACTCGCTGGACGCGAGCTGCATGCCCGGCACCACCGCGCCGGAGTGCTTCGGCATCAAGTCCCGCGAGGCGATCCAGCTCGCCCGCATCGCCGGCACCTACGGCGCAGACGTGCTGGAGATCTCCGAGCTTTGCCCGATCTTCGACGTCAGCCAGATGAGCATCAAGCTCGCCTGCTGCATGATCTATCACTACCTGGGCAGCCGCGCCAAAACCCTGATCGAGCAGGGCAAGACGCCGTGAACGATGCCATGAC
>JANQFI010000605.1 GCA_028277905.1 Chromatiaceae bacterium | reverse complement strand
ATGCGGCCTCACCGCCTGAGGCCTTGGCGCCAAGCAGTCGCTCGGCGGCCCGTCATCTCTGGGGGATGTCGCTAGCGCTTTGCCGCGGAAGTTCCGAGACCGGGATCCCCTCGTTGTCGTTGTCGTAGTCGCAATCGTAATCGAATATCCGGACGGTCGAGACCGCGACAACGACAACGACCTGAGACGGTTTCGGGACATTCGCACTGCTGCACTAGCTCGCCTGTCAGAGTCGTTTTCACTGGCAAGCCCCTACCGCGGAGCGGGCATGCCCATCATCGCCTGCGCAACCGAGGACGATCCTGCCGGGCGGATTCTAACCCACCGGACGTACCGCGACGGCCGCCTGCAGTCGCATCCGACCCCGTGCTACCCGCCTTGTAAGCCTTCAGACCTCCCTCCCAAGAATCTGCGCCCGAGAACCGAAAACTGGACGCCCATGCTCGGATTCGCCGCAGATCGCCGAGGGGTCGGACCTGTTACTTGCGTTAGACTCTCGTGCCCTATCGCCGAGACGTCAATCGGCTCGAACGCCACGGAGACCAGCATGCCACGAGCCACGCGCTTCGCTGTCCTTCTCTGGCTGCTCACGCCATTCGGGGCCACGAGCGCGGCCCCGACCTACATCGACGCCGCCCCCTTGGCCGACATCGCCAAGGTACCGCCAGCGCAGGTTGCGGCAGGCCGGCCCATGCTACCGCTGATCACCTGGGGCGGCGACATTCGCACCATCCACGCCAACGGCGACGCGCGCCGCACTGCCGCGGGGTCGCTGTTCGCGCTTGCCGGTCTGGACTTCTCGTTGCAGCGCGAGGATCGTTTCCAGACCCAGGTCGAGAGCTATCTCGCTGGGCGCACGCCCTACCTGCGCGGCACCCTCGGGATGATCGCAATGGCCGCCGAGCTGCTGTCGCAGGATCCGCGGACCCGGCCCGTGGTCATCTACCAGATCAGCGAGTCCGCCGGCGGTGATGCCTTGGTCGTCAAGGAGGGCATCCGCGGCGCGGCCGATCTGTGCGGCAAGCGCATCGCGCTGCAGGCCTATGGGCCGCACGTGGACTACCTGGGCACCATCCTCGACGGCGCCGGATGCAAGATGTCGGACGTGACCCTCAAGTGGGTGCGCGACCTGAGCGGCGGCGACCAGACCCCGGCGGCGGCCTTCTATGAGCCGGACGTGGAAGCGGCCATGGTGATCATCCCGGACGCCTTGATGCTGACTTCAAACGGCACGGTCGGCACCGGCGCCGAGGATTCGGTGAAGGGTGCGCGAATCCTGCTGTCGACCAAGACCGCGAACCGGGTTATCGCCGATGTCTACGCGGTGCGCGCGGACTATCTCGAGGCCAATCGCTCCGAGGTCGAAGCGCTGGTACTCGCGCTGATGCGCGCCCGCGAGCGCACGGCCGCATTGGTCAACGAGCGGGCCACCCGGGGGGATGAGTATCGCAAGCTCATGCAGACCGCAGCCGAGCTGCTATTGGACAGCCGTGACGCCACGGCAGACGCAGAGGCGCTCTACGCCGATGCCGAGCACATGAGCTTCGCGGACAATGTCCGCTTCTTCACCGACGACGCCTATCCGCGCAATTTCGCGCGCCGCAGTGCAGAGATCCAATCGATGCTGCAGTCCGCCGGGCTGATCCGCGACACCCTGCCCCTGGCGTTTGCCGATTGGGATTTTGCCGCAATGCGTCAGGGGATCGAACAGGCGCCGGAGGTGGACGTGGCGCGCTTCGATCCCGGCAAGGTCTCGGCGGTTGTTGCCCGCAAGCAACAGCAAGGCACGCTGGATGACGGCGCGATCTTTTCCTTCCAGGTGTACTTCAAGCCCAATCAAAAGGACTTCAGCCTCGAGCTCTATGCCCGAGAGTTCGATCGTGTGATCGACCTGGCATCGACCTACGGCGGCGCCTTGATCACCATCGAGGGACACAGTGACCCGCTCGGCTATCTGAAAAGGCACAAGGCCAACGCCGGCGATCTGGTGCTGCGCCAGATCCAGCAGGCGGCCCGCAACCTGAGCCTCAGCCGAGCCAATGCGGTGCGCGACGCGGTGATCGCCCATGCGGACAGCAAGAAGATCGGGCTGGATCGATCTCAGTTCGCCACGCTGGGGCATGGCATCACCCAGCCGTCCACCGGGATGTGTGGAGCCCTCCCCTGTGCGCCGAAGACGGAACAGGAATGGCTGAGCAACATGCGTGTTCAATTCCGCGTCATTCAGATCGAGGCAGAGGCCGAGGTGTTCAGACCTCTATAGGGCAGCCTGCAGGCACAAGGAAATCGCAATGACATGCAGATCTGGTCGAAGGGCGCCGTTGCGCCTCTGCTGCTTCACCCTGGCGGGCTTCATCCTGTTGGGCTTGACCTTGTTGTCCGCTTCATACGCGGGCTCCCGAGCGAGCCAAAGCAGCGGCGGGCTGACGCCGCCCTGGCCGCCTCTGGCCAGCGCTGACGCCGCTGCGACGGATCTGCGGCTCGATCCGGCCAGCTCGGCGCTGCGGCGTAACGTCTATTTGGTGCTGGACGGCTCCGGCAGCATGCTGTCTGGTGGCTGCGGACCCGGCCGAAAGATCGATACCGCGCGCAGAGCCCTCATCGAGTACGTGCGTGCGCTGCCGCCGGACGTCGCGCTCGGGCTCGCGGTCTTCGACCTGGACGGGGCATCCCAGCGTCTGCCCTTGGACACCGGTAATCGGGAACAGCTGGTCGCCGAGATGGAGGCCATACGCCCCGGAGCTGGAACCCCATTGCTCAGTGTCATGCGATTTGCCTACGACGCGCTGACGGCCAGTGCCAGGGATCAGCTCGGCTATGGCGATTACCGAATCGTCGTGATCACCGATGGTGCAGCCAGTCTCAACGAGGATCCGGGGCCCTTGGTCGCGCGCATCAACGCCGAGTCACCCGTGGTGGTGCATACCATCGGATTCTGTATCGGCACCGACCATGTACTGAATCAGCCCGGCCAGGTGCGCTACACCCCGGCGGACGACTACAGGTCTTTGCGACTGGGCCTGGAATCCGTGCTTGCCGAGGCCCCGGATTTCTCCGTGATGGCCTTCGAGCAGTAGATGACCATCCACGTCAAGGTCGCAGGCGGCCTGCTGATCGCGGGGCTGATCGCCGTTGTCGCGTACTGGCTGCTTGAGCCTGGGATCGAGGATGCCCGTCAGCGCACTGCCTCGGACGCGAGCAAGCTCCAAGGTCAGATCCGCGTCGGCATGGATAACTGGATCGGCTATCTCCCCCTCTGCTCGTATCTCATGCGCAACGGGCTGCGCCAAGACGGTTGGGCGCTGGCATGCGACGACGACAACGCCGACTATCCTGGCCGCATGGCTCGCCTGGCTCGCGGCGAGATACAGCTCGCGGTGGCGACCGTGGATTCCTATCTACTCAACGGCGCTGCCGAGGGCTTCCCCGGCGTCATCATCGCCGTCTTGGATGAATCCAAGGGGGGCGACGCCATCCTGGCGCGGGCGCAGGTCGCCGCCAGCCTGGACGACCTCAAGGGCATGGCTCGCCCACCGCGCGTCGCGGTGACGCCGCGCTCGCCGAGCGAGCATCTGCTCAACAGCGTCGCGGCGCATTTCGATGTCGAGGCGCTGCGCGATGCCGGCACGCGCATCGACACCGAGGGCTCGGCGGCGGCTTTGGCCCTGCTGCTCGACGGACAAGCCGATCTTGCGGTGCTCTGGGAGCCGGATGTGACGCGCGCCTTGGCGTCCCCGGGGATCGTCAAGCTCATGGGCAGCGAGGACACGCGCCGGCTTATCGTCGATATTCTGGTTGCGCAGCGCGATCTTGCCGAACGCGAGCCCGAGCTCGTCGAGTTGGTTCTGAAGCACTACTTCCTGGCGCTCAAGCAACTGCGGGACCACCCGGATGCCTTGGCCCGCGAGGCTCGAGAGCACGCGGGCCTGAGCCCGGAGCAGACGCGCACCGTGCTCGGCGGTGTGCGATGGCAGGGGCTCATCGACAATGCCCAGACCTGGTACGGGCTCGGTGACCCCATGCAGGCGACCGACGATGGGCTGGTGGATGCCATCGAGGCGGCCATGGCGGTCCTGGGTGGCTCGGATTCGCAGGCTTCGGCCCTTGTCGATCCCTATCGGCTGATCTCCAGTCGCTTCGTCCGGCGACTCTACGAGGACGGCCTCGACGAGGCGTCCTTCCGGGCCTCAGCCGGCGCAACGGATGCCGGGGGGCCGGATGCCGGGGGGCCAGATGCTGGGGGGCCACGCTTTGCGCCCCTGAGCGAGGCCCAGTGGGGAGGCCTGCGCGAGGTCGGAACACTGCGCGTGCGCCCGATCATCTTTCAGTCCGGCACCGCGGATCTGAGCTTCGACGGCAAGGTGCAGCTCGATCAAGTGGCCAAGAGCCTGGCGCATTACCCCAATTTCCGCTTGCGCGTCGTCGGGCACACCGGAAGCCGCGGAGACCGGCAGATGAACCTGCGCCTGTCGCGGGAACGGGCGGATGCGGTGGCCCGTTACCTGAGCGTGACCCATGGGTTGCCGGCGGCGCGGATGCGGGCCCTGGGCATGGGCTCGGATCAGCCGCTGGAGCGTCGGCCCGGCGAGTCGTCGCGCGCGCACCAGGACCGGTTGCGGCGCGTGGAGCTGACCCTGATGGCCGAGAGCTACTGAGGCGCGCGACATGGACAAGCCCTTGGTAGCGCGAGACGGCTCGAGCGACCCGAGGTTCGAGGACGCCGACTTCTCACGCCCGGCGATACGCCGTCGGGTTCGTCGGGACATCCTGCAGCACCCGGCCGTGATCTATCCCGCCGCCGCGGGCTTGGTGGGGCTCGCCGCGCTCGCGCTGCTCGGACCCGGGGTCTGGACCCTGTCTGCCACCATCGGTGGGCTCGGGGTCGCCCTGCTGTCTGTCGGGCTCGGCCTCGGCGTGTTTCGAGATGCCCTGTCCGCACGCCATGTCCGCGCCCTGGCCGCGCGGGTCGAGGTCCTGCGCCGGCAGCGCATCCAGCGCACCGAGGAACGCCTGTCCGCGGCTGGGGCCGCGGCGGCGCGCGATCAGTTTCGGCGTCTGTCCGGCAAGCTCGCAGCCTTCGAATCCGTGCTCGAAGATCGTCTCGAGCCGGGGGAGCTGACCTACCTACGCTATCGCGGTATCGCGGAGCAGGTCTTCCTTGCCTCCCTGGACAACCTGGATCGCGCGGCCGACGCGCTGGCCGGGATCGCCGCCATCGACGAGGATTTCATCCGCGCTCGGCGAGCGGCGCTCCAAGCCGAGCCGGGTGGGGCCGACCTGAGCGCTGAGGTCCAGGCGCTGGATACACGCCTGGCCCTGCTTGAGACCCATCGCGGCGATCTGCGGCGGCTTCTGACCCAGAACGAGCAGGCGATGACCACGCTGGATGTCACGTCCTCGGCCGTTGCCAAGCTGGCCACCGGTAAACGACATGCCACCACGGACCTGGACAGCGCCATGCAAGAGCTGCAACGACTCGCCGAGCGCGCCAGGCAGTACGATCACTCATGACCATCGCAACCATGCTTGAGGGCAGAGATGGAAACCATCACCGCAGTCGAGACCGCAAGCCCATTGCGGATCACCCTGGCCTCGGATATCGCCAACGAGCTGGTGCCGGCCAGGGCGCCCGATGCCGAGGCCGCTGATCCGGAGCTCGAGGCCAAGGCAAGAGAGATCGCCGAGCAGCTCCTGGCCCTGGACCCCGAGGACCTGACACAGGCAGCGAGTGGACGCGCCGCGTTGGAGAATATGGCTAGTGATACACAGAAGGACGCCGCCAAGCGGAGTGAGATGCTCAAGGGCCCCATTCACGCCCTCGCCCAACGGGGCGATGATGGCGGACCCGTGGCACGGGCGCTCGTGGATCTGTCCATGGAGGTGGAAGAGCTGGACCCCGCCAGGTTCGACTTTTCGGCCTTGATCATCGTTCCGTCCACCCCCGCTAAGCCGCCATCGGTTCGAGGTAGGCGACGCGCTGCGGTCGCGGTCGTTTTCGTGCGGGTCGCGGC
>JANQFI010000580.1 GCA_028277905.1 Chromatiaceae bacterium | reverse complement strand
CAGGCTACATTTGCGGATCATGAGACTCAGGTCGTAAAGCCGGAAAGCACCTTAAGTATCGCATATAGTGGTATGTTGCAAAACGGAAATCACCTTAGGAAATCCAAACGACGCTGTGGATCCGGGGCATGCCGCCGCCTAGTGCTTTGCTGCGGAAGTTCCGAGACCGAGATCCCCTCGTTGTCGTTGTCGTAATCGAATGTCCGCATGGTCGAGACCGCGATCACGATCAAGATCACGACAACGACAATGACATTGGGTGTTAGGAAATCCAATCGACGCTGTGGATCCGGGGCATGCCGCCGCCTAGTGCTTTGCTGCGGAAGTTCCGAGACCGGGATCCCCTCGTTGTCGTTATCGCGATCGTAATCGAATATCCGCACGGTCGAGATCGCGATCACGATCAGGATCACGACAACGACAATGACTTTGACAACGACCTGAGACGGTCTCGGGACATTCGGACTGCTGCACTAGGGCGATTTCTGTCGATTGTCATACCCGCTTGCTTGTCTTTGCGCCCGCCTGCTGTGCCACGCCAAGAGTTCCGCCGTGCGACCATGCGCTTGTTGGCGCTCCTTGTGTTGGCACTCCTTGCAGGCAGACGGAAATCCGGCGCAATCTGGTATGGCAATCTCCGGCAATCGCCGGAGCGTCGCGCGGCACGACTACGCCGGAACGGCATCGCCATTGAACCGAGATCACTCGGGCACATGCACTTCTACCATCACCTCGTTGCGCCGCGTGAGCCAGAGCGAGAACGGCGAGTTGTAGCGGGCATAGACCGGCGCGCCCAAGGGCTGATAACCCTGCTCGCGGATGGCGCTGAGGAGCACCGCTTCCTCGCGGCGGTAGTTGGCCTCGGTCCAGCGGCCCGAGTACTGGCGCACGGCCATTAGTCGCGCCGGCTCTTCGCGCAGGATTACGCGTGGGTCGTTCGGCTGCGGCAGCGTCGCTAAGGTGAAGCGCCGGGGCATCACGAAGCTCAGCACGTAACGGCCGGCACCAGTGCCCCTGGCCGGTCGCTGGGTGACGGGCGCGGTCATCTCGATCTTCTCGCCCTCGCGCTGCCGGCCCCCTGATGCGGGCGCCGGTTGCTGATTGACCGGCGCCGTCATCTCGATCTTCTGCTGCCCACTGTTGTTGCCGAAGATGTATGCCGCCAGGATGCGAAAGGCGCGGTTGCCGGCCTTGTCGAAATCCGCGTCCACGATGGTTTCCGCCACCAGATAGGGCGCATACTGCCGCAGCTCGAACGCCGAAAAGGTCTGAACGATGCGATGGCTGGGTTCTTCGATGGCCATGACGAGGGTGGCGGCAGCACCGCTGAGCAGGAGTAGCGCTAGCGCGGCGACGCGCCGGATCAGGGTGGTAGGCATGGGGGTCGATTCGGCCATCTCTGCGGGCCTGCAGATCGGGTTGTACCGATCAACGGCAAGCTGACTGGTCATCGGACACGGCGAGCGTCGGCCGCTCGCATGCAAAGCGCAACCCGTCGGCCGTGCGAATGCCGCCGTGGGAGCGGCGTCCTCGCCGCGATGCCAGGGCTCCCGCTCTCCAATCGGAGCCCGCGCGTTGCAGCTGCAACGGCGGCTGTGCATCGCCGGCCTTGATCATCGCGCCAGCCACCACCGCCAAGCAACTGCCGGGGCGAGGTATCCCGGGCGCGGCGCGCGGTCGTTTCCGGGCGGGACGAGGGGGTGCATCGAGTTGGCGCAGGAGGAAGGAGAACATCGGCTGCGTGGGCTGACCGAAGCAGCGCGCGGCGGCCGCAGTGCCGTCGGCTGGTCGGATGAAATTCTTGTGCGCGGCGGTGAGCGCCGAGAGCTTGCGAGCGCTGCGACTGTGCTTGCCGTAGTGGTGGAGGGCCAGCTGTCCGTTGCGTCCCTCGACGCAGGCGCTGCTGCGCTGGAACAGATTGGCGCATTCGGCGGCAACGGACTCGATCTCGGCGCGGGTGCAGGCATCGAGTGCCTGCAGCGGCGAGTCGTGTTGGCGCGGCGATTCGAGCAGCTCGCCGCTGAGCGGTCGCAGCTTGTCGCGCCGCTCGGCGCCCCTGCTGCGTTTGGCGACGCGATCGAGGTAGATGGCTGGGATGAGCTGTTGGTGGACGGCGGTCTCGATCTCGGGTGCCAGTCCCAACGCCTCGACCTTGGCCTGGATCGTGGCGAAGACGAACGACAGGGTCGCCCATCGCTGGGTGGTCAAGCGCTTGGCCTTGGCGATGCGGGCTCGGGCAGAGCGGCCTGTTCGACCAGCTCGGCGAGCTGCATCCAACACGGCTGCAGGTGCTGCTGGAACGCCGGCGGACGGCCACCCGGGCGCGAGCTCTGGTTGTGGTCCTCGCGGCTGGCGTGGCGCTGGGCCTCGAGCTCGCCAGCGGCTTGGTCACAGGCGCGCCTGGCCCGCTCGCTGGCGCGTGCCAAGGGCAAGGCGGTGGCCTTCGCAACCTCATGCTGGAGGTGAAACAGATCCGGCGCGTGATGGGCGCCAAGAGCGCGCTCGACATGGCGCAACAGCCGCGACTTGCTCCCGTGTCGGGACCGCTGCCGGGAGTCGCCTCCGCGATCAGTCGAGCTCTTCGGTGACGATGTCGCCCTCGGGCACGCCGATCTCCATCAGGGCCGCCGCGATGTCGTTGACCATCGCGTCGGGGCCACAGATATAGCAGTGGCCCTTCCCCGGCGTGACATGCTCCGCGAGCATCGCGGGGCCGATCCGGCTCGCGAAGAGGGGGCTCTCGGCTTCCTCGGTGACGATGAAAACGCAGGTGAGCCCTGGCATTCCCTCGAAGGCCTCGCGCAGGATAATGTCACGCTCGGCACGGTTGGAGAATATCAGCGTCGAGCCCTCGAGCGTCCCGTGCTCCTTTAACCGCTTCTTCAGGATCGCGATGAAGGGCGTGACGCCCGCGCCCCCCGCGATGAACCAGCCCGGCCCCTTGTCGGCGATCGCCCCCCAGGGCTCGCCGATAAGCACCGTATTGCCGGGGGAGAGGCCCGGGATCTCCTTCGTCATGCCGTCGTGGTCGGGATAGGACTTGATGACGAATTCGAGGTCGTCCTCTTCGGGCAGGCTGGTAAAGGTGAAGGGGCGCTTCTCCTCGCGCCAATCGTCGCGGTCGAGCGCAAGGTCTACCGCCTGGCCGGGCTCGAAGTCGAAGCCCTCGGGCTTTTCGAACACCAGATGGTAGGTGTCGTGCGTGACCGGCTCGATGGTTCTGAGCGTGAGCCTGTGCGACATAGATAGTCTCCTGTCGGTAACCCGTCGTAGGTCGGGTCGTTGCCGAGTCGTTCCACCCCGCGAGCAATGCGTCTTTGGGCCCGAGATACGCCGGGAGGGAGGGCGCCGTTGTCCTGCAGACCCATGGTGCAGCAATCGCGGCCGTCGCACCAGGCGTTTTGGGGTCCAACCCCGGGACTTTGTCTTGCGGGCGTCTTGCGCGCGCTGGCGCGAGGTCGAGGAAAGGCCTTCGGCGCCCTTCCCCAGCGCCGCGTGCTCCGCGCACGACGGATACAGAATCCGAGCCACCCTGCGCGCCGAGTTGAGGCCTGACGCCGGACGTTCGCGGGGGCGGGACGCTCGGTCAACAAGCGACGACCGGGTTGACCGACATCGCGCGTGGTGCAAGCGCGCGCGTTCCCAAACGCTAGGGCGAGAATTTTGGCCCAGCGACTAGGCAGAACACAGGGTCGGCTCCACCCTCTCTCTCCCAGAGAAGGCGGTGGTTTCCAAGAGACGCGCCGGTCAGATAACAGTGAGCTCGCTTAGGCGATTGCCGGAAACAAACAGACCGAATGGCGCAGGATTTTCGCTCGCCTTCAAGGAGCGGCAGCGGGCGCATAGTCGAGCTCTGTGCCCGC
>JANQFI010000577.1 GCA_028277905.1 Chromatiaceae bacterium | reverse complement strand
CAACGCGCACAGAGAACGACTATGCACGCGCTGCCGCTTCGCGAAGGCGGACGAGAATCCTGCGCCATTCGGTATGTTTGTTTCCGGCAATCGCCTAAGCCAAGAGCCACATCGAGCGCACCAAAGGCCCCAGCATGTCCGACTCAGCCACGGCCCAACCCCTCTCCGACGACCTCGCACTTCGGATCGGCCTCGCTGCACGCGCGCTGCCGGATACGGACCCCGGGCGGCTCCTCAGGGTCCTCGCCGACGCCGTGGGCTTGCCGCCGACGGTTGCCGCGCTGGACCGCCTCACGGTCAAGCAGCTCAAGACCGCCGCCGATCGCGAGCTTGCGGACATCGACTCGGGCGCGCTCAAGGCCGCGCTGGCGCTGCTGAAGGGGCAGGGCGGAGACATCGAGCCGCCCCCGCCCCTCGAGGCGCCCCTCACTGCCGCCGAGGCCACCTCGGGCTCCGTCCGCGTCGCCTGCGCCTCCAACGGTGGCGAGCTGCTCGATGGCCACTTCGGCTCCTGCCGTCGCTTCCTGGTCTATCAGGTGGCCGCAGGCGCCAACCGGCTCATCGACGTGCGGGACACCGGCGACGGCGCGGCTAGGGACGACAAGAACAGCCGCCGCGCCGGCCTCATCAAAGACTGCCAGGTGCTCTTCGTCGCCAGCATCGGCGGCCCCGCGGCTGCGAAGGTCGTCAAGCAGGACATTCATCCCATCAAGGTCCCGCAGGGCGGCAGCGCCCGCCAGCACGTCGCGGACCTGTCCGCGCAGCTGGCCGACAAGCCCGCGCCCTGGCTCGCCAAGATCATGGGCCAGCGCGCCGAGGCGCGGGTGCGCTTCGCGCGCGACACCGAGGAGGTCTGACCCAGGGAGAAGCGACCTCTGCCGGCGATCTTTGCCGCCCTCGTGACACGGCGTCAGTGATGTCACGCCGCGCCGGGCGCTCCCGGGCCGCGTCCTCCCCTGCGTGCAGAGCCAAGCACATGATCACCGACCAATTCCTCGACCAGGTCACCACGGTCATCCAGCGCGCGGGGCTCACCGCCGAGTCCGTGGCAGCGCTGCGCGACGCCTTCCCGGACCTCCACTTCACCCATTGCCTTGACGACGACATCGGCGCCGGCGTCACACCCATCCGCGAGACTGGCGGCTTCAACGTCTATCTCATCACCAGGGCCGAGCACTGCATCGCCTTTACCCGCAGTCAAGAGGGCGCCACAGGTCTGGTACTGGCCGAGGTCAACGACGAGCCTTAGCCGGACCCTAGAGCTGCACGGCCGCCTGCCCCATCATGGATCGAGCCCTGTGCTCCGCTCGCTCTGGATGCACAGGGCTGCGGGAGCAGGTGCCCGACCCTGTCCAGCGTCGCCAGCGGTGTCCGCGGCGCGTGCCCGACACCAAGGTCCTGATCAAGGCCAGAGCCGAGCATCGGATCGTGGTAACACCCTGTTCCTGATGGCCTCATGTCGCGGGGAGCGACAGGAAGGTGCGCATCGCAGCCACGGAGCTCGGAGCGAGCTCACCAGGGCATGATGTCACCCATACGGCCCATGGTGCTGCCCATGCTGTAGGACATGGCGGACATGTGGCGGTTCATGATGTCCATCTGGCCGGCCATCACCTGCACCGCGGTGAGGGTGCGGTTGAGGTGATTGAGCTCCAGGCGGATGTCTTCCAGCGTCGAGTCGATGGGCTGGGCGCTGATCACGCCCCGAAAGCGATCCGAGTCCCGCCGCAGGCGGTGGACCAGGGCGGCCATGTCAACCACCACCTGTCCACCCGCCATCATGGTCGCGGCCATCAGCTGCTCGGCGTACTTCGCCTGCTCCTCGCGGCTCGCGTTCTGTCCTGGGGGGGTGAGGGGCAGGCCGTCCGCACCGAGGAAGTACTCGCCGAGATCCTGAACCGCGGTCTCGGCGTAGCAGAGCCTTTGCTTCTCGGGGTCGGCGTCGCGCTTGGCGATGCACTCGGCAAAGGACGGCTGTCCCGCCTGCCCCGGTTGCGCCGTTTCCATCATGGCGATCATGCTGGCAGACTGCAGGAGCTTGACCAGCGCCCCATCCAAGCCGTCCGTTCCCGCCAAGCTCTGCAGGATGCCATCGATGCCACCCAGCTTTGGCGGGGCCGTGGCCATCTGCTGCTCCATCTGGCCCAGATAGCCACGCGGCACCAGCTGGGAGGCGTAGGCCCTCATCCAGTCGGAGGCGGCATAGACACCGGCGCCAAGGGTGACGACAAGGGCCAGGACACCCCAGCGCATGGTGCGGGCGATTGCGGCGTGGCGGCGCTCACTGGCAGCCAGGGCGTCGCTGAGGCGGGCGACGGTCTCTGCGAGCTGGTTGACGTCGGGGTTATGCTGGGTTGTCATGGCGAGGCTCCTTGACTCGTGGAAAGCGGACTGAGGTCGCCGGTGTCGCCTGTACGCCCCTGATCGGCCACTGGCGTTCCGGGATTGGGGAGTCTGCCGACTCCTCCGCGAATTCTACGTGCAAGGGCAGGCGGGCGATATGGGCAGCAATCAGCGGGCAGCCATCGGGACAAGCTGAGCCGTCGGCCCAGGCTCCCCGCTCGCGACCAGCGCAGTTCCCCCCTGGCCCTCCCGCATCCGCGGCCAGGGAGACACGCCTTCCAAGTGCGCTTCGCAGCCATCGCCGTGGTCTGCTGCGCGAATCTGGGATCGGCCGCGACCGGCCTCCCTCGACCGGGTACCAGTTCCGATGCGCAGCCTCAAGCTCTACCTCGCCCTGGTGCCCGTCTTCTTTCTTGTGGACCTGCTCTGGCTCGGGGTCGTTGCCGCGGACTTCTACCAGACGCAGATCGGGCACTTGCTGAGCCCGCGGGTGGATTGGCTCGCTGCGGTGGTCTTCTACTTGCTGTTCATCGCCGGTATCCAGTACTTCGCGCTGCGGCCGGGACTGGCCGCTGGGCGGGTTCGCGTGGCGGCGTTGAACGGGGCCTTGTTCGGCTTCTTCACCTACATGACCTACGAGCTGACCAACCGGGCGACGCTGCCGGATTGGCCGTTGGTCTTGGTGCTGGTGGATATCGCCTGGGGTATGGTGCTGTGCACCCTGGTGGCGAGCATCGGTTGCTGGCTCGGGCTGCGGATGGGAACCGCGGGATTTGGTGCACGCCGGCGGAGGTTATTGAGCCGTCGTCGGCCCTGTGGCTCCTAGCCAGGCCTCGCCCAGGTCGATTACGACAACGACAACGACCGAAAACTGTCTCGAGATCCCTGCCGTGCTGCACCAGCTTGATCTCGAGCATCCACTCGATCTCGAGCATCCAATTGGTGCAGTCAATGCAACTGGCGGATCCGCCGCGCTGATCCGCCCTACCGGCCCTTGACCGCACCCGGTGCGGCGATGGGAGGTTGCAAGACCCTTCTTGAAGGCGGGCTTGGCGGTTTCGCCCCGGAGGGCGGCACAGGCGGACGCTGCAGCTGTCGTCTACGGCGACAGGGCGCAGCCGCAACGGGAGCGGGAGCCACGGCGCTTGGCCGATGGACACCTCAGCCCGGCTCGGGACGCGGGCGCGGGCGCCGCGGGTCATTGCGGCCAGGACGCCACTGCGGCGGCAGGCCCGCGAGTGCGAGTAGCTCGTTCAGCTCGGCGCCGGTGACCTCGCGCCACTGGCCGGGGGACGGCCGGGCGCCGAGGATGACATTGCCGAAGCGTACACGCTTGAGTCGGCTCACCGCGCAGCCGACGGCTTCCCACAGGCGACGCACCTCGCGGTTGCGGCCCTCCACCAGCAGCACGTGGAACCAGCGGTTGGCGCCGCTGCCTCCGGACTCGACGATCTCTTCGAAGCGCGCCGGGCCGTCGTCCAGCTGCACGCCTTGCACCAGCTGTTCCAGGGCTGCTTCCGGTGGCTCACCCTGGATGCGCACGGCATACTCACGCTCCACTTGGCGGGAGGGGTGCATGAGTCGGTTGGCGAGCTCGCCGTGGTTGGTGACGAGCAATAGGCCGGCGGTGTTGAGGTCGAGCCGGCCGACGCTGATCCAGCGCCCGTCGCGGATGCCGGGCAGGTGACGGAAGATGGTCGGGCGGCCCTCCGGGTCACGGCGGGTGACCACCTGGCCCTCGGGCTTGTGGTAGGCGAGGACGCGGATCTTCTGCCGCGATGTCGGGCGGCGCTTCAGCGCCTCGCCGTCTACGCTGATCTGATCGGAGGGCAGCACACGGTCGCCCAGCCGGGCGAGCCGGCCGTTGACGCGCACGCGGCCGTCGCGGATCCAGCCCTCGAGGGTTCGCCGGGAGCCGAGACCGGCCTCGGCCAGCACCTTCTGCAGCCGTACCGCCTCGACTTCGGGCGCTCGCGCCTGCTGCGGGCGCCACGCCGGGCCCTTGCCCTTGGCCGCGCGCCGGCCGGGAGGCCGGTTGGGGGACTGCTGGGGCCGCTGCTCGGCGCGTGCCTGGGCCTGTTCGTCTTGCCGTGGAGGCCGAGTGGCCTTGGGCCATGGCGGGTGCTTAGCTTGTACTGTCATCGTCGGAGGCCTCGGGCGGCGCTTGGCCGTGATTGGCCGGCAGATCGGCGTCGCAGGCGGGCTCGAGCTTGGCGGGCGGGTCGTTGACATTGCCGATGGCAGCGTCCGGGGCCGGCACCGCGGCCTGCACACCAGTGGCCTCCTCCGCTGCCATTTGCAACGCCGCCTCTGCCTCGGCTTGGAGCTGCTCGCCGAAGCAGGCCGGGTCGCGCAGCTCGGCGAGCGGCGGCAGGTCGTTCAGGGACTCGAGGCCGAAGTAGTCCAAGAACCTGCGCGTGGTCGCGTAGAGCGCGGGGCGGCCCGGCACGTCGCGATGGCCGACAACGCGGACCCACTCGCGCTCGGTGAGGGTCTTGACGATCTGGGTGCTGACGGCAACGCCGCGGATATCCTCGATCTCGCCGCGGGTAATGGGCTGGCGGTAGGCGATCAGCGCCAGGGTCTCCAGCAGGGCGCGGGAGTAACGGGCGGGCTTCTCCTCCCAGAGTCTGGCCACCCAGGGCGCCACCAGCCGCCGCACCTGGATGCGCCAGCCGCTGGCCAGGTCCACGAGCTCGATGCCGCGACCTGCGTAGTCGTCGCGGAGGGCGGCGACGGCGGCGCGGATCTCCTCCCGCGCCGGGCGGCGCCCTTCCGGGTAGAGCGACAGGATCCGGTCCAGGGTCAAGGGCGTACCGGCGGCCATCAGCGCCCCCTCCACCACCAGCTTCACGTCCGGCGTGGCGAGATGCAGCGCATTGATGGGGGTGACGTCGCTAGCGTCCGTTGCCGGATGATCGCGGCGCCCGTCGTCGTCCTGCCGGATGCTCATGCGCCTGCGTCCGCACCGACCCCATCGACGCCCCCGGCAGTGCCGGCCTCGGCCACACGCAGGTGCACCTGGATGGGGGCATAGGCCCCTGACTGCACCAGGTCCAGGGTGGCGGCCTTGACCAGCTCCAGGATGGCGAGGAAGCTCACCACCACGCCGGCGCGGCCCTCGGTGACATCGAACAGTGCCTCGAAGGCGACGAAGCCGCCCTGCTGCACCGCCGCCAAGACCCGCGACATGCGCTCGCGGAGCGACAGCGACTCGCGCTCGACCCTGTGGCTGGTGAAGAGATCCGCCCGGTGCAGCAGGTCGCGAAGCGCGGCCAGCACCTCCGCCAGATCCACCGCAGGCGGGATGCGCCGGATGTGCTCCGAAGCCAGCTCCGCCTGCACCGGGAAGTGGTCGCGCCCCTCCCGCGGCAGCCCATCCAGGTCCTGGGCCGCCTGCTTGAAGCGCTCGTATTCCATCAGCCGGCGCACGAGCTCGGCACGGGGGTCCGCGTGCTCCTCCTCGGCGGCTGCCGGCCGCGGCAGCAGCATGCGGGACTTGATCTCGCAGAGCATGGCGGCCATGACCAGGTACTCCGCGGCCAGCTCCAGCTTGAGGCCCTTCATCAGCTCCACGTACTCCATGTACTGGGCCGTGATCTGGGCGATGGGGATATCGAGAATATCGAGGTTCTGCCTGCGGATCAGATACAAGAGCAGATCCAGCGGCCCCTCGAAGGCGTCCAGAAAGACCTCCAGCGCATCCGGCGGGATGTAGAGGTCCTCCGGCAGCTTCAGCAGCGGCGCACCGCGGAC
Source organism: Chromatiaceae bacterium (assembly GCA_028277905.1). Lineage (GTDB taxonomy): Bacteria > Pseudomonadota > Gammaproteobacteria > Chromatiales > Chromatiaceae > Thiohalocapsa. The sequence goes on along the minus strand of JANQFI010000577.1, from coordinate 21,432 downwards.
GATGGCGAAGGCTACCACCTCGGCCGTCGCCGCACCCGGCGATTCCGTGGCGGCAGCCTCCGCCGGGGCCGGCCCGGTATCGGGCGCGGCGGCAAGGTCGTCGTTGGTGGTCTCCGTCAAGGTTGGTCTCCGGGCTTGGGACGAGCAAATGACGAGTGAAGGAAGGCGCCCAGAACAGGCTGGGCATGGCAGGGCGGAACGGCCCAAGCTCGGATGGCCAGACCACGAGGTGCGGGAGGGCCCTGGGCGTTATCGCAATTGCGACTACGACATCGACGACGAGCTTGTCCTCGCATTCGATCCGTTGATGAACCGTCACTTGGGGAGGGCAGCAGGCCTGCGGCTTCGGGGCGCACGGCCCGATGCGTAACCCTGCACGAGCGACATGGCGTGGCGCACCTCGTCCATGGTCTCGCGGGCGACATCCCGGGCGCGCTCGCAGCCTTCGTCGATGAAGTTGCGCACCGTGTCGGGCTGCGCCTGCAGCTCCCTGGCGCGCGCCTGTATGGGCGTGAGCTCCGCGCGCACGGCGTCGCTGATGGGCCGCTTGCACTCGATGCAGCCGATGCCCGCAGAGCGACAGCCCTCCTGCACCCATTGACGCACCCCGCCATCGGAGTAGACCAGGTGGAACTGCCACACCGGGCAGACGTCCGGGTTGCCGGGGTCGGTGCGCCGCACGCGAGCCGGATCCGTCGGCATGGTGCGCAGCTTCTGCTCCACTGCGTCCGGGTCGTCGCGCAGCGCGATGGTGTTGCCGTAGGACTTGGACATCTTGTGCCCGTCCAGACCGGGCATCTTGGCCGCGCGGGTCAGGAGCGGTTGCGGCTCCGGCAGGATCACCCGACCGCCGCCCTCCAAGTAGCCGAACAGCCGCTCGCGATCGCCGACGGTGATGTTCGCCTGGGTCTCCAGCAGGGCGCGGGCCTTACCTAGCGCCTCCTGGTCGCCCTGCTCGGTGTAGCTGCGGCGGAGCTGGTCGAACATCTTGGCGTTCTTCTTGCCCATCTTGCGCTTCGCCTGCTCGGCCTTCGCCTCGAAGTCCGGCTCGCGGCCGTAGATATGGTTGAAGCGCCGGGCGATCTCGCGCGTCATCTCCACGTGGGCCACCTGGTCCTCGCCCACCGGCACCTGTCCCGCCTTGTAGATGAGGATGTCCGCGCTCTGCAGCAGTGGATAGCCGAGGAATCCGTAGGTGGCGAGGTCCTTCTCCTTGAGCTTCTCCTGCTGGTCCTTGTAGCTCGGCACCCGTTCCAGCCAGCCGAGCGGCGTGATCATGGACAACAGCAGATGCAGCTCGGCATGCTCCGGCACCCGCGACTGGATGAACAAGGTCGAGGCGCCGGCGCTGACGCCGGCGGCGAGCCAGTCCACGACCATGTCGAAGCTGGCCTGCGGGATGCCCGAGGGGTTCTCGTAGTCGGTCGTGAGCGCGTGCCAGTCCGCGACGAAGAAGAAGCACTCGAACTCGTGCTGGAGCTCGACCCAGTTCCTGAGCACGCCGTGGTAGTGGCCCAAGTGCAGGCGTCCCGTGGGCCGCATGCCGGAGAGGACGCGAGGATTCGCAGCGGTAACTGGGGTCACGGAAGCATGGCCTTTGGCTGGCGCGCGGCCCGCCGGCAGGGCGGCACGTCAAATGGGAAAGCGGTCGCGCACCAACGCCGACGCGGGCATCGCCGTCAGCGCGCCGCTAACCACCGGACGCAACGCGGCCCCAAGCAGACCAGGTGGGCTGCCGTTCGGGAGGAAGAGCAGCGCCAGCAGAATGACGATGCCGTAGGGCTCCAAGCGCGAGAAGCGTGCGGCTAGTGGCGGCGGCAATAGTGCGTTCAGGATACGGCCCCCGTCGAGGGGCAGCAATGGAAACAGGTTCAGCGCCATCAGTACCAGATTGACGACAATGCCGAGCACGCACATCTCGACATAGAGCTGCAGGAACCAGGTGGGGACCGGCACCACGGCCACGAGCAGCGCCATGGCCTCGATGGCGAGTCCCCAGACGAAGGCCATCAGCAGGTTCACGGCGGGACCCGCCGCGGCGACTAGGGCCATGTCCCAACGCGGATCCTGCAGCCGCCGCCAGTCCACCGGCACCGGCTTGGCCCAGCCGAACAGGAAGGGCACGCCCACCAGGACCTTGGACATCAGGAGGATGCTCGCCGGCACCAGGATGGTGCCTATGGGGTCGATGTGCTTGAGCGGGTTGAAGGTGACACGCCCCAGTCGCTGCGCGGTCGGGTCGCCGCGGCGGTTGGCAACCCAACCATGGGCGGCCTCGTGCACTGTTATGGCGAGCAGCACCGGCGGGGCGATCAGGATCAGCAGGAGCAGGGTCGGCAGGATCTCGCTCATGAGCTCGCGCTCGGCGCGCGTGCATCGGCACGCGCTCAGGTCTCGAAAATCGTGGCGTCGCCGCGACCCTGCCGCAGCACCTGGGGCGGGCCGGCGGTCATGTCCAGGACGGTCGTAGGCAGGATGCCGCAGGGGCCGCCGTCAATGATCAGGTCCACGTAATGATCCATGTGGTCGCGGATCTCGTGCATGTCCGCCAGCGGCTGCTCGTCACCGGGAAGGATCAAGGTGGTGCTGAGAATGGGTTGATCCAGCTCGGCAAGCAACTCGTGCACGATAGGTGTATCCGGTACCCGAATGCCGATGGCCCGCCGTTTTGGGTGTAGTAAGCGCCGCGGCACCTGCTTGGTGGCCTGTACGATGAAGGTGTAAGGCCCCGGCGTCAACGATTTGAGCAGGCGATAGGCCGTATTGTCGATCCGTGCATAGGTGGCGATCTCCGACAGGTCCCGGCATACCAGCGTGAAGTGGTGCTTGTCGTCCACACGCCGGATCATCCGGAGCCGGTCCAGCGCCGCCTTCTCGCCGATGCGGCAGCCAAGCGCATAACTGGAGTCCGTCGGATAGACGATGACGCTGCCCGCGTGCAGCAGCTCCGCAGCACGGACGATGAGTCGCGGCTGCGGGTTCTTGGGGTGGATCTGGATGAGCTCGGCCATTGTCCTGGCGTGCGCGCGGCCGCTCAGCGGCAGACCCGCACAGGCGGTAGCGACCGGAGCAGCCGGCATGGGAAGTGCTGGGGCCCTGACACCTGTGCGGAGGAGCTTTGCGCCGGCTCTAGGCGGCGGCTGGACGGATGCCTGCGGCGGCCGGACCGACGCCGCTACCGAACCCGGACAGGGTCCAGATGGGCGTGCAGCCGTCCGGCAGAGGCGGCAGCCGGCCCAGCTCGATCCACGGCTGCTCGGGGCCGTGGTAGTCCGAGCCGGCGGAGGCCAGCAGCCCCTGTTCGGCGGCGTGGCGAGCGAAGGTGACATAGTCGTCCCGGCTGTGGCTGCCGGAGACCACCTCGAGACCCCGGCCGCCGCATTCCACGAGCTCGCCGAGCAGCCGGCACATCTTGGCGCGGGTGAAGGCGTAGCGCGCCGGATGGGCGATGACCGCGATGCCACCGGCGGCGAGAATCCAGCCCACCGCCCGTTCCAGGGTCGTCCATTCGCCCTGTACGTGGCCGGGCTTGCCGGTGACCAGGAAGCGCTTGAACACGTCCTGGACGCTGGCGGCGGCGCGGCGCTCCACCAGGTAGCGCGCGAAATGGGTGCGGCCGATCAGGGTGCCGGCCGCGTAGCGGCGGGCGCCCTCCAGGCAACCCGGGTAGCCGGCCTTGTGCAGCCGCCGGGCAATCTCCTCTGCCCGCCAGACCCGGTACTCCTGGAGTCCGGCGAGACCCTCCAGCAGCGTGGCGCACCTGGGATCGAGGTCAAGCCCCAACAGGTGCACCGTGCGCCCGCCCCAGGTGACCGAGACCTCCGCGCCCGCGATCAGCTGCAGACCCAAGGGCTCCGCGGCCGCCCGCGCCTCAGCGATGCCGGCGACGGTGTCGTGGTCGGTCAGCGCCAAGGTCTCGACGCCGGCAGCGGCGGCGCGCTCGACCAGGCCGGTAGGGGTCAGGGTGCCGTCCGACGCTGTGGAGTGGGTATGCAGATCGGGAATCCTGAGCATCTACCCATTCTAACCGATTCCGCCCGGGCCGATTCCGCCCAGGCCGATTCCGCCACAGCTGACCGCACCACTGCGTTCGGACGCCCGGCGCGCACGATGACCTCGGCGCCGCCGGGCGTCGCTGCACTTTGCGCTGGGACTATAGCGCTGGGACGACAGCGCTGGGACGATAGCGCTGCACTAGAGCGCTGCACTGGGCCCACGCGCGGCTTACATCGACGAGGGTCCGGCTGCTATGCTGCCGGGTCATGTTGCCACCCTGCGAACCCACCGCCATCCGCGACGAGCTCCGGCGTGTCATCGATGCCTTGCTGGAGGCGCTCACGGGCTCGGATGCCGACGACCCGGACGACGCCGAGCAGACATCGCTACCGACCCTGGCGGCGGCCCTGGAAGAGGCCCTGGATGCCTTGGGGCGGCGCATCCACCCTGAGTACGGCACCACACCGGACACGGCCCAGCCCGGCCTCGACCGGCTCGGCGACCACGTCGTCGACCTGCTGGCGCGGCTGACACAGCGTGCGAGACAGCTATACGCCGACGCCGAGGCGCACGATCTGGACGGTCTGCTACTGGCACTGGCGTGCTGCGTCGTGCGCAGCGGCGGTGAGCTCTCGTACCTGCGGCCGGTGGTCAACGCGGCCGCAGAGCGCGCCAATCGGGAGCGCGAGTCGGCGCAGATCCGCGTCCTCTACCACATGACCGACGACATCGCCCGAGGGCTTTCGGCACGTTTCAGTGGCGCGGCACCCGGCACCGAGCGCTTCCAGATGTGGCGCGAGTTGCTCATCAGTCGCGCCATCATCGCCACACGCACACTGGAGCCGCGGCTGATGGAGCCGGCCTTCGACGCCCTGGTGGAGGAGTTGCCGGCCGATGCCCCGGCCTTCTTCCTCGAGGGCATGCGCCAAACGGCGCGGCTGAGCTACCCGCCCGCGGTGCGTGAGCTGATGCGCCGCTACCATGACGCCGGGGGCGCGGACAGGCGCCTGCACTGAGTCCCAGTGCGCTTGGGAGGCGGTGCCATGCACCAAGCACAGCAGCAAGCGACCCTGTGCAGAACGGCAAGCGCGGCGGCGATGCGCACGCGGACAAGGCCTAGCACCTAGGTCACGGCACCTGGGCCACCACCCGACCTCCGCGCCAGGCTCCCGACAACAGACGCCCGAGAAGATACACGATGAAACTGCTCTTCGATCTCTTCCCCGTCCTCCTCTTCTTCATCGCCTACAAGCTGTTCGGCATCTACGTCGCCACGACTGTCGCCATCGCGGCGTCCGCGGCGCAGGTGCTCTGGGTGCGGTTGCGCCACCGCCGCACCGAGCGCATGCACCTGGCCACGCTGGCCTTGTTGGCGATCTTCGGCGGGATGACGCTGGCGCTGCGCGACCCGACCTTCGTCATGTGGAAGCCTAGCCTCGTCAACTGGCTGTTCGGCGTCGTGTTTCTCCTGACCCAGTTCCTCGGCGACAAGCCGCTCGTTCAGCGCATGATGGGACATGCAATCGACGTGCCCGATACCGCTTGGCGGCGTCTGAATCTCGCCTGGGTGGCATTCTTCATCGTCTCCGGACTCGTCAACCTGTACGTCGTCTACATCGGCAGCGGCTTTTATGAGGCGAGAGAGGCCCTCATCGCTGCCACCGGCCAAAGCGACCTCGACCTCAATCAGTGCGCACAGCAGTTCTCCGGCACCCTGCTGGCCTTGTGTGAGCAGGCACGCGCGAGCGAGTCATCATGGGTGGACTTCAAGCTGTTCGGTATGATGGGGATGACACTGGCGTTCGTGCTGGTGCAGACCCTGTACCTGGCTAGGCACCTTCGCGTGGAAGGCGTCGAGCCGAGCGCACCCGATAACGCCGCCGGCGCGGCTATCCCGGGCTTAGGGGTCACCAAGGCCGCGGGCCAGGCCGACGGCGGGAGCCGGTAGCATGCTGTATGCGATCATCGCCACCGATCACCCGAACAGCCTGCCCGCGCGCCGCGAAGCGCGCCCGGCACACCTGGCACGGCTGGAGGCCCTGCAAGCAGAGGGCCGGCTGGTGCTCGCCGGACCCCATCCCGCGGTGGCCGCCATGGACCCTGGCGAGATGGGCTTCACGGGCTCCTTGGTCGTGGCCGCATTCGAGGACCTGGATGCCGCCCGCGCCTGGGCCGAGGCCGACCCCTATGTTGGCGCCGGCGTGTACCGCGACCTGACGGTCAAGCCGTTCATCCAGGTTCTGCCTCGCTGAGGACGCGTCGCTGCAGGCACCCGAGCGCCGGCAAACCAGCCCGAGCGACTGGCGAGCCGGGTCGGGCCGACCCCCAAACGAATCCGAGATCAGGGGCGCGCGGCGCATGGCGCCGGACTGCGCCCATGTCCGCTACCGTCACCAATGAGAGGGAGAAGTCAGATGCGATTCAACCGTCACCCGAAGCACCTGTGGCATGTCGCAGCCGCGACCGGCCTGATCGGGGCCGCACTCACCGCGCCTGCGCCGGCACAGGAGACCGCGACCCGCGACGACACGCTCATCGCCACTATCAACGGCGAGCCCTATGAGCTCGACCTGTTCCGCCTGTTCTACGCCCAACGCCTGCAACAGGCGGGCGGGGAGAACTCGCCCCAACTGCAGGAGCGCGCGTTCAACGAGTTCATGAACCTGGTGGTCGCGGCGCAGGAAGGCGAGAAGCGCAAGCTCGCCGACCGGCCGGATGTGCAATCTGCGCTGGAGCTGGAGCGCATGATGGTGCTCTCGACGGCCGCCCTGCAGGCCATCGCCGCGGATACCGAGGTGAGCGACGACGAGCTGAAGCAGGCCTATGAGCAATTCAAGCAGCAGGCCAAGCGCACCGAGTACAGGGCCCGCCACATCCTCGTCGACGACCGCGAGAAGGCCCAAGAGCTCGCCAAGCAGGTCACCAAGAAGAAGGCCAAGAACTTCGAGAAGCTGGCCAAGGAGCATTCCCTCGGCCCCACCGCCGACAAGGGCGGCGACCTGGATTGGTTCGACGCCAAGCAGATGGTCAAGCCGTTCGCCGACGCGGTGGCCGAGCTGCAGCCGGGCGAATGGACCGAGGAGCCGGTTAAGACCCAGTTCGGCTGGCACGTGATCCTGCTGGAAGAGACCCGGGACGCCGAGCCGCCGTCGTTCGAGGACGCAAAGCCGAACCTGGAGGCCGCGGTGAAGCGCCAGAAGGTCGCCGCGACGCTCGCGGCGATGCGCAATCAGGCCATGGTGGAGCTGAACGAGGAGGTCGTGAGGCTCAAGCAGGACGCCGGCGACGAGTAGCAATCCCGGCGGCGCAACCGCCTCAGGGCATGCAGGCCAAGGTCACGCGCCGACCGCCCAGACGCTGCAAGGGCCTCGCATTCTGCCCTGACAAGCCGGCGAGGCGATTGAGATCGGCCGCCGCCACCTTCACCGGCGTGCGCAGCACGAACCAGCGCACGTCCTCGGTGCAGGGTGGACGCGTCAGCGAGCCCTCGTAGGCGAAGTAGTCCTTGCGCCCCGGCAGCATGAACAGCGGGTTCACGCCTATGTTGCGACCGTAGAAGGACTCGCCGGCCACGCCGGGCGCATGCTCCAGCACCCGTCGCAGGACCTGGTTGACCGGCGACCCGGGGATCAGCGGCACTGCCACCACGGCGATGTCGCCGCGCCTGCTCGCGTGGATGAGCTGCAGCTCCGCGCTCGCCTTGTGGCCATCGATGACATGCTCCGAGGGTACGTGGAAGCGCAGCTCCACGAGCTCGAAGCTGAGGCCGCGCCAAAGCAGGAAGCTGCCACGGTCGTAACCAAGCCGCAACGCGCGCCCGTCGTTGGTCAGGTAGAGCGCGCTGCTGCGATAGCGAAAGCGCAGCGGCTCGCAGGGAGCAGGAACGGCCACGGCTTCCCTCAGGGCCACCGGAGACTGCTCGCCGCCGCGCGCGCAGGTGGCGTAGCTCGGGTCTAGCTCCGCCCACCGTTCCGGTCCCTTCGAGCCGCTGTAGGCCCACTGTGGCATGACATCCGGGTCCGGCAGGAAGACGCCCGACTGCCAAGCCGCCGCGGGACAGTTGCAGAGCAGCAGACCCAGCACGGCGACCAGCGGCATGGGGCCAGTGGCGCGGCCCGCGGGGGTCGTGCGCGTGCCGCGCCCCGGTCCGCAAATGGAACTGCAACGGGCGCCGCGAGGACGGCGGTAATGGCAATGACACTTGCTCACGTGATGGCTAGGGGATGCTGAGTGATTGTGACGCCAAGGATGTAGAGTGGATAAGCGAGGCGCATCCACCTTGGGCTCCAAGACCTTGGGCTCGAAGCGTGGATGCGCTTCGCTTGTGCACACGAGGGGGCTCAGCGCATGCTGGGCAGGTTCCTATCCTAAGGCGATTTCTGTCAACACACAGACCGCCTGGCTTGTCTTCTCGCCCGCCTTCTGCGTCGCGGCAGCGGGCACAGAGCTCCACTATGCGCCCGCTGCCGCTCCTTGAAGGCGTGCCAAAATCCTGCGCCATTCGGTCTGTTTGTTTCCGGCAATCGCCTAATCCTTGCGATTGCGCTTCAGCCCGGCGATGGACACCACGCGGGCCGACTGTGGCTCGTCGGCGTAGTGGGGGCGCTCGCCGCCGCGGCCGTCGAGGTCCGCGAGCTCCTTTTCCCTGGCGGCGATGAGCGCGAGGCACTGGCGCACATCCTCGATGCTGTCCTTGGACAGCGGATGCTTCATGCCGGGCGGCGGCGTCAAGTCCTTGATGACGGCCCCCAGCGTCTTACGCATGGCCATCAGGATTTGCTGTTCTTTGCTGAGCTCGGGCATCTGAAGACTCTCGTTACGTTGAGCCGTCGCCTTGGACCTAAGGCGATTTCTGTCAACAAACATACCGCCTGGCTTGTCTTCTCGCCCGCCTTCTTTGTCGCGGCAAGGCGCACAGAGAACGATTATGCACGCGCTGCCGCTGCGCGAAGGCGGACGAGAATCCTGCGCCATTCGGTATGTCTGTTTCCGGCAATCGCCTAAGGGCCATGAGGCTTGCGCTTGGGGCAGTCATCCGCCCTCGCCTTGCCCCTGGCCCCCGCCAGCATGGGCCTAGTGCGTTGCTGCGGAAGCTCCGAGACCGGATCCTCTCGTTGTCGTAATCGCAATCGTAATCGAATATCCGCTCGGTCGAGACCGCGATCACGACAACGACAACGAACTGAAACGGTCTCTGGACATTCGCACTGCTGCACTAGGCCGGCGACCGATGCCAGCTGCCGGGGTATCGGCTGCATCCGGCGAGCTCGGGCTCGGAATCGGGCTCGCGATCGATTTCGACCCCGATCCTGATCCGGATCCGGATCCCGATGTCGAGCTCGGCCAGGGCTGCACACCCCATGTCCCAGTCGCTGTCCGAGGCTCGGGCCGACTCGCGCATTATTCACCTGCCCTGCACGACGTCAAAGGGGCAGGACTGCTAACCGGCGTCTGCCGCAGGCTCGCTGCCACCCGCCGTCAGCGCCATCAAGGCCGCCTCGTCCAACACCCTGATGCCGAGCGCCTCGGCCTTGGCGCGCTTCGAGCCAGCGTCGGCGCCCGCCAGCAGGTAATCGGTCTTGCTGGACACGCTGCCGGTGACCTTGGCCCCCAGCGCCTCCAACCGCGCCTTGATCGCCTCCCGCGGCCGGCTCAGGGTGCCGGTGATGACGACGGTCTTGCCAGCCAGCGGCTGCCTGCCGCTGCCAGCCTTCGCCGCCACAGATCCTGCCGCCGGTGCCTGCCAGGTGATGGCGCCGATGTCCGGATCGAGCAGTTTGTCGATGACCTCGCGGTTGTGGGACTGGGCGAAAAAGCTCGTAATGTGCGCGGCGACAATGGGTCCGACCCCGTCGATCAGACTGTGCTTGGCGCCCCGCAACTCGGCGACCGCGGCTCCGCGCAACGCCGTCGCGTCAGGCCAGCGCTCGGCGATCTGCGCCGCGGCGGCGGGCCGCAGCCCGCGCACGCCCAGCTCGGCGAGCCAGTCCGCGAAGGGCTCGTCGCCGGGTGCGGCATCCGGATGGGCGTCGAGCCACTCCAGCAGCGCCGCGGCGGTCTTCTCGCCGACCCCCGCGATACCGGGCTCGTCCACGATGAAGCTGTCGATTCCTGCCGCCAGGAGCGGCGCCAAGCCCTGGAAATGTGCCGCCAATGCCGCCGCCGTCGCCTCTCCCACCTCGCGGATACCCAGGGCGTAGATGAAGCGCGCCAGCGTCGAGCGGCGGCTGCGATCCAAGGCCTCGACGAGGTTCTGTGCCGACCGCCGCCCCATGCGCGGAAGGTCAGCGTAGTCATCCACGCCGAGTCGGTAGAGGTCCGCCGGGTCCTGCACCAGATCCCGCTCGACGAGCTGCTCGATCAGCTTGTCGCCCAGTCCGTCGATATCCATGGCGCGGCGGGAGGCGAAGTGCCTCAACGCCTCCTTGCGCTGAGCGGCGCAGCTGAGGCCGCCGCTGCAGCGCGCAACCGCTTCTCCCTCGGCGCGGACGACGTCGGCGCCGCACACGGGGCAGTGCTTCGGCAGCTCCACCGGACGCGTGCCCCGCGGGCGCAGCTGCTCCACCACGGTCACGACCTCCGGAATCACGTCCCCGGCACGACGCACGATCACGGTGTCGCCGGCACGCACGTCCTTGCGATGCACCTCGTCGATGTTGTGCAGCGTGGCGTTCGACACCCTGACGCCGGCCAGGTCCACGGGCTCCAAGCGCGCGACCGGCGTCACGGCACCGGTCCGGCCGACCTGGAACTCCACCGCACGCACGACCGTCTGCTCCTCCCGCGGCGGGTACTTGTAGGCGATGGCCCAGATGGGGTCTCGCGCCCGATGGCCGAGCCGGCGCTGGGCGGCGATGTCGCTGACCTTGAAGACGACGCCGTCGATCTCGTAGTCGAGCCGGTCCCGGCGCTCACCGATGGCGCGGTGGTAGGCGATGCAGCCCGGGGCACCGGTGACGACACGAGACTCGGGCGAGACCCTGAGACCCCAGCCGCGGAAGGCCGCGAGCGCGTCCTGCTGGGTGGCCCCGAGGTCGCCGTCCTCCAGGGCGCCGAAACCATAGCAGAACATGGTGAGCGGCCGGCTCGCTGTGACCGCCGGGTCCAGCTGCCGCAGGCTGCCGGCGGCGGCGTTGCGCGGGTTCTTGAAGGGCGTCTGGCCGGCTTCGAGCATCTGCTCCCTGAGCCGCTCGAAGGCGGCGATGGGGAGATAGACCTCACCGCGCACCTCCAGCAGCCGGGGCCAGCCGCCGCCCTGCAAGCGCAGCGGCACGGCACCTATGGTGCGTACCTGCGCCGTCACGTCCTCGCCGGCGACGCCGTCGCCGCGGGTGGCGGCGCGGGCCAGCACGCCGTCCTCATAGACGAGGCTGATGGCGAGGCCATCGAGCTTGGGCTCGGCGACATAGTCCACCGCATCGGTGTCCAGATCCTTGCGGATGCGGCGGTCGAAGTCCTGTACGTCGGCATCGGTACGCGCGTTGCCGAGCGATAGCATGGGCACCCGGTGGCGGACCTCGGCGAAGCGCTCGCCCAGCGGCGCACCCACCCGCTGGCTGGGCGAATCCGGCGTGCGCAGCGCCGGGTAGCTGGTCTCGAGCGCCACAAGCTCCCGGAACAGCCGGTCGTACTCGGCGTCGCTGATCTCCGGGTTGTCGAGGACGTAGTAGCAGTAGTTGTGGTGGTGCAGCTCGGTGCGCAGCGCCTCGGCGCGCCGCATCGCCGCGGCCGGCGTGCTCACGGCGTGTCGGCGCTCACCGCGCTGCCGTGCAGGAGGGCGCGCACCTCGGCACGCAGCGCCTTGGCGCCGGCGTCGCGCAGCGGCTCGCGCTGCGGCCCGCGAATGTCCCCGCCGAGCAGCTCGGCCATGATCCGGGCGGCGTCGAGCATCTCGTCGAACACCATGAGATCGCTGGGCTCGCCGCGGAACTGGGCGAACAGCGCCAGCCCCGGGCTCGCAAAATCGGCCATATCGCCAAAGGGAAAGGTGCCGGGCTTGACCAGATTGGCCATGCTGAACAGGGGCTCGCCGTCGGGCGCGTCGCCACGGGTGCGATGGAAGATGTCCATGTCGCCGGGACCTAGCTTGCAGCGCTCGGCGGCGGAGAGGATCTCATCACCGCTAAAGGCACCGCCTGCGCTGGTGATATAGAGCTGGATCAGCAGCGCATCCGTGGGAGCGACGCCGCGCCCGGGTGCCGGCTCGTCGTCCTCGTCGTCCGCGTAATCCCCGCCCGAGCCCCATGGCTTCAGCGGCGCGGCGTCGTCGCTGCCGGCAGCATGGCCCTGGCCCTGCGCCGAGGGCTCGGTGTCGTCGACGGATTGCTCGCCCAGCTGCCCGAGGTTGGGCTCCTGCTTGCGTCGGCTCCGTGGCCTGTGCAGGCGTCGCGCACCCGTGGTGCCCTGGGCACGCCGCCTTTCCCAAAGATAGAGTCCGATCAGGACCAGGGCCCCGACGACGACCAGGACCAGGCGCAATGTCGTGGCATCCATTCGGTGCTCGCCCTCCAGAGGTTGTCTTGAACGGATCGATCTCCACCGGCCGGCAGTATATCAGCGCGACACATCGGGGTCGGCGGCCGGCACCCGCCGGACAGCCGCCTGCATCGACGCAGTGGCCGCGGCGGTCGATCCGGCGCGGTACGCAAGCCCCCGGTGGCCGTCATGACACGGCGGCGAGGCGGGCGGCCTCATCGACGTCCACGGACACCAGCCGCGAGACGCCGGGCTCATGCATGGTGACGCCGACGAGGTGATTGGCGATCTCCATGGTGAGCTTGTTGTGGGTGATGAAGATGAACTGCACCTGGTCCGACATGGAGCGGACGAGCTCGCAGAACCGGCCGACATTGGCATCATCGAGCGGCGCATCGACCTCGTCCAGCATGCAGAAGGGCGCCGGGTTGAGCTGGAAGATGGCGAACACGAGCGCCACCGCCGTGAGCGCCTTTTCGCCACCGGAGAGCAGGTGAATGCTGCTGTTCCGCTTGCCGGGCGGTCGCGCCATGATGGCCACGCCGGTGTCCAACAGGTCCTCACCCGTGAGCTCGAGATAGGCGTGACCGCCACCGAACACGCGCGGGAACAACAGCTGTAATCCCTGATTGACGCGATCGAAGGTCTCCTGGAAGCGCTGGCGGGTCTCGCGGTCGATCTTGCGAATGGCCGCCTCCAGGGTCTCCAGGGAGTCGCTGATGTCCGCGTGCTGCGCGTCCAGGTAGCGCATGCGCTCGGACTGCTCGCGGAACTCGTCGATCGCGGCGAGGTTGATATTGCCGAGGCGCTCGATGCGGGACTTGACCTGCGCCAGGTCGGCCTCGTGACCCGAGCTGGTGGCCGCGGTGTCCAGCCCTGCGACGACCTCCGCCATGACGCCACCGCGCTGGGCGAGCTGCTCCTCCAGGGTACGCCGGCGCACCAGGCGCTCTTGGCGCTCCAGGCGCCTGCCATCCAGATCCTGCTGTACCGCGGCAACCCCCTGCTCTGAGACATGGCGCTGCTGCTCGGCCTCGCGCACCGCCTGGTCCAACGACTCCAGGCGCACGCGAGCCGCACTAAGCTCGGCCTCGACCTCCAGGCTCCGGTCGAGCTGCACCTGCAGCTGCTCGCGGTGCTGGACCAGTGGCTCAGATGCCTGGCTCAGGGCCCCGATCAGCTCGTCGCGGCGGCCAACCAGGGTCTCCAACTGCTCGGCGGCACGGCTCAGCTGGTCCTCCAGTGCGCTCAGCGATGCACGCCCTGTCCCGATGGCCACCTCCAGGCGCTGGCGCTCGTCGCGCAGACCGCCCTCGGCGGCGCGGGTCTCGGCGACGCGCGCCCGCAAGGCGTCGCGCTCGCTGTCCAGGGCCGCGCGGCGGGCGGCGAGCTGCTCGGTCTCGGCCAGCGCCTCGTGCAGGCGCTCGCGGGCTGCTGTGATCGCTGCCTCGGCATCGGTGCGGCCCTCGGTGAGCTCCCGCAGCTCCTCGTCCAGGGCGGCGATGCGCTCGCGCATGTGCTCGAGACGCGAGCGTCCGGCGCCGAGCTCGGCATCCAGCGCGGCCCGCTCGCGGCTCAAGCGGCTCACGCTGTCCAGCGCGTCGTCGCGCGCCTGCTCGAAGCTCTGGCGACGCTCGGCCAAGGCCTCGTGCATCTCGACGAGCCCTGCGATCACCTGCTCCAGGTCGTCGATCTCGCCTTGCAGGGCGCGCAAGGTCTCGGCCCGCTCCAGGCTGCCAGCCACCTTGGAGCCGTCGCCAGGGCGCAGGAGCCAGTCGCGGCCCACCAGGGCGCCATCGCGGGTGACGATGCGCTCGCCGGGGTCGATCTCGCCGCGCCGCGACAGCGCCTCGGCCAGGGTGTTGGTCGTGCGAATCCCATGCAAGAGCCCGTGCAAGGGCCAGGGGCAGCGCACCCGGGCCGCGAGGCTCTCGGCGGGCGGCGGTGGCAGGTCCGGGTCCCGGCTCAGGCCCGGCCCCAGCAGGCCGAGCGGGCCGCAATCCAGGTGCGGGCCATGGGCATCCAGGTCGGCGACGCAGAGCGCAGCCAGCATATCGGCGAGCACCGCCTCCGCGGCGAGCTCCCAGCCGGCATCCACCTCGATGCTGTCCACCAGCCGCGGCACCTCGCCGAGGCCCTGTTCCTCGATCCAAAGGCCCAGGGCGTCGTCGCCGTGCTCCAAGGCCGCGTCCTGCAGCGCCTCCAGCGAGGCCTGACGGCCGCGGCAGGTCGCAAGCTCGGTGCGCGCGGCGTCCAGGCGCGCGGCGACGGCGGTGCCCTCCCCGTCCAGTGCCCGCAGCGCCTCGGCGCTGCGCGCCTGCTCGTCCGCCGCCGCGGCGATCTGGTCGTCCAGTGCCTCGGAGCGCTCCTCGAGCGCGACCAGCCTGGCGCTGAGCTCGGTGGTGTCGAGCTTGTCGCGATCCTCCTGGATGCGCAGGGCACGCTGCCCGGCACGGGCGATGCGTTGCTCCAGGTCGTTGATGCGCCCGCGCTCGGTCTGCGCGCGCTCGGTGGGGCCGCCGGGGCGCTCCTGGAGCGCGTCCCACCCGGCCTGCCAGGCATCGAGCCGCTCCTCCGCCGCGGCCAGCTCGTCGCCGGCGGCGGCAAGGCGCTCGCCCACTTCGGCCGCGGCCGGCTCGTCGCGCGCGAGCTGCTCGTCGAGCTCACGGATGCGGTCCCTGTCGCGCTCGCGGTGACCCCGGGCGGCGTCCAGCTCGCCCCGCACCCGCGCCAGCTCCGCCTCCTGGCGACTGCGGTTCTCGTCCGCGAAGCGAATGGCCTGCTCCAGCCGGGCGATCTCCGCTCCGACGGCGTAGTAGCGGCCCTGCACCGCATTGAAGCCATCGGAGGCCTCGGCATGGGCGTCGCGATCCGCCTCGATCTGCGCCTCCAGCCGGCGCTGCTCGGCGCGGCGGCGCTCCAGCTCCACCGCAAGCTCCGCCAGCGCCCGCTCGCGCTCGGCCAGCTCCAGGTCCAGCTCGCGCCAGCGCAGCGCCGTCAGCTCGTCCTCCAGCACCCGCTCTGCTGCCTTGAGCCGGCGATACTTCTCGGCGGTCTCGGCCTGGCGCTCCAGGTGCTTGAGCTGCTTTCCCACCTCGTCACGCAGGTCGCTCAGGCGGTCCAGGTTCTCGCGGGTATGGCGGATGCGGTGCTCAGTCTCGCGCCGGCGCTCCTTGTACTTGGAGATGCCGGCCGCCTCTTCGATGAACAGCCGGAGCTCCTCGGGCTTGGCCTCGATGAAGCGCGAGATCACGCCCTGCTCGATGATGGCGTAGCTACGCGGCCCCAGGCCCGTCCCGAGGAAGAGGTCCTGGATGTCGCGGCGCCGGCAACGGGCACCATTCAGGAAATAGACGGACTGGCCGTCGCGGGAGACCTGGCGCTTGACGGCGATCTGGTTGAATCTGGCGAGCTCGCCGCCGGCGCGCCCCTGGCTGTTGTCGAAGGTGAGCTCGATCCCGGCCATGCCCACGGGCTTGCGACTCGTGCTGCCGTTGAAGATGACGTCCGCCATGGACTCGCCGCGCAGCATCTTCGCCGAGCTCTCGCCCATGACCCAGCGCACGGCATCGATGACGTTGGACTTGCCGCAGCCGTTCGGACCGACGACGCCGACGAGATTGCTGGGAAAATAGACCGTCGTCGCATCGACGAAGGACTTGAATCCCGTCAGCTTGATCTTTTCCAGCCGCATCGGAGGAAGATACTGAAGGGTTTGAGCCCCCACAAGCGCCCGCGGACCGATTGCGGCGCCGTTGCGGCGTCGGCCGTTGCCCAGGCGCAGAGCCCGATCCAGCAAGCCCTGCTGGCGCTGGGCGGCCTGAGCCCGAACACGGGTATGTACGGCAACCTGATCCCGCCATTCACACACGCCGCCGCCTTCGTCGAGGTCTGCTTCAAGGACGGCGACGTCCTCCGCGACCAGGTGCTGGCTGGCACGGTCATCCGGTCAGCGGCCACCAACCGGCCTAGGTAGGGTGCACCAATTACTGAAACGCAGCAGCTGTAGGGTGGATAAGCGGAGCGCATCCACCATTCCGGCCACTGGTGGATGCGCTCCGCTTATCCACCCTCCCATACATTAGTCAAATAGAAATAATCTATCTTCTTTTCCGCGCGAATCCGCGAACCCGATCGATAAATAGAATTGATGACTACCGTGCTCACCTTGTCTTGGACATCTTGATTAGGCGTGACGTCACCGCAAAGGACACGAAGGACACGAAGAAGATGGCCTGATGCCATTGACTGGGGTTTGGGGTCAGGATCCCACCTTGGGCCTGTTGGTGCAGACCTAGCCCGGATGCGGCGAAGCGGATTCGGGGTCTACCACGGGCCTTTGGATCATCAAGGGCCTTGCGGCCTTCGCCGCTTCGTCTGCCCAAGCCAGGTACCGGAGGCAAGCCCGGTAGGCATCGAGTCGCTCGCTTAGGGTCAACCTAAGGGCCGAATTGCGTCGGTTCTACCATTGCGACAACGACAAGCATTGGCTGGCAGGTCATCCAATTCTGAGCGCCTTGCCGTTGAGAGCACTCCTCGATCCGAAGAACGACTATGTCTTCAAGCGGCTCTTTGCCGACGACCCAGCGTTGCTCGCGGACCTGATCAACGCGGTGCGCCACCGCGCTGCGCCCATCACGGATCTGACCGTTCGTAACCCGGCCATCGACGCCGCGGAGCTTCAGGGGAAGTACATTGTTCTGGATCTGCTAGCCGAGGACGCCGACGGAGCCCAGTTCAATGCCGAGATGCAGGTGCGCCGCCACCCTGCCTGGAGCGCGCGCAGCACCTATTAGGCGATTTCTGTCAATCGCCTTATTTGGCCAAGCTGATCAGCGGTCAGCTCGTGCCCGGCGACGACTATGGGCTGCTGTGTTCGGCCATCGGCATCCACCTGCTGGACTTCGACCTGTTTCGCGCCCCGGCGCATGCCGGGCAGCCGCTGTGGTGCTTCGAGATGCGCGATGCCGACACCCCGGCGGTCAGGCTGGGCCAAGAGCTGGCGCTGCACCTGGTCGAGATGCGCAAGGCCGATCGCCAGCGCGAGTGCTTGCCGCCGGCGCTGGCCGACTGGATCATCCTGTTCGAGCACTGGCAAGAGGAGGACCTGATGGCGACCATCGCCGACGGGCCGGTCCTGAAGGCCCGCGACAAGTTGAAGCAACTGAGCGCCGACACCGAGGCCCGGCGCCTGGCGTTCGTGCGCGAGGAGGGCCTCGAGCAGGGACGAAAGGAGGGCGAGGACCAAGCCTTGCGCACGACTGCGGTGAATCTGATCCGGCACTCCGACCTGGATGATGCGGCCATCGCCGCGGCAACCGGGCTGACGACAGCCGAGATCGCCGCGTTGCGCAAGGCACGACCCTGATTCTCCGGCCGCGCGCATTCCGGAGGCCCGCCGCCGGTGGCACGCGCGCAGCGATGCAGGGATTCCGCGACCCTTGCCGCCGTCGAGGTCCGAGAGCTGTGGCACGGCGAGTGCCATAGGTGTTTCGGAGTGCAACAGCTGTTTCGGAGTGCGATAGCTGTGTGGGAGGGCAGTCCGCGGCTGCGCGCGTCCGGCAGCTGTAAGCCCGGATCGGGATCGGGATCGGGATCGACAGCGATTGCGATCCCGATTTCGATCCCGACTTCGATGTCGATCGAACCGGCCAATGCACGGGTCCCGTATTCCCAACTTGAGCTCAGCATGCCACGCCAACCCACCAAGACCCTCGAGACCTTTCCCAACCCGGAGCCCGGGCGCGACTATGTGATCCGCATCCGGGTGCCCGAGTTCACCTGCCTGTGCCCGAAGACGGGCCAGCCCGACTTCGCCGAGCTGACCATCGAATACGTGCCTGAGGCGCTGTGCGTGGAGCTCAAGAGCCTGAAGCTCTACGTCTGGTCCTTCCGCGAGGAAGGCGGCTTCCACGAGGCCATGACCAACCGCATCCTGGGCGATCTGGTGAAGGCCACCGAGCCGCGCTTCATGCGCCTGACGGCCGACTTCAACGTCCGTGGCGGCATCTATACCAAGGTGGTGGCCGAGCACCGCGCCGCGGGCTGGGCGCCGACGCCGCCGGTGCATCTGCCTTGAGCGAGGTTTCCTCGGACGAGACCATCGGCATCGGCATCGGCGTCGACGTCGGCACCAGCGGCGTGCGGGCGGTGGCGCTGGCGGCCGACGGCAACATGCTGGCCCGCGCGTCCGAGCCGCTGCCGGCCCCCCTGTGCACGGCCGACGGCGGCGTCGAGCAGGAGCCGCGTTGCTGGTGGGACGCCCTGGTGCGGGTGCTGCGGCGCCTGGCTGCTGATGCGCCGCTCGCGGGCCGGCGGTGCGCGCTCTGCCTGGATGGCACCTCGGCCAGCGTGCTGCTGGCGACCGCGGACGGCAGTCCGCTCGGACCCGCGCTGATGTACAACGACCGCCGGGCGGTGCAATCGGCGGCCCTGATCGCGGCGGCGGCGCCAGCGGATTCCCCGGCGCTGGGCGCCGGCTCCAGCCTGGCGAAGGCCCTGCACTTGCTGCGCATGCACGCGGCCGATGGGCGATCCGTCCGCGTGCTGCACCAGGCGGACTGGCTCGCCGGACGGCTGCTCGGCCACTTCGGCGACAGCGACTGGAACAACGCCCTGAAGCTCGGCTACGACCCGCGGGAGGAGCGCTGGCCGGATTGGCTCAGGTCTCTGCCCCTGCCGGCCAGGGCACTGCCGCGGGTGCATGCGCCGGGCACGCCGCTCGGCGCCATCGCGGCCCGGGCGGCGGCCGAGACCGCTTTGCCGGACCGCACGCTCATTTGCGCCGGTACCACGGACAGCACCGCCGCGGTGCTCGCCGCCGGGGCCAGGGCCCTCGGCGATGCGGTCACCAGCCTGGGCAGCACCCTGGTGCTCAAGGTCGTCGCGGCAAGCCCGGTGAGCGCACCAGAGTATGGGATCTACAGCCATCGGCTGAGGCATGAAGGGCGCGACAGCTGGCTCGTGGGCGGAGCGTCCAACAGCGGCGGGGTGGTGCTGCGCGCGCACTTCGACGATGCGGACCTGACACGGCTCAGCGCCAGGATCGATCCGAGCCGGTCGAGCGGGCTCGACTACTACCCGCTCCCGGTACCGGGCGAGCGCTTTCCGGTGCACGACCCCGACCTGAAACCGCGGCTGACGCCACGCCCCGCGGACGACGCACGCTTCCTGCACGGGCTGCTGGAGGGCATCGCCCGCATCGAGCGCGACGGCTACCGGCTGCTCGCCCGCCAGGGCGCTCCTATGCCGCGCCGCGTGCTCAGCATCGGCGGCGGCGCCGCCAACACCACCTGGACCGCCATGCGCCGGCGCCTCCTCGGCTGCGAGGTCATCCGCGCGGGCAGCGAGGCGGCCCTGGGTGCGGCCAGGCTCGCCCTGCGCGGATGCGCCGGCTCCGAGCCAACACTGGAGCACTTCGTCGTTGACTCCGTTTCTTGAGCCGAACCCGCCGGCGATGAGCGTCTACGACAACCTCGCGCTTGTTCCGCGGGTGACAAGAGTCCATGACCTCGTGCTGATGGATGAGCCCTATTCGGCGCTAGTGCAGCAGTGCGAATGTCCCGAGACCGTCTCAGGTCGCTGTCGTTGTCGTTGTCGCCGTCGTTGTCGTGATCGCGGTCTCACCGTGCGGATATTCGATTACGATTACGGTCACGATTACGACAACGAGGGGATCCCCGTCTCGAAACTTCCGCAGCAAAGCACTAGGCCCCATCGAAATCCAAGGGAGGGATAGTAAGCCCAAAGACCCTGGCGCGCTCAGGGCCGACCGAGCTCTGTCCCTGGCAGGGGTGCTGTCGCGAGCGCAATAGCGAATCGCGGGCCCAGGCTCAGGCGCGGCGGACACCACCCTCAGATCCGGATCAAGGCTTCCCGAGGGCCTTGTCGATCCGGTCGGGATCGACGCCCAAGGCCCCGGCAATCTGCGCCCGATCCAATCCGATAGCGTGCAGGCGCAGGATGGCCGCCCGTCTCTCCTCCAGCAGGGCATCGCGCTCGCGCTCCGCCTGCTCGCGCTCCCGCTCGGCGCGCTCGCGTGACTGCTCGGCCAGGCGCCATTGCGGAAACAGGAAATCGCGGTAGACAGGGTCGTCACGCAGGCTGTCGATTGACGTCCGCTCGAGGAGATCGCGCCGGCGGAAACGGAAGCCGGGAAGCACCCGGGAAGCGACGAGCCCCCGATCCTCCGGCAGCGGCCGGTAGCTCCCGTCCGGCGTCCTGCCGTAGAAGGCGAGGTTCTCCGGCTCATGGTGGAGGATATAGTACTCGCGCACGCCGCCTGCGGCATACTCGGCCTTCTTCACCAGGGTGTCGCGGCGCTTCGCGTCCTCGTCGCTGTCGGACAGGGCCTCGATGCAGAGGTCGTAGACGCCGCGATAGGAGCGGTCCAGCGGCGCGAACCCGATGCGGTTGTCGCGCCGGACCACCGCGAGATCCGGCTTGCGGATCACGACCTTGTCGGCAAGGGCGAGCCGGAATCCGATGTCCAGGCCGACCGCGTCGGCGATCGGATGCGCCTTGAGGAATCGTGTCAACAGCTCGATGAGCCAGGCGTAGATCCAGAAGGTGAGGAAATCCGACACCGGCTTGACCTCCAGGTAGCCGTTGTTCCATTCGTACCGGTTATCCGGGCACTCGTAATAGCGGGCCCAGTACTCGGCCTCGGAGACCCTGATCCGCGGTGCCTGGGCGGGTGCCGGCTCGATGGGTGGCGAGGTTGCAGGTGTGGGCATGCGTCTTACCGGTGGGTTCGGTGCCTCGATCTCCAGCGAGATCGAGATCACAGGACGTCAAGCGGAACGGAGCCAGAGCGATGTGCCATGTGCGATGTGCGATCCCAACAGCTCGTCTTGGGCAGGGTTCTAAGGCGATTGCCGGAAACAAACAGACCGAATGGCGCAGGATTTTCGCTCGCCTTCAAGGAGCGGCAGCGGGCGCATAGTCGAGCTCTGTGCCCGC
>JANQFI010000574.1 GCA_028277905.1 Chromatiaceae bacterium | reverse complement strand
TTTTCGCTCGCCTTCAAGGAGCGGCAGCGGGCGCATAGTCGAGCTCTGTGCCCGCTGCCGCGACGCAGAAGGCGGGCGACAAGACAAGCCAGGCGGTATGTTGGTTGACAGAAATCGCCTCAGACCAGAGGAACAGCCATGCGGCCTTCCCAACGTGCACCCGACGAGCTCCGCCCGATACGGCTCACCCGTGGCTTCACCCGACATGCGCCGGGGTCGGTGCTGGCGGAATTCGGTGACACCCGCGTGCTCTGCACCGCAAGCATCGACGAGCGTGTGCCGGCCTTCTTGCGCGGCGCGGCGCAGGGCTGGGTGACGGCGGAATACGGCATGCTGCCTGGCGCCACCCAGGAGCGCACTGCCCGCGAGGCAGCACGCGGCAAGCAAAGCGGCCGGACGCTGGAGATTCAGCGCCTGGTGGGCCGCTCACTGCGCGCCGCCTTAGACCTGCCGGCACTCGGTGAGCGCACCATCACCTTGGACTGCGACGTGTTGCAGGCCGATGGCGGTACCCGTACCGCCGCCATTACCGGCGCTTGGATCGCCCTGCGCGATGCCCTGCTGCATCTGTGCGAGGCTGGCCGCCTCGAAGGCTGGCCGTTGCAGACCCAGGTGGCGGCCGTGTCCGTCGGCATCTACCAAGGCACGCCGGTGCTGGACCTCGACTACGCCGAGGACAGCTCCGCCGAAACCGATTTGAACGTGGTGATGAACGCCTCCGCCGGGCTCATTGAGGTGCAGGGCACGGCCGAGGGCGCCGCCTTCTCGCGCTCGGAGCTCGACGCCATGCTGGATCTGGCCAGCCGCGGCATCACGCAGCTCGTGGCCGCACAGACCCAAGCCCTGCATGCAAGCCCTCTTGGCTCGAGGGTCGGCCCCGTACTGCGAGCCTGACCGCCGCGCCTGCCCCCGGCCAGACCAGAGCGCGGTCCACCCGACCGCATCCGCCATCTTCGGTTGTCCCATGACTCTCAAGACGCCCACCCGCATCGTGCTTGCCAGCAACAACCCCGGCAAGCTGCGCGAGATCGACCAGCTCCTCGCTGGTGCCGGTATGCAATGCGAGCCCCTGCGCCGCTTCGACATCGGTGAGATCGAGGAGACGGGCCTGAGCTTCGTCGAAAACGCCATCCTGAAGGCGCGCCATGCCGCCGCCGCCAGCCAGCTCCCGGCCATCGCCGACGACTCGGGCATCGAGGTCGACGCCCTCGACGGCGCCCCCGGCATCTACTCGGCACGCTATGCCGGGCCGGACGCCGACGATGCGGCCAACAACGCCAAGCTGCTGGCGGAGCTCCAGGACCTGCCCGAGGCCGAGCGCACGGCGCGCTACCGCTGCGTCATGGTCTACATGCGCCACTCCCATGACCCAACCCCATTGATCTGCTTCGGCACCTGGGAGGGCCGCATCCTAGGTGAGCCCCGCGGCAGCAACGGCTTCGGCTATGATCCGCTGTTCTTCGTCTCTGGGCTCGACCGCAGCGCCGCCGAGCTGGACCCGCACACCAAGAACGCCCTGAGCCATCGCGGCCAGGCACTGCGCGCATTAGTAGACCGGCTGACCGGCCGGCGAGACCGACCCCGAGGCGCGCCTGCATGATCACCGCGCTCGAGCAGATCGTCGCCGACAACCTTGCTCGCGTCCGCGAGCGCATTGCCGCCGCCGAGGCCCGCTATGGGCGCCCGGCCGGCAGCGTCGCCCTGCTCGCTGTCAGCAAGGTCCAGAGTGCCGAGCGGGTTGCCGCGGCCTATGGCGCCGGGCAGACCACCTTCGGCGAGAGCTACGTCCAGGAGGCCCTGGACAAACAGGCAGCACTGATGGATCTGCCGCTGCAATGGCACTTCATCGGCCGCGTCCAGACCAACAAGACGCGCGCCATCGCCGGCCGCTTCGACTGGGTGCACGGTCTTTGCGATCTCAAGCACGCCCGCCGCCTCGGCGCCCAGCGCCCGAAGGGGTCGGACCCGCTCTCGGTCTGCGTCCAGGTGAACCTGAGCGGCGAAGCGAGCAAGGCCGGCGTGAATCCCGCCGCCGTCGGCGCACTCCTCGATGCCTGCCGCGCCATCGACGGCATCACCCTGCAGGGCCTGATGACCCTGCCCGCGCCGGCCGACGACTTGACCGCGCAGCGGCGGCCGTTCGCCGCGCTGCGGGCGCTGCGCGACCGGCTCGCGACACCAGAGCTGTCGCTGGCGACCTTGTCCATGGGCATGACCGCCGATCTCGAAGCGGCCATAGCCGAGGGCGCTACAATGGTGCGGATCGGCACCGCCATCTTCGGCCCACGCCCAGCCGCACGTCCTCGCTGACGGCGGAGACGGCACGAGTTCACGACCCCAACCCCCGAACCGAGCCCCACCTCACCGAGTCCCTGAGTGAACCATGTCCCTGAGTGAGACCCGCATCGCCTTTGTCGGCGGTGGCAATATGGCCCGCAGCCTGGTTGCCGGCCTCATCGCCGATGGTCATGTACCGGCGGCGCTGACTGTCAGCGATCCCCTCGCCGACGTGCGTGCCCACCTTGCCAAGACCTACGATGTGCGCACGACCGACAGCAATACGGACGCGGTGGCTGCTGCGCAGGTCGTGGTGCTCGCCGTCAAGCCGCAGCTGGCGCCCGGCGTTTGTCGGGCACTGGCAGGGCAGCTGCCACGGCCGGCGCCGTTGATCATCTCGGTGATGGCTGGTGTCGCCGAGGCTTCCATCTGCGCCTGGCTCGGCGCCGAGACGCCGCTCGTCCGTACCATGCCCAATACGCCGGTGCTGGTGAAGTCCGGCGCCATCGGCCTGCACGCCAACGCCGCTACGACGCCCGCACAGCGCAACCTCGCCGAGGAGATTTTGCGTGCCGGCGGGCTCACCCGCTGGGTGGAGCGCGAGGCGCAGCTGGACGTGGTCACCGCCGTCTCCGGCGGCGGCCCAGCCTATTTCTTCCTGCTCATGGAGGCGCTGGAGGAGGCCGCCGTGGCCGAAGGACTGGACGCCGAGGCGGCGCGGCTCTTGAGCATCCAGACCGCCCTCGGCGCCGCGCGCATGGCGATGGAGAGCAACGAATCGCCGCGACAGCTCCGCCAGCGCGTCACATCTCCCGGCGGCACCACCGAGCGCGCGTTGGCCCTGCTCACCGAGGGCGGCCTCGAGCCCCTCGTGGCCCGCGCCGTGGCCGCCGCCCGCGCCCGCGCCGAGGAGCTCTCGCAACTGCTTGGAGCCGATGCATGACCGAGGCTTACTTCACCAATCCATTGATCTTCCTGGTCAAGACACTGTTCGGGCTGTACATCGCCCTGATAGTCATCCGTTTCCTACTGCAATGGGTGCGAGCAGACTTCTACAACCCCATTTCGCAATTCGTCGTGACGCTCACGTCACCTGTGCTGCGGCCGCTGCGCAAGGTGATCCCGGGCTACCGCGGCTTCGACCTCGCCTCGCTGCTGCTGGCCTGGCTGCTGAAGGCCGTGGAGCTGGTGCTCTTGGGGGTATTGCTCGGACTCGGTCTCCAACCGCTGGCGGCCCTGGCCTGGGCGATCCCGGCCCTGATCGGACTCGTCATCAGCGTCTTCCTGTTCGCTATCCTGATCCGAGTGATCCTGAGCTGGGTGAACCCCGATCCCTATAACCCCGCGGTGGACCTGCTGAACCGCCTCACCGACCCAATCCTGATCCCGGCGCAACGGCTGTTGCCGCCCATCAGCGGCATCGACCTGTCGCCAATGGTCGCGATGATCGCTTTGGTGCTGCTGCAGATGCTGCTGCTGCCGCCTCTGCGCGCACTCACTGGCAGCCCCTTCTAAGGCGATTGCCGGAAACAAACAGACCGAATGGCGCAGGATTTTCGCTCGCCTTCAAGGAGCGGCAGCGGGCGCATAGTCGAGCTCTGTGCCCGC
>JANQFI010000573.1 GCA_028277905.1 Chromatiaceae bacterium | reverse complement strand
GCGGGCACAGAGCTCGACTATGCGCCCGCTGCCGCTCCTTGAAGGCGAGCGAAAATCCTGCGCCATTCGGTCTGTTTGTTTCCGGCAATCGCCTTAGAGACCCGAACGGAAGATACCCGGACAGAGACCCGAAGGGTCTCGAAATCTCCACATCACGACACGAGGTCGCCGAAGGGGCAGCAGGCGGCGATGCCGTCCGGCGCCCTGCGCTGAAGGTGGGGGCCTAGAGGCGGGGGCTCTACTGCGCGCCCGAGGTAGCTGCCTGCTCGGCTGCAAGCTTCGCCTGGATAAACACGTTGTGTGGCACATAGAGGAGGTCCGAGACCTTACGGACCAGGTATTCCTCGTAGCGTCCGAGTCGCTCATCGGCGAAGGCGACCCGCCAGAGCGCCGCCACCAGGCACGCCTTGTCTTCCGGCGTGTAGTGCTCGTTGATGAGGGATGTGAACTGGAAGTAGTCCGTGGAGCCATTGCGCTCCGCCTCGGCACAGCCGAGCAATGCCTCCGCCTGTGAGTAGGTCATGCCGAAGCATTCGCGCACCAGCGCCACCACCGTCTGGCGCTCGATGGCTTGCGGCTCGTCTTCCATGTGCGTCATTTCCAGCAGTAGGGCTGCCGCGGCCCGCCGTGCCACTTGCTCTCCGTCCGCGGCGGATCGGTCTCCCGGCTTTGACAGGTGCGTGTTGAAGAAGGTGCGGATGCTGTTCAGCATGGTATCGCTCGCTGGTGTTGACAAGATGCGACAGCTCAGGCCGCGCGTGCACGATAAGGAGGTCGCCGAAGTGTGAGCCTTGCAAGAGTATGGGGGCGCAGGGGTTAGGTTTCGCCGGCTGGGCCCTCGTCACTCGGGCCCCGACTCAGGGCGTGGCCGCAGTTGCGACAGACGTAGCTGGCCCCGCGCAGGATGCGGTGATGCCGGATGCTGCTGAGCGCGTGGTCGCCGCAGCGACAGTGGTAGATGTAGCGGCGCAACCGACGCGTCGTCAGCCCCGTCACGTCGAAGTCGTGGCAGCGCCGTGGGTCGGCGCCCAGACCGCGCATGATCTGCCGCCATTCCTGGCCGTGCGGGCGGATGCCCCGACCGAAGCTCAGGTAGGCCAGGTAGTGGGCAACCTCATGCGGGACGGTCTGCGCCAGGAACTCGCTCGGGTGGCGGACGAGCAGCACCGGGTTGTAGCGGATGCAGGGCTCCTTGCCCGCGGCGACGCGAAACTGCCCTGCCGCCCGTCCCCGCAGGTCGAAAGCGACGCGCGGCACTGCGGCGGCGCGACCGATCAAGGCGGCGCCTCGGGCGGTGAGGGTCCTGGTTCCGCGCCGGACCACCTGCTGCAATGCCGCGGCGGAGGGGCTCGACCCCGAGCTCGATGGCTGCGCATGTGAGCCTGCTTGGAACCTGGTCCCGACCATGGAGGGGGATTACACGGCAAGGATGCTATCCTGTCCAGCATGCACGGGAAACGCGGATGGATCGGCGCCTGTCCGGACAGACACCCAATCCGGCCTGCCCGCGGTCCCATGGCTCGAGCTCGTGACTCGGGCAGGAGCTGCGGCCAATTGCCGTCATTCGCCTTGGTTGCTCTTGTTCTGATCCTGGGCAGGGAGTACTATTCCACGGCTTGGGCATTGCCAGTAATGGCCGGTCGTCGCTGCGTCTCCAGTCGCTACCTGGACGGATCTGCGCCGGGGAGCCGCGACGAGTCGCCACGGTTAACGGATCTGTCACAGCCTCGTGCCAAGGCAGCGTCGTCCCGAAGCGGCGTCCTGTCAAGAAGCTGTGTCCTATCAGAAGGAAATCGGTTTGAGCAATCAGCGGCACCATGCGCGCAGTGGTCCCTTGAGGCCAAGCGCCGGACCCGCCGAACGCTCGGGTCGCCCGGGTGGTCGAGCCGCCCCAAGCCGTCTCCCTGGGGCTGCGCCAAGGTAGCCGTCCCGAGGTAGACGTCCCGAGGTAGACGTCCCAGTGGAGCTGCAGGCGCCGATGCCGCGACGCTGCATGCGCAGCGAAGGGCGGAATCGCCGCACCTTGGGACAGCCGGCCCAGGCCGGCGCAGCGTCATGCGAGCCGCCGCCTTCGGCGGCCGTAGAAAGGTCGCCACCCGCTGGGCGGGCTCGGCGTTAACGACTGGGCCGCTGGCCCATTTTTTGTTTCTGGCTGTGCTGGAGAGTTCCGTGCACCGTACGTGCACCGAAGGGGCCAGCGCGCCGGCAGGTCAGGGACGCGTGGCGCCATTGCGAGCATACAGAGCGCGCAGGCGATGCCTGGTCTGCGCCGGGTCCGCCTTAGCCGATCGATCACAATGAAGCCTGTCGAACCCAAGATCGCGAGCCTGGTCCGTGCCGTCGTGGAAGCTATGGACTATGAGTGCGTCGGCGTCGAGCAGGATTCGGGCGGCGCGGGCGGTGCCATCCTGCGGGTCTACATCGACCAGCCGGACGGTATCGGCCTGGACGATTGCGAGACGGTAAGTCACCAGCTGAGCGGCGTCCTGGACGTCGAGGATCCCATCGCCGGGCAGTACGACTTGGAAGTCTCCTCGCCGGGGCTGGACCGGCCGCTGTTCGAGTTGGAGCACTTCCGCCGGTTTGCCGGTGCGCGGGTGCGCATCCGCCTGCTGGAGAAGCTCGACGGACGGCGGCGATTCGACGGCAGGCTTGCCGGTGTCGACGGCGAGATGGTGCTGCTGGATCTGGACGGCAACAGGGTGGCGGTGCCGTTCGAGCGCATCGAGGTCGCACGACTGGTGCCCGAATTCTGAACAGTTGGTTGACACTATGAGCAAAGAGATTCTGCTGGTGGTGGAGGCGGTTTCCAACGAGAAGGACGTGCCCAAGGAGATCATCTTCGAAGCCATGGAGGCGGCGCTCGCCTCGGCCACCCGCAAGAAGCACGGCGGCGACATCGAGGCGCGCGTCGCCATCGACCGCGAGACCGGCGAATACGAGACCTTCCGCCGTTGGGAAGTTGTCGAGGACAACGACGGCGAGCCGCTGGAGGCGCCCGAGCGCCAGATCACCCTGTCCGCGGCCAAGGAGCTGGAGCCGAGCCTGGATCTCGGCGACTTCGTCGAGGAGCAGATCGAATCCGTGCTCTTCGGTCGCATCGCCGCCCAGACCGCCAAGCAGGTTATCGTGCAGAAGGTACGCGAAGCCGAGCGCGCGAAGGTCGTGGAGATGTTCCAGCACCGCGAGGGCGAGTTGGTCACCGGCATCGTCAAGAAGGCGGAGCGGGGCACCATCGTGCTCGAGCTCGGCGGCAATGCCGAGGCGCTGGTGCCGCGCGATCAGGTGATCCCGCGGGAGAACGTGCGCCCCAACGACCGCCTGCGCGGCCTGCTGTACGAGGTCCGCTCCGAGCTCAAGGGGCCGCAGCTGTTCGTCAGCCGTACCGCCCCGCAATTGCTCATCGAGCTGTTCAAGCTGGAGGTGCCGGAGGTGGGCGAGGGCACGATCGAGATCCTCGCCGCCGCCCGCGATCCGGGCCTGCGCGCGAAGATCGCTGTGCGCACCAAGGACTCGCGGATCGACCCGGTGGGCGCCTGCGTCGGCATGCGCGGCTCGCGCGTGCAGGCGGTGTCCAACGAGCTGAACGGGGAGCGTGTAGACATCATTCAGTGGGACGAGAATCCGGCGCAGTTCGTCATCAATGCCATGTCGCCGGCGGACGTGGTCTCCATCGTGATCGACGAGGACGCGCGCAGCATGGATGTCGCCGTGAAGGAGGACAACCTGTCGCAGGCCATCGGCCGCGGCGGCCAAAATGTGCGCCTGGCAAGCCAGCTGACCGGCTGGGAGCTCAATGTTATGAGCGAGGAGGACGCCGCCGCCAAGGGCGAGGAAGAGGCCCGGCGCATCGCCGCGCTGTTCATGGATCAGCTGAAGGTGGACGAGAATGTCGCCTTCGTGCTGGTGGAGGAGGGCTTCACCAGCATTGAGGAGGTTGCTTATGTGCCGGCGGCGGAGCTCAAGTCCATAGCCGAGTTCGACGACGAGATCATCGACATCCTGCGCCGGCACGCGAAAGACGTCCTGCTCAGCCGTGCCATGACCGGTACCGAGAGCGATGAGGGTCAGCCGGCAACGGACCTGCTCAGCATGGAAGGCATGAACGACGAGCTGGCCTACGCGCTGGCCCGACGCGGGATCGCGTCGATGGAAGAGCTTGCCGAGCAGTCCGTCGATGAGCTGATGGAGATCGAAGGCATGGACGCGGAACGGGCCGCTCGACTCATCATGACCGCGCGCGAGCCCTGGTTCGCCGAATCGGAACAGGCCTAGCAGGCGGAGGTGTCTATGAGCAGCGAAGTAACGGTCAAGCAACTGGCAACCACGGTCGGGATCCCGGTCGAGCGGCTGTTGGCCCAGCTCAACGAGGCGGGCATTCCCGCCAGCGCCGCCGAAGCCACCATCAGCGAGCAGGAAAAGCTCCAACTTCTCGGCTACCTGCGTCGCAGCCACGGGAAGAAGGAAGTCGACGAGGCCAAGGCGGCGATACCGGCCGCGCCGCGGCGCGAGGCGTCCGAGCCACGCCCCGACATGCGCCCAGACATGCGTAGGGCCGGTGGCGGCGCGTCACGGCCCTCACGGCCCACCGTGAGCACCCGCGGCGGTGCGCAGCGGGGGCAGCAGAAGACCGTGTCCGTAGAGGTCCGACGCAAGCGCACCCAGCTGCGCCGTGACGACGGCAAGACCGGCGCTGCCACCAGCGCGCGTCCTGCGGCGCCTGTCGAGCGTCCGGCGCGGCGGCCCCAGGCGTCGGCCCCCGAGCGCGGTGTCGTGCTGGACGAGCAGCGCCGCCGCGTCGAGCTGGAGGCGCGCCGCGCCGAGGAAGAGGCCCGGCGCCTCGCCGATCAGGAGGAGCAGGAGCGCCTGCGTGCCGAAGAAGAGGTCCGCCGGCGCGCCGCAGAGGACGAGCGCCGGCGCGATCGGGAAGAACGTGCCCGGCGTGAGGCCGAGCAGGCGGAGCAGGCCGCTGTGGCCGCGACCGTCCCGGACGAGTCCACCGAGTCGGACGAGACCGCGACGGAGCTGGAGGCGGCCCCCGCGGAAGACGAGGCACAGGAGCGCGCGCGCAAGCATGCCAAGAAGCACGACAAGCACGAGGATCGCGTCGAGCGGACGGAGCGCGACAAGGCCGGCAAGAAGCCCGGCAAGAAGGATGTCGGCCGCGCCCGCCGCGGCACTGGCGGCGTGGTCGACGACGAAGAGGCGGCGGCGCTGGGCGTTATCACGCGCCCGACGGTACGCCGGCGCAAGAAGCCCGGCAAGCCGCAGCTGGCGGATAGGCACCAGTTCCAGAAGCCCACGGCGCCGGTGGTGCGCGAGGTGGAGGTGCCGGAGTCCATTGCTGTCGGCGACCTCGCCCAGCGCATGTCCGTGAAGGCGGCCGACCTGGTCAAGGTCCTGTTCAAGCAGGGCGTGATTGTCACCATCAACCAGATGTTGGACCGCGACACGGCCATGCTCCTGGTGGAGGAGATGGGCCACAAGGCCCTGGAGGTGCAGGACAAGTCTGCCGAGGATAGCCTCATGGAGCTGCTCGGCGAGGAGACGGAGCAGGCCGAGAGCCTGCCGCGTCCGCCCGTGGTCACCATCATGGGTCATGTGGACCACGGCAAGACCTCGCTGCTCGACTACATCCGCCGCACCCGAGTCACGGCTGGCGAGGCGGGCGGTATCACGCAGCACATCGGTGCCTATCACGTCGAGACTGAGAAGGGAATCATCTCCTTCCTCGACACCCCGGGCCACGCGGCCTTCTCGGCCATGCGCGCCCGTGGAGCCAAGGTGACGGACATCGTCATCCTGGTGGTGGCCGCCGACGACGGCGTGATGCCGCAGACCGTCGAGGCGATCCAGCATGCGAAGGCGTCCGATGTGCCCCTGGTCGTCGCCATCAACAAGATGGACAAGCCGGAGGCGAATCCGGATCGGGTGCTGCAGGACCTCACCCAGCACGAGGTCGTGGCCGAGAACTGGGGCGGCGACACCATGACCGTGAAGGTCTCGGCCAAGACCGGCGAGGGCATCGATGATCTGCTGGACGCCGTGCTGCTGCAGGCCGAGGTGCTGGAGCTGACCGCAGCGAAGGAGAGCTCGGCGCATGGAACCATCGTCGAATCCAGCGTCGAGAAGGGACGCGGGCCAGTGGCCACGGTGCTGGTACAGTCCGGCACGCTGCGCCAGGGCGACACCATCGTCAGCGGTGCCGAGTACGGCCGCGTGCGCGCCATGTTCGACGAGAACGGCAATCCCGTGCGCGAGGCGGGTCCGTCCATCCCGGTGCAGGTGCTGGGCCTGTCGGCGGCTCCGAATGCCGGTGACGACGTCATCGCCGTGGCCGACGAGCGCAAGGCGCGCGAGGTCGCGGAGCTGCGCGCCGAGCGCGACCGCCAGTCCCGCATCGACCAGCAGGGATCCGCCAATCTTGATCAGCTCTTCTCGCAGCTGAGCGAGGGCGAGGCCAAATCCGTCAACATCATCCTGAAGGCGGACGTGCAGGGCAGTGTCGAAGCCTTGCGTGAGGCCCTGGAGAAGCTGTCCAACGACGAGGTGAAGGTGGCCGTGGTGGCCGCGGGCGTCGGCGGCATCACCGAGTCGGATGCCAACCTGGCGGTGACGTCCAATGCCATTCTGCTGGGCTTCAACGTTCGTGCCGATGCGGCCGCCCGGCGGGTCGTGGAGGCGCACGGGCTGGATCTACGCTACTACTCGATCATCTACGAGCTGATCGACGACGTGAAGCAGGCCATCGCCGGCATGCTGAGCCCCGTCGTCACCGAGGAGATCATCGGGCTGGCCGAGGTGCGCGACGTGTTTCGCTCCTCCAAGTTCGGTGCCATCGCCGGCTGCATGGTGGTGGACGGCGTGATCAAGCGCAACAACCCGATTCGCGTGCTGCGCGACAACGTGGTCATCTATGAGGGCGCGCTGGAATCGCTGCGCCGCTTCAAGGATGACGTGAGCGAGGTCAAGGCGGGCACCGAGTGCGGCATCGGCGTCAAGAACTACAACGACGTGCAGCCAGGCGACCAGATCGAGGTGTTCGAGCGTACCGAGCGGGCGCGCGAGCTGTGAGTGACGGTGGTCGCGCGGAGCGGGTGGGTGCCGAGCTGCTGCGGGCGCTCACCGTCCTGCTGCGTAGCGAGGTCAAGGATCCGCGCCTGGCCCCGGTGACGGTGCAGGAGGTACGGGTCAGCCGTGATCTGGCGCACGCCAAAGTGTATTTCACCTGTTTTCCGCTGGACGACTGTGGTGACCAGCAGTTGAAGCTACTGAACGGCGCGCTGGCCGGCTTCCTGCGCCGCGAGCTGGCGCGGCGGGTGCGGCTGCGCACGGTGCCACAGCTGCACTTCGTGCACGATACGTCGGTGCGCGATGGCGAGCGCCTCGCCGCGCTCATTGACAGCGTAGCGGCCCCACCGGGGCGCGATCCAGGGCAGATCTCGGAGTCCGACAGCGCACCTGGACCGGCACCGGACGATGCGCGCTCCTGAGCGCCGTCCAGCGGTGTCATCCCATTCCCGCAGTGCCCATTCCCGCAACCCCCATTCCAAGACAGGCGAGCCCTGGCTCGCGGATGAACAGACGCCCAGATGGCGAGAAGACGCAACAAAGGCCGGTCCGTGGACGGCATCCTGCTGCTGGACAAGCCTGCCGGGGTGTCGTCCAACCAGGCCCTGCAGCAGGTCAAGCGCCTGTTCCAGGCCGCTAAGGCGGGCCACACCGGCAGCCTGGACCCGCTTGCGACAGGTCTGTTGCCGCTCTGTCTCGGGCACACCACCAAGTTCTCCGCCTTCCTGCTGGATGCGGACAAGCGCTACCGGGTGACGGTGACGCTCGGCGTGACGACTGACAGCGCCGACGCCGACGGCAGGGTGCTTGAGACGCGTCCTGTCGTAGGCGTGGACGCGAGCGCCGTACAGGCCGTGCTGCCGCGCTTCACGGGCAGCATCGAGCAGCTGCCACCCATGTACTCCGCCGTCAAGCACCGGGGCGAACGGCTTTACAAGCTCGCCCGTGAAGGCAAGGAGGTCGCGCGCACGCCGCGGACGGTGCAGATCTTCGCGCTGGAGCTCCTGAGCCTGACGCCGCCGACGCTGGGGCTGGCCGTGCACTGCTCCAAGGGTACCTATGTGCGCACCCTCGCGGAGGAGATCGGCGCGGCGCTGGGCTGCGGTGCCCATGTGTCGGCACTGCGGCGCACCGGTGTCGGCCCCTACGTCGAAGGCGAGGTCCGCTTCCTCACCATGGCCGACGTCGAAGTCGCCGCCGAGCAGGGGGGCTTCGCGGCCTTGGACGCGCTGCTGCTGCCGCTCGACAGCGTGCTCGGCCATTGCCCGTCGGTACAGCTCTCGGCGGATGCGGCCTTCTATCTGCGCCAGGGGCAACCGGTGCTGGTGCCACAGGCACCCACCGAGGGCCTGGTGCGGCTCTATGCCGCGGGCGACGCCTTCCTCGGCGTGGGTGTCATCCTAGACGACGGCCGCGTGCAGCCCAAGCGACTGATCTAGTGTCGATTTACGAAGGAGTTGACCTGTAGCGGCGAAACCGCAGTGCATCGGTCACAGCCGGTTCAACTGCCGCGGAAAGCCCGTTACCATAGCCGAATTACTCACATGTCCGGCGATGACGCTGCGCCGGGCCAGCCCGGCACCGCCGTCGGCGCCCCCTGGAGTCATTGCCGGGGCCGGCGTGCGGCGGTGCCGCTCAACCGAGCGCCGCGCCTGGCGCAGTTCATCTGGAGCTCAGCAATGACGATTACCGCAGACGACAAGCGCCGCATCCTGGAGGAACACGGCCGCGGCCCCAACGACACCGGCAGCACAGAGGTGCAGGTTGCTCTGCTCACCGCGCGCATCAAAGACCTCACCGAGCACTTCACGCAGCACAAGAAGGACCATCACTCCCGCCGCGGGTTGGTGCGCATGGTCAACTCCCGGCGCAAGCTGCTCGACTACCTCAAGCGCAAGGACCTCGACCGCTACCGTGCGCTGATCCAGAAGCTCGGCCTGCGCCGCTGAGCCGCCATCCCAGCCCGGCTCCGGCGCACGCCTGGCCCTAGCTGCCCATGCAACAGTAGGTTGCGGGCAGTCGCCGGTCGCGCCCAGCGGGCTCTCCAGCCGCCCTCTAGGCCGCTCCTCCGGCGCTTAGCCCGCACGGCGCCCGGCCAGATATTCCGAGGACCACACCGAGGACCCAAGCCTGTGACCCCTATCCGCAAGACCTTCCAGTACGGCGACCAGACGGTCACGCTCGAGACCGGCGAGATCGCCCGCCAAGCGGACGGCGCCGTGTTGATCAATGTCGACGACACGGTGGTGCTCTGTACCGTCGTGGTGGACAAGCGCGCAACCGAGATCAAGGATTTCCTGCCGCTCACCGTCGACTACCAAGAAAAGACCTACGCCGCCGGCCGCATCCCCGGCGGCTTTTTTCGGCGCGAAGGCCGTCCGAGCGAGGGCGAGATCCTGACCTCGCGGCTCATCGACCGGCCCATCCGGCCGCTCTTCGCCGACGGCTTCGGCCGCGAGGTGCAGGTCATCGCGACCGTGAAGTCGCTGAACCCAGCCGTGAACCCGGAGGTGCCGGCCATGCTCGGCGTCTCCGCGGCTCTGGCCATCTCCGGTGCGCCCTTCAACGGCCCCACCGGCGCCGCCCGCGTTGGCTACAAGAACGGCGAGTACCTGCTCAACCCGGCGATGACGGGCCTCGGCCCCGACAGCGACCTGGACCTGGTCGTCGCCGGCACCGAGAGCGCCGTGCTCATGGTGGAGTCCGAGGCCCGCGGATTGCCCGAGGAGGTCATGCTCGGCGCCGTGCTGTTCGGCCACGAGCAGATGCAGGTGGCCATCCAGGCCATCCGCGAGCTGGCCGCCGAGGTCGGCAAGCCGCTGCTGCCCTGTGCCCCGCCGCGGGCGGACCCGGCGCTGCAAGATGCCGTCGCCGCCTACACCGAGCGGCTCGCGGAGGCCTATCGAATCAAGGAGAAGATGGACCGCTACGCGGCATTGGACGCCATCCGCAGCGAGGCCTTCGAGAAGCTCGCCGGCGACGCCGAGGGACAGTGGTCCCAGCCCAAGGTCTACGGCGCCGTCGAGACGCTCGAAAAGGCGATCGTCCGCGGTGCCATCCTCGCCGGTAAGCGGCGCATCGATGGCCGCGACACCAAGACGGTGCGGCCCATTCACATCCGCACCGGCGTGCTGCCGCGCACCCACGGCTCGGCGCTGTTTACGCGCGGCGAGACCCAGGCGCTGGTGGTGACCACCCTGGGCACCGAGCGCGACAGCCAGATCGTCGACGCATTGGAGGGCGAGCGGCGCGAGCCCTTCATGCTGCACTACAACTTCCCACCCTTCTGCGTCGGTGAGCTGGGTCGGGTCGGCAGCCCCAAGCGCCGCGAGATCGGCCATGGGCGGCTCGCCAAGCGCGGCATCCTCGCCGCCATGCCGGCACCGGATGAGTTTCCGTACTCGGTGCGCGTGGTCTCCGAGATCACCGAGTCCAATGGCTCCAGCTCCATGGCCTCGGTGTGCGGCACGAGTCTCTCGCTGATGGACGCGGGCGTGCCGGTCAAGGCGCCGGTGGCCGGTGTCGCCATGGGCCTCATCAAGGAGGGTGATGAGTTTGCCGTGCTGACCGACATCATGGGCGACGAGGACCACTTGGGCGACATGGACTTCAAGGTCGCCGGCCCCGCGGATGGCATCAACGCGCTGCAGATGGACATCAAGATCGAGGGCATCACCAAGGAGATCATGGAGACCGCACTTGCGCAGGCGAAGGCCGGTCGGCTGCACATCCTGGATGAGATGAACAAGGTCATCTCGGAGCACCGCGCCGAGATGTCCGACTATGCCCCGCGCATCATCGAGTTCAAGATCCACCCCGAGAAGATCCGCGACGTCATCGGCAAGGGCGGCGCCACCATCCGCGCCATTACCGAGGAGACCGGCGCCACGGTGGACATCAACGACGACGGCGTGGTCAAGATCTTCTCGGTGCAGCGCAGCGCGGGCGAAGAGGCCAAGAAGCGCATCCGACTCATTACCGCGGACGTGGAGGTCGGCAAGATCTACGAGGGCAAGGTGGTGCGGCTGATGGACTTCGGCGCCTTCGTCACCATCCTGCCCGGCCGCGATGGCCTGGTGCACATCAGCCAGATCTGCGAAGAGCGCGTGCAGAAGGTCTCGGACAAGCTCAAAGAGGGCGACGTCGTCCGTGTCAAGGTGCTGGAGGTGGACAAGCAGGGCCGCATCCGGCTCAGCATGAAGGCCGTCGCGGAGCAAGCGGCGAAGCCGGCGGATTAGGGCGCTCCCGCTGGTGCGCCGCCCGCCGTCGAGTCTGCGCCAGGGGGCGGTACAGCATCTCTGGTGTCGAGGCCTCGCCGCGACACCAAGGGGCAGGCGGCTTCCCGACGCGGCGCGGAGCTGGCGACACCGGACAACGGGTCGCGGATGATCATGAGGCCCTGCTGCTCAAATAAACAGCAGGGCGCGCAATTGGATGGGGATACGTCAGGGGCAGACCGCCTTTGCCGAGGTCTTCCCATCGCTGGGGTGCATAGATCGCGGTCTGCCGCCATGTTGCTGGTCCCGTTCTTCGCAAGCGCGAGAGTGCATTGATTGTGACTAAGGCTATGCAAGTTCGCCCATTGCTAATGCGCATGCGGAAGGCAGTTGTCGTGAAATTGGAGGACGAGATGGCATTGCTTAGGCGATTGCCGGAAACAAACATACCGAATGGCGCAGGATTTTCGCTCGCCTTCAAAGAGCGGCAGCGGGCGCATAGTCGAGCTCTGTGCCTACTGCCGCGACGCAGAAGGCGGGCGACAAGACGAGCCAGGCGGTATGTTTGTTGATAGAAATCGCCTTGGGCCAGGTAGGCTTGATGAGTGCCGATTCATTCTGCGGTCGTGATCAGGAGACCATAGCCAAGCCTAAGCCCGCCACTTGCGGAGAAATCGCCGACGCCCTCTTGCTCGTCAACCGGCGACATTGTAATCTTGGCGGCGGCACGATGACATGCGTCTCAGCCGCAGGGTCGTACGTGCGTCTGCGCCAGCGGGGCGGGGCGTCCTGGCCCTTCGCCAGCCGGCTTAGGCGATTTCTGTCAACAAACATACGGCCTGGCTTGTCTTTTCGCCCGCCCTCTGCGTCGCGGCAGCGGGCACAGAGTTCGACTATGCGCCCGCTGCCGCTCCTTGGAGGCGAGCGAAAATCCTGCGCCATTCGGTCTGTTTGTTTCCGGCAATCGCCTTATCGCGATTTTTATGCGCGTGTGAGGCCTCGCCCTTGCCTCTGTTCGGGTTTCCGCGCCGGTTTGGCCGACCTGGAGCTACAGCGGCTCTGCGAGGTCCGCACTTGAAGTGCGTCGTTTTCCCTCCCGTTTCCCACGGACCTCGAAATACGTCTGTCGGGGAATAGCTTTGTGATGGGGTCATCAATCATGAGCATGTCCGTGGCCATCTTCTACGGCTCGACCACCGGCAATACAGAAGCGGCGGCCGGAAAGATCAAGGAACAGTTGGGTGACATCGTCGCCGCAGTCGAGGATGTCGCAGACGCCGATCCATCGGACCTCGAGAAGTACGATTTGCTGTTCTTGGGCGTTCCGACATGGAACATCGGCGAGATGCAGGACGATTGGGCCGAATTCATTCCGAGAATGGAAGGCCTCGACCTCAGCGGCAAGAAGGTCGCTTTCTTTGGCTTGGGTGACGCCGCGGGTTACCCCGACAACTTTCTCGACGCCCTGGGCGAGCTCTGGGAAGCGGTCAAGGCGCTGGGCAGCCCCGAGCTCGTGGGTACCTGGCCGACCGAGGGCTATGACTTCGACGCTTCCGAAGGCCTTTTCGACGAGGACCACTTCCTGGGGGTTGGGTTGGATGACGATAACGAGCCCGACCTCACGGACGAGCGAATCGCGGCCTGGCTGGACAAGGTGCGGGATGAGGCCGGTCTACCAAGCTGATCCTGTTGCGCCTGGGTTCGCGAGCTCGGCTCGAGTCACGTTGCTAGGGCGCCGTTGCGGCACCGGCGCTGGGCTCGCCTGAACGTAGTCCCGAGCGGAAATCGTCGAAGCCATCCCGCACCGACGCAGGTGGCGCCGCCGTGAGCAGGCTCGCGGCGACGATGGCGAGGGTGGCGAAGGCCACGCCGGGCAGGATCTCGTAGAGGTCGAGCAGTCCATAGGGGCCGCCGGAGAGCTGTTTCCAAGCCACCACGGTGAGCCCGCCGGCGATGACTCCGGCAAGCGCCCCGCTCCGATTCATCCGCCGCCAGTACAGGCTCAGCACCAGTACCGGCCCGAAGGCGGCACCGAACCCGGCCCAGGCGTAGCCGACCAGGCCGAGCACCGTGCGCTCCGGGTCGTAGGCCAGCAGCAGCGCGATGACTGCCAGCATCACCACGGCGAACCGGCCTACCAGGACGATCTCCCGCTGGCTCGCCGCGGGGCGCAGCAGTTGGCGGTAGAAGTCCTCGGCCAGCGCGGAGGAGGACACCAGCAGCTGCGAGTCCGCGGTGGACATGATGGCGGCCAGGATCGCCGCTAGCAGGATGCCGGCGATCACGGGGTGGAACAGGGCGTTCACCAGGACCATGAAGATGGTTTCCGGGTCGCCGAGCTGGCCGCTGGTGTTGGTCTCCAGCCAGGCGGCGCCGGCAAGCCCGACCAGTATTGCGCCGGCCATGCTGAGGCCGGACCAGGTGACGGCGATGCGCCGGGCCCTGGGCACCTCGGCGCCGGAGCGAATGCCGGCGAAGCGCGCCAGGATGTGCGGCTGCCCGAAGTAGCCGAGCCCCCAAGCCGCGAGCGAGACGATGGCGACGATGCCGAGCGGCGTGCCGGCGTTGTCCTGCCACAGGGTCAGCAGGTTCGGGTTGCGCGCCTGCAGGGTGCCGAGCATGGTGCCGAGGCCGCCGTCGGCGCTGATGACGATCACCGGCACGAGGAGCAGGGCCGCGGCCATCAGCAGCCCCTGAACCAGATCCGTCCAGGACACCGCCAGGAAGCCGCCGAACAGGGTGTAGGACACCACGAACAGGCTGCCGACGATCACGGCGATCTCATAGTCGAAGCCGAACACGGTCTCGAACAGCTTCCCCCCGGCCACGAGCCCGGAGCTCGTATAGAACAAGAAGAACAGCAGCACGAAGAAGGCCGAGACCCCTTGCAGGATGTGCCGCGGGTCGCCGAAGCGGTTGGCGAAGAACTCCGGGATGGTGAGCGCATCGCCCGCGGCATAGCTGTAGGCCCGCAGGCGCCGTGCGACCAGGAGCCAATTGAGCCAGGTGCCGAGCAGGAGTCCACCGGCCAGCCACAGGGCCTCCAGGCCTGAGGCAAAGGCGAGCCCCGGCAGCCCGAGCAAGAGCCAGCCGCTCATGTCGGATGCGCCTGCCGACAGGGCTGCCGGCCAGGGGCCGAGCGAGCGGCCGCCGAGAAAGTAGCCGGAGGAGCTCTTGGTGCTGCGGTAGCCCCAGATGCCGATAGCGAGCATCAGGATCAGGTAGATCAGAAAGGTCGCGGTGATGGCGGCATCGAGCTTGGGCATGGGCGGCGCTTGTCTTCGCTGAGGGCTGCGGCTGCGCCTTCGCTTCGGCGTCCTGGCGCGAGCGGCTGGAACCTGTGCCCAGCCTCCGTCGGTGTCGGCAACCTAACATGCCCGCTCGACACATGCACCGCCACGGCCCGGCACGGGCGCTGTGCTGCCGGGCGTCGGACTCCGGGCGGGACCTTGGGATTTCGGAATACGCGAGTCCTGCCGGGGTTGCCTTGCGGATAGGTATGTGTCCCGGCGCGTTTGAATCACGGGCAAGTCGGCGCTAATTCCCTGCGCATGCCGACAGCCAGCGCCAAGATCTTTCGCCAGCAGGTCCTCCGGCCTGCCGAGGGCCTGTTCCTCTTTCATGCTCGCGCCATCGAGCGGCTCATCGAGGAACAGCTCGGCGCCGAGGCGCGGGGTGTGCCCATCCCGGATCTGCCTTACTACTTGATGCCGCGAGACGCCTTCCTGGAGGGTCTCGAGACCGAGAACGCCGAGGCGCTGTCCGTCATCGAGGGGCTGCGGCTGCCCAGCTACGTCATTCTGTTGCCGAGTCCGTCGGCCCCGGCGACCGGTAAGCAGGGCCTCGCGCGCCTGCGGCTCGACTACTGGGCGCGGGGCTTCGAGGCCGAGGTGGCCCGCGCCTGGCAGGGCGCTCGGGACGACGAGGAGGACGCCGGGCGCTTCGGCGCCGCGGCACTGCGCGAGCTCATCGGCGAGCACGCCTTCGCGGAAGTCTGCCAGGTGCTCGACCGCGACGGCATCACGCTGTCGATCTGGAGCCACGACCTCATCACCCGCAGCTTCGCCGCCATGGTGGTGCGCCTGCGGTACTTCGCGCCCGGAGCCCGTGGCTTCTTCTTTCCGGCCATCGAGGCCTGGCCCGCGGTGGACCGTTGGCTGGAGCACAGCGGTCTGGACCTGCCCGAGCCGCGCGATGATGGGCAGATGCCGCTGCTGCTAGCGAAGAGCCGGCCCGGCGGCGACAACCTGCGGACAACGCCGCCGCTGCTGCCCATCGGATTGCCCTTCGGCGTTTCCGACCCGGACTTGGCGCAGGCCCGGGCCGGCGCCGCGCAGGCCGCGACGCCGCAGCAGGCGGCGGCACGCGTCGGCTGCGACGCTGGCGCCGCCGCCGAGTCGGCCCGATCGCCGCCTGCTCCCCAGGGGGCCCACGAGCAGGCCCAGCAGCAAGCCGCTGCCCATGATCATGACAAGGGCATGCCGCCGTCGCTGGAGCAGCTCTACTTCGACGCGTGGCGACGTGGCTCTCGTCCGCGCCGGCGCCATGGCTGGCTCCGCCGGGTGCGGGACGACCTCAGCGGAGCCGCGCGGCGTCTCCTGGCGCGGTTCCTGATGCTGCCGGGCTTCGACGACATCGGCTTCACACCTGCGCCTGGCCAGGCCGGCTATTGGCACAGCCTGGGTCTCAGCTTGTTCGAGCACGCCGTCCGTTGCGCCCAGCAGGCGGAGCTCCAGGGCCGGTTCGCGGCACAGCTGCGCTACCTGGGCGAGGCGCGCCGCTTGGCGCAGCGCTTGAGTCGGCCGGCCCGCTTCGCGCCGGCGGCCATCGAGCGGGCCATCGCCGCGTGCGAGGCCGCCGCCGAGGCCAACCTGGCGGACGCGCTGGCGGCCAAGTGGGGGCTCGACGCCATGACGGCGGCGGAGCTCTCGGAGCTGATCCGGCGTCTCGCCGACGCAGACCGCCGCCGCTTCGGCTCGGTGCCG
The DNA here is from genome assembly GCA_028277905.1 of Chromatiaceae bacterium. GTDB lineage: Bacteria > Pseudomonadota > Gammaproteobacteria > Chromatiales > Chromatiaceae > Thiohalocapsa. The sequence continues at coordinate 4,497 of JANQFI010000573.1, read as the reverse complement.
GCGCGCACGCTGCTCGGAAATCTGGAGCAGGTGCTCGCCGAGAGCCGCAGCGACTACTACCGCCTGCGCCCGATCCGCTGGATCCTGGCTGCCCTGCGCCCGGGCGGACGCCGGCCGCTGCGGGAGCCGCTGCCCTTCCAGACCCTGCTGAGTGCGCTGCGGGCCATGGACGCCGGGCGCGCCCGGCTGGACGAGATGCCCTGGGCCATCGCCGACCTGGCACGCTTCGGCCGTGCCCTGGAGGCGCTGCGGGGGTGCGTCACGGCGCGGCTCGACGCCGAGCTCATGCCACGGGTGGAGCAGGCCATGCGCCAGGCGGACTTCGTGCCAAGGGACCATCGCGAGAAGGTCGCTGCGCAGAAGATGAAGCTGGAGTTGCTGGACGCCATCAAGCAGCGCCGCACGCTGAAGTTCACCGACGTCCGCGACATCGTCGCCCGCAATATCCTCAGGCTGCCGGACCCCACCCTGGCGGAGTTCTTCCGCGGTGACCGCCTAGCGCGCTTCGACCGCACCGCGGCGCAGGCCCTGCCCGGCGTCTACCGCCGCGGCGAGATCTACATCAAGGGTCTGCAACAGCTCAGCGCGCCGCTGTTCGGCACACCACTCGGGCGAAGCATCTCGCGCTACCTGCTGGTGCCCTTCGGGGCCGCCTACCTGGTGCTCAAGACCTTCGACCTGTTACTGGAGCTGCTGCCCCACTTCGACAAGGCGTTCAAGCTCGCCACCGCGACCGACGTGCTGCTGCTGGGCGGGCTCACCGCGATCGTGATGCACACAGGCATCGGCCGGCACGTCGCGCTGTCGCTGTGGCGGGGGCTGGTGGCGGTCTTGCGCTTCGTCTTCCGCGACGGCCTGAACCGATTGCTGCGCTGGCGGCCCCTGGCAGAGTTGCTCAGCACCGGCCTCGTGCGCGGCCTCGGGCGCAACCTGGTGCAGCCGCTGCTGATCGGGATTCTGCCGCTGATTCCGATCATCCTGCTGGCGGTGTTCGTGGAGGAGGTGCCCATCGAGCCCGGGCTGTGGCTCGTGGTGCTCGCCTTTGCGCTTGGCACGCTCGCGCGCAACACGCCGGCGGGGCGGCGCTTCCTGGACAATCTGAGCACACGCATCGGGGGCTATCTCAGGCGCATCAACCAGACCCTGGTGATCGGCGTGATCCAGTGGCTGCTGACCTTCTTCAAGGAGGTTACCCGCGGCTTCTCGCAGATCCTGTACCGGGTGGACGATGCGCTGGTGCCCCACCTGGGTGAGCGCATGGAAGCCCGGCTCTTCAAGGCGCTGGTGACGCCCCTGTGGCGCTTTGCCGAGGCCCTGATCCAGTTCTACGTGACCGTGCTGGTGGAGCCGCAGGTCAACCCGGTGAAGCACTTTCCCATCGTCAGCATCGGCCACAAGCTGCTGCTGCCCTTCCTGCCGGCGATCACCGCGGCCTTCGTCGACATCAGCGGGTCCGTCCTGCCCAAGGTCATCGCCTATCCGCTGGTGACGCTCACCATCGTGGTGCTGCCGGGCCTGTTCGGCTTCTTCGTCTGGGAGTTGAAGGAAAACTGGAAGCTCTACCAGGCCAACCACCGCGAGGGGCTCGCCGCCGCCGGTCAGGAGCAGGACGATCTGCCGGGTCTGGCACGGGGGGCGGAGGGTGCCGCGACGCTGCCCGTGGAGCCCGCCGCCGTCGGCCCCCACGGCGAGAGCGTGCGCGCGCTCATGGCCCGCGGCTTTCATGCCGGCGCCCTCCCCAAGGGCTTTGACCGGCTGCGGCGTGTGCTGCGTGCGGAGATGCGCGACCAGGCGCCCCATGCGCGCCGGATGCTGCGTGTGCAGGGCCAGCTCCAGGAGGTGCAGCACGCCTTCTGCGTCTTCATAGAGCGCGAGCTCACCTACGCCCTGCGGGAGCGCTGCCGCGACCCGAACTGCACCCTGCAGCGGGTCGAGACGAGCAGGCCGCGCATCGCGACGAATCTGGTCGAGCTCGGCGTCGACATCTACCCCGGCGCGCGTCGCGATGGCGGCGGCCCGAGCCTGGACATGCTGCCGGAGCACAAGCGTGCCGCGCCCCTTAGGATCGGTATCCGGCTCTCCTACCAGGCCCCACGGATTCGCGTTGAGACCGAGATTCGGGGCCACACCGAGCGCATCGGCCCCTACTGCTGGTCGCTGATCGCGGCCGACCTCCAGCTCTTCGCCGGTCGCGCCGGCGCCGACCTCAAGACCCTGGAGCTCGGCCTGCCGGCGGTACCCGCAGAGCCCGGCCGATTGCGCGCCGTCGCCTGACCTTGGAGCGCCGGCGTCCCGCCGGGGAAGGCACGAAGCTGGGTACCCGTAGACGCAGGGGTCGCTCCGCCAGCCATGGCTGCTCGCGTTTGGGGAACATCATAGTGGCCGCTGGCTGACGCGATGCCGGCGCTCCCAAGCTCAGCGCCAGAGGGCGTGGAAATGGTGGGTGGGGCCATGGCCCTGGCCGACGTCGAGCCGGCCGGCGGCGGCGATGGCGCCGGCGACGTAGCGCTTGGCCTGCTCGGCGGCGGTGCGGATGTCCCCGGTGGCGGCGAGCCGGGCGGTGAGGGCGGAGGACAGGGTGCAGCCGGTGCCGTGGGTGCTCGCGGTGGCGATGCGCTCGCCCTCGAGCCAGTGCTGGCCATCGGCGGTCGCGAGCAGGTCCGGGCTCGCGGGGCCGGGCAGGTGGCCACCCTTCAGCAGTACCGCGCGGGCCCCGAGCGACCGCAGCGCTGCGGCCATGGCGGGCATAGTCTCCCGCGTGCCGGACTCGGGCTCGCCGAGGAGCACGGCCGCCTCCGGTAGGTTTGGCGTCAGCACCGTGGCGAGCGGGAGCAGGCGCTCGCGCAAGACGGCAATCGCCGCCTCCGCCAGCAGCCGCTCACCGCCCTTGGCGATCATGACCGGGTCCAGCACGACGAGCGCGGGTCCTTGGCGGGCGAGGGCGCCGGCAACGCTCGCGGCGATCTCGGCGCTGCCGAGCATCCCGATCTTGACGGCGTCCACGCGGATGTCGGCGAGCAGGGCGTCGATCTGGGCGGCGACGAAGTCGGCCTCCACCAGCCGCACACCTGTGACGCCTTGGGTGTTCTGCGCGGTCAGGGCGGTGATGACGGCCATGCCGTAGCAGCCATTGGCGGCGATGGCCTTGAGGTCCGCCTGGATGCCGGCGCCGCCGCTGGGGTCGGAGCCGGCGATGCTGAGGACGTTCGGGATGGCGGTTTCGGTCATCTGTGCGCCCGGGCGCGGTAGGCGTCTATGGCCTGCCGGAGCACGCGGGCGGCTGCGCCCGGGTCCGCTGCCGCACAGATGGCGGAGACGACGGCGAGCCCGTCGCAGCCAGCCTCGAGCACGCCGGGGACCTGCTCGGCGCTGAGCCCGCCGATGGCCACCGCGGGCAATGGTGTCGCCGCACGCACCCGGGCGAGGTCGGCAAAGCCCAATGGCACCGCGTGGTCCGCCTTGGTCGCGGTGGCGAGCACTGGGCCTATGCCGACGTAGTCGACCGGCTGGCGTGTCGCGGCACGCGCGTGCTCCAGGGTCTGGACGGAGAGGCCGACAATGGCGGTTGGCCCCAAGGCCGCGCGGGCGGCATCGATGCCCGCATCGGCCTGGCCGAGATGCACGCCGTCGGCACCGATGGTGGCGGCGACACCGATGCGGTCGTTGATAACGAGCGGCACGCCGCTGTCGACCAGCGCCGCCTTCAGCGCCCGGCCCTGCTCGATGAGCAGTGCGTCCGGCGCGTCCTTATCCCGCAGCTGCACGACGCTCGCGCCGCCACGCACCGCGGCGAGCACGGTCTCCACCAGGCCGCGGGCGGCGCAGAGCCCAGGGTCGGTCACCAGGTAGACGGACAGGTCCGGCCCGCGGCTCATGAGGCTGGTCCCGGTTCATGGCCTGCAGGGTGGGCGTCAGGCGCTGCACTGGGTAGGGCCACGGGCGCATGGCCCGCATCCGCGTCCAGGGCGTCGGCGGTGAGGCCGGACGGGGCGTCCAGGAAGCAGGGCGGGAGGCTGCCGGGTCCATCGACGCGGCGGGCGGCGTGCTCGCGGGTGGGGCCGAGCCCGCCGGGGGCGGGTGGCGACGACCCTGGGCAGCGACAAGCATCGGTCAGCATGGGCGGCCATTGTAGGCGCTCCAGGACAGTCCCGTTGCCCTTTGCTATCGGGCGCCTGGCCAGGGCGATTTCCGAGTAAAATTATCGGGAACTGCGTGCTTGGTGATTGCGGTCAAGGCGTGCTGTCGGCGGCGCTGCTAGAGTGTCGGTGACCGGCGCCAGTACCTTAAGGCATGGGTTCTCTTGCCACGGGTTCTTTTGCATGGGTTGCGCCTGGGTCTGCGGTGCTTGCGTTGGGGATGCGCGCGGGACGGACCTGTAGCGCACCGATCGCAGGCATCTTGTTGCGCTGCATCAAAAGTGACTAGTGCTTTGCTGCGGAAGTTCCGAGACCGGGATCCCCTCGTTGTCGTTGTCGTAATCGCAATCGTAGTCGAATA
>JANQFI010000537.1 GCA_028277905.1 Chromatiaceae bacterium | reverse complement strand
CTTTAAGATAAATATCTTACGTCACCTCATGAGGCGCGCCCGCGTCACGGGAGTGTGGGACCAAAAAGTGCATGAAAAGGGCCAAATTTAACACCCTAGTCGGAGGGCTTCTATTGGTTGTCGTACAAGGAGTCCCCTAACGGGGCGTTTATAGGCGTTTTGCCGGATAAGGCCACCGGCCTGGTCTTGGCATTGGCTCCTCTGCGCTATTAGTAGAATGGGGGCACGGTGTCGGGCACGGGGTCTGATCTTGCCTTTTGCCTCTTGAGCCCGAGTAGATACAAGGGCGGAACGCGATAGCGGTTCCGTCATCTACGGCGGGCATTAGCATCGGCCTGCTATTCTGGTATCGACCCGGGACGGGTGATCGGTCTACGCCGGACGGGATGGCCGACCAGCCGATCGCGGACGCGCCCGACAGGCTCGGTGAGCAACCGAAGTCGCATGCTATGCTTACACCGAACCAAGCCCTCTGCCGCCATCTCCAAGCTTACGAGCGCATCGCAATCCCACCAGAAATCGCTGTCGAGCTGGATCAAGCCGGACCGCTTCACACGGATTGGCGCAGATAGCTCAGCTTCGTCCAAGTCGTCGAGACCGCCGGCGATGAGCCAGTGATGCGTCTACTGGTCAATGAAGTCGATGCCGGAGAGGCAGCGGCAATTGGCTTGGAACGACGCCACGGCAGTGAGCTGCTGATGATTGAGGACATGGCCGGGCGCCGACTGGCTCGCCGGCTCGGGCTGTCGATTACCGGTACCGTTGGCGCCGTTCTGGCTGCCGCCGATGCCGGGCTCGTCTCTGAGCCGTTGGATGTGCTCGAGGAGTTGCGGGCGAAAGGTGGCCTTTGGCTGTCCGACGCCTTCTTGAATCAGCTACGGTCGTTGCTGCGCTCGGCCCATTGACTCCCGGGCCAATCTCTCGAAGCCCGCGCAGATGGCGGAACGCGATAGGGCGAGCGCGATCAGGGGGTCAGAGATGCGCCGAATAGCAGGTTTTCGAACGGCTTGCGCCGCTTCCAGCGGTAGGTGTGGAAGTCGCGACAGTCCGTCGACAGGATTCGTCCATGGCCAAGCGATTCGGCGAGGATCACGAGCGATGCATCGGCCAAATCCATCGGCAGATCGGCATACTCATCGATCAGCTCGACGATGCGCGGCATGTGCTTATCGGCCAGACTGAACAGCTCGAAGGCCCCTCGCGAATAACCGGCAAGAAAGCGTCGCTGGGACTCCACGCCCCGCCGTGCCAACAACAGATGGCAAGTCTCGGTGACCACCGGCCAGGTCGTGACGAGCGGCTCGGTGAGTAGACGATAGACGCGAAGCGCGCGGTGATGATGCGTATCCGACGGGCTCGCCAACGCCAGCCAGAATCCGGTATCAGCGATGATCATGCTTCGCCGTCAGCGTCTCGCTGATCACCTCCTTGTACTGCTCCGAAAGACTGGGCTCCGCGTCCAGGCTGCCGACGAAGCCCACCTGCTCCAGAACACCCGGCTGCGGTGCCCGTTGCCCTCCCGTCTCCGGTGGATCAAGTCCGTGCTGCTCGCGCAATGTGCGCAGCAACGCCAGCACCTGTCGGCGGGCATCCGCCGGCAGCTCTCGGCAGAGTTCGGTGATCTGCTCAAGCTCGGTCATGGTCGTTCTCCGGGGGCCAAGGTCCGGCTGGTCGCTACGGGAAAGGATGCCGCTGGTGGCGAGGGCTTGGGGTACATGATGAGGGGCTCGGATCGGCACCGGTGGCCGCAAACGGGCCTGCAAAGACAGTGCATGCCTCCTCAAAGCTCACGCCATGCTTCCGCAGGTTGGCGGCAGCCGTCACATCGTCCCAATCGGAGCTCACCGTCCGATTCCAGCAGTCAGCAGCGATGTCGAAACCCAGCCGTCGCTGGCTGCTTGCGGCAGCGGCGTCGTGGGGACAGCATACTCGGCATCGCCGCAGATCAGATGCTCGCAGAAACGGCGTTGCCGGATGCCCGCTCGCCGTGGGTGAAGCGTGTGCGGGAATGCCGCTCGGTCGCTGGTACGGCACGGACGAAGCGGATCTTCATCGCCTTGACTCGGTTGGAAAAGTCTGCGCCGCCCGCCGGCTGCGTGATGATGCAGTGCATAGGCTCCGGCAGCACCGCCCAGGCATCGATATGGAGCGGCCGCTCGCGGCGCGTTCGGCGCAGCGCATCGAGATGCCGGACCAACAGTCCGCGTGACGCTCCAGCAGATTGATGGTCAGAAAATAGGTTCCACCCGGAAACCGCCAGCGGCGATAGTCCGGCATACCCCCTCCGATTGCATCGCGTTTTTCACGACGGGCGGATGCCCGATAGGGCGATCCGCCATTCCCCGCCCGTCGAGGAATGATGGCGGGTTGGTCAGAATACATCAGGATCGGTGGTCGGCATCAAAGGCATCGGCGGATGGCGGAACCGCTATCGCGTTACGCCCTACGCGGGCTACGCAGGCTCATTCCGCCTTACGCGTTGCTGCAGCCGACCCTGGATGCCGGCGTGCAGCGCCGGCTCGAGGCCCTGGCCGCGGAGCGGGCGGCGGCCGCTGGCAAGACCCTGTCGGTCAGGATCCTGGCCGCCGAGCACGCCAGCGGCCGACTGGTCGCCAGCGTCGGCTCCGCCGGCCTGTTCGACACGCCTCGCGACGGCCATGTCGACATGACCCGCGCGATCCGCTCGCCGGGCTCGACGCTGAAGCCGCTGATCTATGGTTTGGCGTTCGAGGCCGGTCTCGCGCACCCGGAGAGCCTGATCGAGGACCGTCCGAGCGCGTTCGACAGCTATGCGCCGACGAACTTCGACCGCTCCTTCCAGGGCACCTTGACGGTCCGCGAGGCCCTGCAGCGATCGCTGAACGTGCCGGCGGTGCGGCTGCTCGACGCGGTCGGGCCGGCGCGGCTGGTGTCGCGGATGGGCCGGGCCGGTGCGCGGCCGGTGCTGCCGGACCACACCCCGGCCGGGCTCGCGATCGGCCTCAGCGGGATCGGCGTCTCGCTGACGGACCTGGTGACCCTGTACGCGGCCATCGCCCGCGGCGGCGAGGCCGTCGCGCTGACGGCGCTGGCCGAGCCGGGCGCTGCCGAGGCGGCTGCCGGCCCGGCCCGCCGCATCCTCGACCCCCGCGCCGCCTGGTACCTGGCGTCGATCCTGGCCGGAGCCCCGGCGCCGACGAATGCGGCCCCGGACGGCATCGCCTACAAGACCGGGACCTCCTATGGCCATCGGGATGCCTGGGCCATCGGCTGGGATGGCCGTCACGTTGTTGGCGTCTGGATCGGCCGGCCCGATGCCGCGCCGGTCCCCGGCCTGACCGGAATCGATGCCGCGGCACCGGTCCTGCTCG
>JANQFI010000534.1 GCA_028277905.1 Chromatiaceae bacterium | reverse complement strand
CTAGTGTCCTGATCGCGAAGTTTGTTAGATCATGGTCCTCAGTTTTTGAGGAGCAGGTGCATGGGCAAGCCAGCGGTTGCGATTGAGTTGACGGCGGCGGAGCGGCGCGAGTTAGAGGGCTTGGCGGGGCGTCGCAAGACGGCGCAGGGTCTGGCGCGGCGGGCGCGCATTGTGTTGGCGGCGGCGGATGGGCTTGAGAACAAGGCGATTGTCGAGCGGGTTGGTGCCGATGCGAACACGGTCGGCAAGTGGCGTCGGCGTTTCGCCGAGCGGCGGCTTGACGGCCTCTACGATGAGCCGCGTCCGGGGACGCCGCGCCAGATCGGCGACGAGGAGATCGCCGAGGTGGTGCGGCGCACGCTTGAGGAAACGCCACCGGACGGCACCCATTGGAGCCTGCGCTCGATGGCGCGGGCGGTGGGCTATGCGCCCTCGACGATCCACGGCATCTGGCAGGCCTTCGGGCTGCAGCCGCACCGCAGCGAGACCTTCAAGCTCTCCAGCGACCCGTTCTTCGTCGAGAAGGTGCGCGACATCGTCGGGCTCTACTTGGCGCCGCCGGAGCGCGCCCTGGTGCTCTGCGTCGACGAGAAGAGCCAGGTCCAGGCCCTGGATCGCAGCCAGCCGCTGCTGCCCATGCGCCCCGGCCAGCCCGAGCGGCGCAGTCACGATTACAAGCGCCACGGCACGACGACACTCTTCGCGGCCCTCGATATCGCGACCGGCGAGGTGATCGGGCGCTGCTTCGCACGTCACCGCGCCAGAGAGTTCCTTCAGTTCCTGCGCACGATCGAGACCAACGTCCCGGCTGACCTCGACGTCCACCTGGTGATCGACAACTACGCGACCCACAAGACCCCGGCGATCCGCAAATGGTTCGCGCGCCATCCCCGCTGGCACATCCACTTCACGCCGACCGGCGCCTCCTGGCTGAACCAGGTCGAGCGCTTCTTCGCCCGGCTCACCGAAAAGCAGTTGCGCCGCGGCGTCCATCGCTCAACCCGAGAGCTCGAAGAGGCTATCCTCGGCTACATCGAGACCGTCAACGCCGATCCAAGGCCCTTCCGTTGGACCAAGTCGGCAGACGACATCCTGGCCACCATCAAGCGCTTCTGCCTGCGCACCCTCGAAACCGCAGAGAACCAGACCAAAATCATCAAAACTTCGGAATCAGAACACTAGGGC
>JANQFI010000027.1 GCA_028277905.1 Chromatiaceae bacterium | reverse complement strand
CAGCGGGCGCATAGTCGAGCTCTGTGCCCGCTGCCGCGACGCAGAAGGCGGGCGAAAAGACAAGCCAGGCGGTCTGTTTGTTGACAGAAATCGCCTTAGAACAGGTAGATCACTTGTGGCCGTTCAGACCCCCGCAGCGCTCCGCGGTAAATCCGACCATCAGCCTCTGAATCTTGGTTCTCGGGCGCAGATTCTTGGGAGGGGGGTCTGAAGGGTGACATCGCGTCAAGCATCTCGACCGTCAAGTGACTCGGCTTGTCCTAGGTGTGCGTCTCGGCGGAAGCGATGTCAAAACACGGCGTGCTCGCCACGCTCGACCGTCTCAGAACCATTGATGACGCGCCGATAATAGTCAAATAGCCTGTCTTGGCCAGTCTCAGGCGTTGCGTCGGCATCGTAGCGACCGGTTTCGGGATCGAGGACCAGCATCGATTCCGTGGCGTAATAATGGCCGATACGTGCCAGCTCGGCCTTGGCAGCCAAACGCGGAACGACCTTTCCCAACGCACCCAAGACCACCGCGACCCCACTCAGTAGCGAGATCGGCACGTGCTTGAAGCGCGGCTTGCGGCCGAGCAGGTCGAACAGGTACTCTCCTTGCTCGAGTGGAGTGATCGCCGGACCGGGTCCGCCAATCGCCAAAATCTTGTCCTGCAGCGATACGTCTTGCAAGCAATCCGCAAGGTAGGCCGCGAGATCCGCATCGCCGATTGGCTTGCAAGCCGTAAGCCGGCCGTCGCCGAATACCAGATACGGCTTTCCCTGCTGAACGCGTGTCACCTGTCCCGCCAGCGATTTGAAATAGGCGGTCGGACGGACGATCGAGTAGGTCAATCCCGAGCGCATCAGCGCCGTTTCGAACGCTAGCTTGGCATACTGAAAGGCGAGTCGAGGCTTCTGTACGCAGATCGCCGACAACAGCACCATCTGCGTCACGCCTGTCGCTTTCGCCTGCGACAGCACGTTCAGGTGGGCCTGATAGTCGATCGCCCAGGCGTCCCGCGGCTCCCCTGTCCGCGATGCTAGACAGGATACGACCGTATCGAAGCGCTCGTTACGGAATCCCAGCTCGGCAAGAGACGCGGGATCGGTCACCTCGCCGAAGCGCACCTCGGCCCCACTCAGAAAGTGCATGCTCCGCTGTCGCCTCGAGGTCGCGCTGGTACCGACTCGAGGCCGGACGAGACAGACGACCTCGTGGCCTCGCATCACCAATGCGGCAACAACGGCGCGGCCAATCGTGCCGGTACCGCCCAGCATCAGGATGCGACGGGCCTGCGGCCTGTTGTCATGGGTCGGCGAGAGGCCGTTGTATTGAGCAATCACGTCAGGAGGCGTGGAGAGGGCAATCAGTCGTGATGCTCAGCGGGTCGAAGATGCTCGGCTCCAGCGAGCCGTCCGACAAGCCGTCCCGGATCATGAATCAGCACAGGGAGGTGCTCTGGGCAGATCCAATGCGGCTCCCCCCGGTACTCCAGACGGATCAGCGGCGTCACGTCAGAACCACGCTCACATGCAAGGCATCTCTGTGCTTCATCTTGACTCATTATCATCTCCAAAGGTCGAGCCATTGAGCGATCCAGATCATCGCGCCGCGCCAGCTGGTCCGATGAAGTGCGCTGAATTCGCCCGGCATAGGCATAGCTTTTCAGGTGGAAGTCGAGTCGCCGCCTCAGGCTCCACACCTTCATGGCAGGTAACCGCTCAGACCCCCCAGTGTTTTGCAGCCAATCCCAACATGAGCCTCTGACTTCTGGCTCTCAGGCGCGGAGTTATGGCAGGGGGTCTGAACGGTTACCATGGCAGAAGGGCGGGAACAGCCGGCCGCCACGCGGGAAGGCCCTGTCTGCTCTGCGAGGGTCTTACCATGACAGTGTATCCTGACGCGGGGATCCTAGCGAGCCGGCAGGCGGCCGAAGGTGGGCATGATGGAACCGAGCCAGCCGATGCTGATGCCGACGATCAAGAGACCGCCGGCGGTGCCGAGCCCGATGGACAGGTTGCCCAGCGCAACGGTGGCGAGCCCGAGCATGGTGCCGGCGATCATGCCGGAGGCGAAAGGGGTGAGGTCGGCCTTCTCGACCTCCTTTTCGATGGCAGCTTGGCACCGACTGCCTTGCGAGCGCGAATGCACCTGCTCCATGGTCATGCCGACCCCTTCGCCCGTGACGCGTAGACGCGGATGATCGGGAAGCTCGCGGCGTCGGCGAGCTCGCTCGCGCGCTTGCGGTTCAGGCCAGGCTCGCGGGCGAGCCGCACCAGCTCGCCCGCTAGATCGATTCCTACCAGCAGCGGCAGGTAGCGCAGGGCGAGGATCGTGCCGAGGGTGCCGAAGAAGTACGTCATCGCGTAGCCGACGCTCATGTTCTGCAGCAGGTCGCGCTTCGGGGAGCCCCTCCGGCAGCGCCGCCAAGCCGCTGGTGACCGCATCCTGCGCGCCGGCCAGCGTCGGCGTGCTGGTCAGCGCCCCCGCCGGCATGCCGGCGCCGAAGCCGAAGTCGAGCCCGATCGGCCTGGACAGCAGCAGGGCGAGCGCCAGCGCGATCCCGGAGACGACGAGCGCGAGCGCGACATTTCTGGGTCCATCTGCGAGGCGACCAGCGCTTGGCGGCCGAGCATTCGACCGGGCCAGCGTAGGCCCTCCGCGTCGCCGGGAGTCGGCATCTGGTCGCCTTCCCACCTGCCGCGGGCAGGGGTGACGGCCAGTGCATCCTATGCTCAGGCCAGGCTCAGCAGGCAGTGCAGCCCATGCGCGCGGAGGTCGGAATCGACGGCCAGGCACACCCCTAGGTCCAAGCGCTGGACGAGCGCGAAGCCGGTGCAATCGGTGAAGCTGAAACCCTTGTCCGCGTATTGCGCGAAGATGGACCAGGCGACGGCCTCATCTCCCGGGGGTGTGCGCTCAATGCGAGCCACATGGCCTCCGCGAAGCCGATTCCCCAAGTACCGGGCCAGGTCCCAGCCCAGACCACAGCGGGCCAGAGCGACGGTCCCGTCCAAATAAGGAGTTGCTGGTCGTCAGCCGCCCGCGCCACCTGTCAATGGTCTCGACCAGGGCCGCATGGCCGGACCGGAAGGGCATGCCAAGCCGGATCTGCGGAAATCGCGCGGCGCGTCTGCCGGGCGCTGGACAGGACGGATCCATGGGACCGGCCCAAGCCAATGAGCGTCCGGGTGGGACTGCTGCGGCTGCATCGGGCCGGGTTGATCGAGCCACTGCCGCCGAGCCGAGGCCAGGGCAATGGTCGGGGGCTGGTGCGCGCGTCCGAGCGCTGGCCCGAGTCCGTGCCGGTGCGGGGCAAGGCCGGAGAGCTCGGCGGATTGCGGCTCGAGGCAGTGCACGAGCCGAGCGCCTCGCGGTTGTGGAACGGGCTGATATCCTGATCAAAGACTGACCGATCAGCGAGCATCCTCGATTGTGCGCGTCCGCATCGCCGCGATCACCTCGCGCATGAGCGCAATGAGCTTCTCCCGGTCGCCCTCCGAGAGCATGGCAAGGGCGTCGCTGTTCACCTGAACCGCTGCCGCGACGGCCGGCGCCTGCAGGGCACGGGACTTCTCGGTCAGCCAGATACGCTGCGCCCTTGCATCCGAAGGGTCCTTCCTGCGGACTACCAGGCCGTCGCGCTCCATCCGCGCCAGCGTGTTGGCCATCGTCGGCTGCTCGATATCCAGCTGCTCGGTCAGCTCACGCTGGGTCAGACCATCGCTGTCCCATAAGACCAGAAGGGCCGGAAAGGTCCCGATCGACAGGCCGAGCGGCTTGATCCGGGCCTGAAGATTCCTCGCGAACAGCCGGGCCAAGTGGTTGGCGAGATAACCCGCCGACTGCTGTTTCTCAAACTCCATGACCGCCTTTTAGCACTTGCATAGCTTAGTATGCAATGGTATATAGCATGCTATGTTGTTCTAGCTGGAGATCGACCTATGACCAAGCTCATCCATGCCATCGCTGGCGGCGCGGCACTGCAGGCCATCCTGCCCTCATGGACCGCTAGGGTGGTGTCCGAGGCATGCGGCCCGACGACTCGCAGACTTCTATCTCTGGCCGCCGTGGCCTCGCTCCTGTCCCTCACCGGCTGCGGCGCGCCCCACCTGAAGACCGTGCATCACGCCGAGCGCAACCTGATCGGCAGGGACGCGGCGGTGCCGTTGGCTTGCATCGGCGAGCCGATGGAGATCGCGGAAATGGGCACCGAGCCGCTGACGACCTCGCACCGCTATTCTTCGGCCCAGACCCGCGGTGCGGACGGCCTGTTGCTCGCATCGCCCAAGCCGAGCGCGGACGCCAACGAATGGGCCTGTATCTTCGACGTGACCATTCGGCAAGGCCAAATCCTGGCCATCGACAGCAAGAACCGGGCGGGCTGGGGCTTCGGCAGCATCAAGCACTGCTCCGCGGTCGTCGAGCGATGCGCCGGCGCGTGATTGGTTGCCCGTCGCACCCGCAACGGCGAGTCCGAGCTCGGGCCGCCTTGGCTCTCCTAGCGCTGGCACTCGCGGGCTGCAAGGACCCAGCGCCCCCCGACGAAGCCCCGCCCCGCCCGATCGCCTGGACCCAGGTCCGGGTCGCCGATCAGACCACGCGGAGGATCCTGGCCGCCGTGGTCCGGCCCGTGCAGCGGGCGCCGCTGAGCTTCGAGGTCGGCGGCCGCGTCGAGGCGCTCGCGGTCGAGGTCGGCGACCAGTTCGAGCCCGGCCAGGTGCTGGGACGCCTGGACCAGCGCCTCTATGCCCTGACCCGGCAGGAGCGGGCGAGCGAGGTCGTCCAGGCCGAGGCCATCTTGCGCGAGGCGGAGCAGGCGTTTGCACGGCAGCGCGACCTGTACGGCCGGGACTGGGCGTCCGAGGCCGCCTTCGACAGCGCCAAGGCGGCGCTGGAGACGGCCCGCGCCCGGCTGCAGACGGCGCGGGCGCGCCTGGACATCGCCGGCGAAAACCTGGCGGACACGGTGCTCACCGCCCCCTACGCCGGCGTCGTGGCGCGTCGCCTCGCCGAGCCGGCGCAGCGCGTCGCGGCCGGCCAGACGGTGCTGGAGATCCAGGGCAACGGCAGTGGCTTCGAGATCGCCGTCGCGGTCCCGGAGACACTGGTCGCCCAGGTTCGCCCCGGCGCCGTCCACGCCGTGACATTTCCGGCCCATGGCGGTGGCAGGGTCCAGGCCCGGGTCACCGAGATCGGCACGGACGCGGGGCTCAGCGGCGCCTTCCCGGTCAGGCTGCGCCTGGAGACGCCGCGCGCCGACCTGCGGGCCGGCATGACCGCCGAGGTCGCCCTCGACATCGACATGCAGGATTCAGGCACTGGCGACGACGAGACCCAAGCCCAGGCACCGCCCGTCATCATCCCGGTCACCGCCTTCCTGGCCACCAGCGGCTCAGACAAGGTCGCCTTCGTCTTCCAGGCAGACGCTCAGGGTGACGCGCAGGCCGACGGCGGCGGCGTCCTGGAGCGGCGCAGCATCCGCCTCGGCCCGCTGAGCTCCGAGCAGGCCATCGTGCTGGCGGGGCTGAATCCGGGCGAGATCATCGCCACGCGCGGTCTGCCCTTCCTGCGCGATGGCCAACGGGTGATCCGGCTCGGCATCGGACCCAAGCGCTACGAGTGAGCCCATCCGACCGTGACCCTGACCGAGATCGCCTTTCGCTACCGGCCGGTGGTCGGCATGCTGCTGCTCGCGCTGATGGTCTTCGGCGTCGTCAGCTATTTCACACTGCCGACGCGCGAGGACCCGAAGATCACCATCCGCGAGGCCGTGATCGCGACCGAATACCCGGGGCTGTCGGCCGAGCGCATCGAGCGCCTGGTCACCCGCCCGCTCGAGGAGGCGCTGCGCCGGGTCCCGGAGATCGAGGAGATCCATTCGGTCTCGATGCCGGGCACCTCGATCATCCACGCCGAGGTCTATCCGAGCCTGTTCGAGCTGGACCAGATCTGGGACGAGCTGCGCGACAAGATCGCCGACGCCCGCGCGCACCTGCCCGAGGGCACCCGGGCGCCACGTATCAACACCGACTTCGGCGACGTTGCCGTGGTCACGGCCGCGCTGATGGCCCAGGACTTCCCCTGGCGCGACCGCTTCGACATGGCCGAGTATGTGCGCGACCGCCTCTATGCCGTGCCTGGCACCAAGCGGGTCGACCTGCTCGGCGTCCAGCCCGAGCGCATCTTCATCGAGGCCGGCAACGCCCGACTCGCCGAGCTGGGCCTGGACCCGGAACAGCTCGCGGCCATGCTGCGCGAGCAGAATGTCATCCGCGCCGGCGGCCTGGTCGACACCGGCGAGCGCGGCTTCCTGGTCGAGCCGACCGGGGACTTCGATGGCTTGGAGGCCATCCGCGAGGCCCTGGTGACTCTGCCCGACGGCCAGGGCGTGATCCCGCTGCGCGACCTCGCCGAGGTGCGCCGGGCCACCATCGACCCGCCCCACCAGCCGGCCTATTTCAACGGCCGCCCCGCCATCGTCTTCGCGATCTCGATGCGCGACGGCATCAGCGCGTTGGAGCATGGGCAGTCGGTCCGCAGGGCGCTCGATGAGATCGGGTCCGCCCTCCCGGTGGGCTACGAGCTGGAGATCATGACCTTCCAGGCCGACCAGGTCGCCGGCGCCGTCTATGGCGTGACCGCGAGCGTGCTGCAGACGCTGGTGATCGTGCTGCTGGTGGTCATCTTCTTCCTCGGGCTGCGCACCGGGCTGATCGTCGGATCCATCGTGCCCGCGGCCATGCTGGTCACGCTGGCCATCATGGGCTTCCTGGAGATGTCCCTCCAGCGCATGAGTCTGGCGACCCTGGTCATCGCGCTGGGCCTGCTGGTCGACAATGGCATCGTCATCGCCGAGGACTTCAAGCGCCGGCTCGAGGAGGGACTGAGCCGCGACGAGGCGCTGCGGGCGCGAGCTGGCGATGCCGCTCTTGATCTCGACCCTGATCACCATCCTGGTCTTCCTGCCGCTGATGCTCGCCGAGCACACGGCCGGCGAGTACACCCGCTCCATCTCGCTGGTGATCCTGATCTCCCTGCTGACCTCCTGGGTGCTGGCGATGACGGTGACGCCGGCTTTGTGCCATCGCTTCATCCAGGTGCCGGCCGCGGGCGGCGCCGGCCGGCGCGGACCCGAGATCTCCGACCGGCTCTTCCGCTGGATGACCCGCGGCTACGCGCGCATCCTGCGCGCCCTGCTGCGCCGGCGCTGGGGGCTGCTCGCGCTGATGCTGGCCCTGATGGTCTCGGCGATCGCCGGCATCGCGCAGGCGCCGAAGCGCTTCTTCCCGAACAGCGACCGCGCCCAGGTCCTGGTCTACATCGACCTGCCGGCCGGCGTGACGACCCGCACCACGGATGCCGCGATGCGCCGTGTCTTCGCGGCACTGGACGAGCCTGGACGGGTCACGCAGGTCGCCAGCCATGCCGCCTACATCGGCTACGGCGGGCCGCGCTTCGTGCTGTCGCTGACCCCGATCGACCCGGCACCGAACGTCGCCTTCATGGTCTTCAACATCACCGACTTCGCGCACCTGGACCAGGCCGCCGGCGAGCTACGGGCGCTCTTCCGCGAGGCGGCCCCGGAGCTCTCGGCCCGGGTCACCAAGATGTTCCTGGGTCCGAGCGACTCCAGCAAACTGGAGGTCCAGGTCAAGGGACCGGACCCGGCGGTGCTGTTCGCGACCGGACGGCGCATCGAGGCGGCCTTCCGGCAGATCCCGGGCGTCATCGACATCGATTCGAACTGGCAGAACCGGATCCCGACACTGGTCGTCGACATCGACCAGGCCCGGGCGCGGCGCGCCGGCGTCTCCTCGGCCGACATCGCCCAGGCCCTGGAGCGCGCCTTCGACGGCTTGGCCGTCACCCAGTACCGCG
>JANQFI010000512.1 GCA_028277905.1 Chromatiaceae bacterium | reverse complement strand
TTCCGAAGCAATGCGTTGGAGCCGCGACGCGAAGAAGCCAGGCAGTGGGAGCGCGCTGTGTTTTTTGGCGATGCCGCGCACTTCGTATGAGGCGCCTTTTTGGGTGTTCTGTGGTCGTTTTCCCGTCTCTTCGTCAAGGCTTCCGCCGGCAGACAACGCTGCAACGTTCTCGGTGCGTTGCATGCCATCACACACGAGCTGGTGATGGTCACGAACGATACCTAAATCACCGCGGAGAGGGCCTTGATCACAACTCCGACCAAGACCAGGTTCCGCGCTGAGAGATGAGGGGAGGTGGCAAAACCTACGAAATATCATACCATTGGAACCGTAAGCTCACAGATGGTCGATGAAGATGTTCGAAGGCCCTACCATCTGTGACTTTAGTCGGCGCGCAGCCGCTTGGCCAGCAGCAGCCCGATGAGGACCACCACGCGCCTGGAGTGGGCGCAGGCGCTCGAGGCGGCGGTGCAGTGCCGCGCGGCGGGTCAGAGCGCGCGCGGTGGCTGCGGGCGTCGGGTGCCCACGGAGCACCTTGCGGGACTGGTCGCAGGCGGAGGTGGCATCGGCCGAAGTGCCGGCGGCATTGGCCGCGTTCTCCGCCTCCGTGGCGGGGGTGCAGTGGCTGCACCGGCTGGTCTTGGCCATGCAGTTGGTCATCACCCCGCGCGCCGGCGGCGGTGTGCGCTTGGTCTGCGCGTGCCTGGAGCTCAGCGGCTTGTCGGCGTTCGTTGGCGCCTCCTACGGCAGTCAGCAGGGGTTGAACGCAGCGCTGGAGCAGGCCGTCATGGCGGTCGCCGCCGAGCAGCGCGCGGCGTTGGCCGAGGACATGGCGCCGCGGGCGATGACGGTGTGCGAGGACGAGAGCTTCCATCCGGTATCTGCTTGGTGGCGCTGGAACCGGTCTCGGGTTTCATTGTGCTGGAGCAGTACGCCGCGGACAGCACGGCCGCGACTTGGACGCAGGCCCTGAGCGACGCCTGCGCGGGCGTGCCGATCACGATCGTGCAGGGCACGGCCGACGAGGCGACGGCGCTGCGCCGGCATATCGAAGGCGACTACAGCGCACATTACTCCCCGGACCTATTCCAGTTACAGCACGAGGTCGCCAAGGCGACCGGCCTGGCACGCGCGCGCGGTGCGCGCGGCCGACGCCGAGGTCGCGAGCGCTGAGGCGCAGTTGCAGGCAGCGCGCGCAGCCAAGCAGGCTATCGCGTGCAGCGCCACGGACCCGGGCGTCCGCCGGCGTTTGCGCGGCGCATCCGCGATGCACTCGCCACGTTGGCTCGTGCCACCGTCGCGCGCGATCAAGCGCAGGCGCGCCAAGGCGAGGCGCGCGCTGATTCGCGCCATCGGCGAGGCGTATCACCCCGACGACCTGGCGCGCGCCGAGGCGCAACCGCCCGCGCGTCTGGCCACCCGCCTGGCGGCCCCTTTTCCCCTCCTGGGGGTGGATCAAAATTGTTGGCCGATTGTGGCTCAGTCTAGGTGGCCACTAACACGGCCAAAGCCCAGCGCTTGACCACCGCGCTGCTGGCGACGGTGACCTTCTTCTTCGCCACCGTGCAGCAG
>JANQFI010000510.1 GCA_028277905.1 Chromatiaceae bacterium | reverse complement strand
ATTTCTGTCAACAAAGATACCGCCTGGCTTGTCTTTTCGCCCGCCTTCTGCGTCGCGGCAGCGGGCACAGAGCTCGACGATGCGCCGGCTGCCGCTCCTTGAAGGCGAGCGAAAATCCTGCGCCATTCGGTCTGTTTGTTTCCGGCAATCGCCTAAGGCGACTTCTGTCGATCGTCATACCAGCTTGCTTGTCTTCTCGCCCGCCTGCTGCGTCACGCCATGAGTTGCAGAGTGCGGCTATGCGCCTGTTGGCACGCCTTGCGGGCAGAGGAAAACCCGGCGCAATCTGGTATGACACTATGGCCGCCCCTGTTGCGGCTGCTGGCCCCCGACCGGCTGGAACAAGGCTTCGTCTGCTGGCGGCCGGAGGACAGGAACGAAACGCGCATTACCCGTGTTTCGGATATCCATGCCCTGGCCGAAGCGCCGCAGCATGCGGACCTGGCGCAACTGCACGAGTCGTCGTGGCTCCAGGACGTGCTCGAATCAGGCACCGGCGTGCCGGGCGCGGCCTCAAACCGCTTGCGGTACCGACCCGCCGACTTGCGCCAGGATCTGCCCATCGCGCATCTGCAGTACGCGGTCGGCGGTGTGGAAGTGCTGCTCGTCGTGGGAGACCACCAGCAGCGTGTGCCCGGCGGCCTTCAACCGCGGCAGGATCTCCTCGTAGTAGCGACGGCGGAACTGCGCGTCCTGATCCGCCGCCAACTCGTCGAGTACCAGGACCGGACGCTCCTTGAGCATCGCGGCGGCGAAGGCGAGGCGCTTCTTCTGCCCGGCGGATAGGTCCAAATTGCTGAAGCCCGCCTCGCCGTAGCGGGTCTTGTCGGCCAGGCCCAGCTCGGCGAGCTTGGCGTTGACGATTTCGGGGTCGATGTCGGGTAGCCCATAGAGCCGCTCGAAGACATGAAAGTCCCTGAACACGCTTGTAAACAGCGTGCGGTAGCGCGCGCGCTCCGCGGGCGGCACGTCCTGCCCGTCCAACAGGATGCGGCCCTCGTCCGGGCTGTATAGACCGGTCATGAGCTTGAGCAGCGTGGACTTGCCGCTGCCGTTGCCGCCGACGATGAACAGCGTTTCGCCCGCGTGCAATGTTAGGTCCAGCGGCCCGACGCCGAACAGGCACTGGCCGTCCTTGTCCCTGTAGTGGAAGCCTACGCCGTCCAGGGTGATGCGCTTGAAGCCACTCAAGGGCGCCGGCGGTGAATGCTCGTCGGCATGCAGGCCGGCGGCGTCGAGCCGCGCCTCCAGGCTCTCCAAATTGCCAACGGCGGCGTCGACCCGCACGAGAATCGGCAGGCCATCGATGACCACCGTCAGCGGCCCGAGGATCAACAGCACCGTTGCCGCGACCTTGAGGATACGGTCCGGCGATTCCGAGCTCAGTAGCGGTACCAGGAAAACCACGGCGAACAGCGCCACATAGTTGATCGTCCGCCGCAGCACCATGCCACGCATCTGCCGTGCCGCGGTGGCGCGCTTGAGTCGGTAGCCCTCCTCTGCCGTCTCCGCAATGGACCCGAACAGGGCGTCGTTCTCGGGGCGGTTCAGCTTCAGCTCCTTGAAGCCCGCCAGGATACCGGTGAAGCGCGCGAATACGCGCCTGTCCGACTCTTCGGCGTCGAGGAACCCCTGGCGGGTGCGCCTTAAGCTCAGCACGTATACCGGCGCCAATGTCGCGTAGATGGCGAGCATGGCCGCGACGCTGAGCGGCGACAGCAGCAGCAGATAGAGCGCCGCGCTTACCAGGATGAGCAGGGAGCGGGCGGCGAATACCACCAGCTGCGCGCCCTGACTCACGACCGTCGCGTCCTGGTACAGGGCTGCATAGGCCGAGATGCCGCCCAGACGCTCGACCAAGCGCAGGTCGGCACGACGGACCTTGTCCGCAATACGCTGCCGCATGCGCTGCACGACGGTATCCACGGCCTGCGCCGTGCGCGTCATCGAATAGTGCTGTGCCGTGGCGAGAATGCCGAAGCCGCAGAGGTACAACCCCAGGAGTTGCAGGTCGAGCTCCCCGACCACCACGTGCTCGGCGGCGTTGTTCACCAGCGCAAGCAGGAACACGTTGGCGGCACCCGCCAGCGACGCCATCGCGAAGATGGCCCACCGCTCGGTCTCGGCGTTGAAGAGCGCCAGAATCCTCATGTCCCGCGGTGCGGTGTGGCCCGCTGCTCCGCACCCCCGACCGCGGCGTCCGTCCGTTTAGCCGCGTCCGAGGTATCCCAGATGCGCCCATCGCGCATCTGCAGCACGCGGTCGGCGGTGTGGAAGTACTGCTCGTCGTTGGAGACCACCAGCAGCGTGTGCCCAGCGGTCTTGAGCCGCGGGAGGATCTCTTCGTAGTAACGGCGGCGGAACCATGGGTCCTGGTCCGCCGCCAGCTCGTCGAGCACCAGCACGGGGCGTTGCTTGAGCATCGCAGCGGCGAAGGCGAGGCGCTTCTTCTGCCCGGTGGATAGATTCAGGTTGCCGAAGCCTGCCGCGCCGTAGCGGGTCTTGCCAGTCAGGCCCAGCTCGGCGAGCTTGGCGTTGACCCTGTCGGGATGGATGTCGGGCCGTGCATAGAACCGCTCGAAGAGATGAAAGTCGGTGAATACACTGGTGAACAGCGTACGGTAGCGCGCGCGCTCCTCGGGCAGCACTTCCCGGCCGTCCAGCAGGATCCGCCCCCGCTCCGGGCGGTAGAGCCCGCTCAGCAGCTTCAGGAGCGTAGACTTGCCACTGCCGTTGCCGCCGACGATGAACAAGGTCTCGCCCGCTCGCAATATCAGATCGAGCGGCCCGAGGCTGAACAGGGGCTCCCCCCCCTTCTCCTTGTAGTGAAAGCTGACGCCGTCCAGGGTGATTTGACCAAAACCGCCGAGAGCTGCCGGAGGCACTGCGTGGTCCGCATCGGGCTGGGCGGCGTCCAGCCGTGCCTCCAGTTCCCTGAGGTTGCCTACCGCGGCGTCTGCACGCGTCAGGATGGGCGTCCCCCCGACCAGTTGCTCCAGCGGGGCCATCATGTAGAGTACGGTAGCGACGACCTTGTGGATCGTCGTGCCGGCCTCCGGCAACAGCACTGGGAGCACGAACACCACGAGCAGCAAGATCGCGTACTGCGAAGCGCTGGAGGAGAGCACCAGCCCGGCGTGCCGCTCCGCCGCGGCGAGCCGATGGCGAAATGCACCGTCGGTGATTTCGGCAAGGTGCGCGAAGAGGGCCTCGTTCTCCGCCCGATTCAGCTTCAGCTCCTTGAAGCCCGCGAGTAGACTGGCGAAGCGCTCGAAAAACGCCGCATCGAGCCGGGCGGCGTCGGCGCGGCGCACACGCACCTGTCGAAAGCGGCCGAAGTAGAGCGGAAGCAGGATTAGGTAGACCAGTAGGACCGCAATCAGGCTCACCGGCGACAGCCAGGCCAGGTAGAGCGCTACGAACCCCAGCAGCGTCAGCGATTCCAGCACCGGCACCAGAAACACCACCGCCTGCGAGATAAGCCCCAGATCCTGGGTCAGGGGCGCGTAGGTGCCCAAGCCCCCGTATTGCTCCAGGGCACGCAGGTCGCTACGGCGCACCTTGTCGATAATGCGCAGTCGCACGCGCTGTATCGCCGCCTCCACCATGGCCGCGGAACGGTTGAGCGCGAAACTGCGCGCGAGTAGCAAGAGCCCGAACGCCGCCAGAAAGGCGAGCGCCGGCAGCAGCCAGGCCTCGCCGTTGGCGACTTGCTCGGCGCCCGTGTTCACCAGCACGAGCAGTAGTCCGGCAGCGACACCGGAAATGGCCGTGGTCGTGACGATAGCCGCGACCGGGGCATCCGCGGCCTCACGCGCGAGGAAGGTCGCAAACCGCTTCATCAGCTCTGGCCTCGACGCCCCGGCCGCAATACCTTGCCGGTCGCCCCGCATCGCCGTGATGGTGAGCCGGGACCGCGGGCGGCCTCGGACTCAAGCCGCACCCGCAGACCATCGCGAATCGTGCTTCGTCTTCTGACATTCGGGCCGTCGGTCATCTGCTGGCGGGGGACTCAGATCGCAATTCGTGAGGCGACTTCCTGCGCCGCATTCGCGGGGCATCCTATCCCCAGGATCCTCGTCCATCGTAATTCGCGACTCGAGACGGCAACCGACCCTTCCGGATCCAAGCCTGCGGGTCTAACGAGGTCGCAGTGATCCGCTTCCAGTCGCCCAGCGACCGGGCAATAGAGAGTGCCCAGAGTGGGATAGCGGCAGTACAGAGGGCTAATTGGGCGTCCTTCCGCGAGCGCCCGCGGCCTGTCGGACTGGCGTTGACATGGAGACCGAAAGGGCGCGTTGCTCGCGGCCTCTGCCGGGTCCGAGCTCGTTTGCTTGTCGAAGCGCTCCCAGGATTCCTCGATCATTATCCTGCTCGGCACCTGGGTGGCGGGCATCGCGATGATCGCCAGGCCAGGGATCAGACGCCTGTGCTCGAATTCCTCGGCAAGCACGCTGAGGCGGAGATCGCGCCGGCCTCCGACCGCCGCCGAGTCCGGTCCCCTCCCCTCCTCCTACTCGAGCGCCTGGGCGAAGTCCGCGATCAGGTCGTGGGGGTGCTCGATCCCGATAGAGGCCCGGACCAGGGCGTCCGAGATGCCGGCGCGCTCCCGCTCGGCGGGACTCAGTCCGGCGTGCGAGGTAGTGGCGGGCCTCGTCAGGAGGCTCTCCACCCCACCCAGGCTAGGCGCAATCACCGGGAGGCGGGCTCTGCGCATGAAGCCCTCCGCTGCCTCGACCCCACCGGCAAGCTCGAAGCTCAGCATGCCGCCGTAGCCCTCGAAGAGCTCTGTGGCAACGGCGTGGCCGGGGTGGCTCTCGAGACCTGGATAGTGAACGCGTTCCACTGCCGGGTGCCCATCCAGCCAGGAGGCCACCGCCAAGGCGCTGCGGTTCTGGTACTCGACCCGAATGCCGAGGGTCTTCATCCCCCTGTGCAGCAGGAAGCAGGCGTGGGGATCCAGGCTGCCACCCAGGTGGTTGAGCTTGTGGGTGATCCGCTCTACCAGACCGGCCCGGCCCACTACGGCTCCGGCAACCAGATCCGAGTGCCCGT
>JANQFI010000208.1 GCA_028277905.1 Chromatiaceae bacterium | reverse complement strand
TTCGCCCGCCTTCTGCGTCGCGGCAGCGGGCACAGAGCTCGACTATGCGCCCGCTGCCGCTCCTTGAAGGCGAGCGAAAATCCTGCGCCATTCGGTATGCTTGTTTCCGGCAATCGCCTAAGCCTTGTGGTCTGGAAGTGGCGGTCCGGGGCCAGCCTCTGGAGCTGGCCGATACCTGGGTGGGCGGCTGCAAGCGCAAGATGCCGCGCCTGCCCATATGGCTAGTGCAGCAGTGCGAATGTCCCGAAACCGTCTCAGGTCGTGGTCGTGGTCGTGATCGCGGTCTCGACCGTGCGGATATTCGATTACGATTGCGATTACGACAACGACAACGACAACGACAACGACTGCGACGAGGACAACGCCGGCCACGGGACAAGGTCTCGAAATCTCTGCCCTGCTGCACCAGTGGTGGCTTCAGCCGACGCGCATGCCGGCATCCCTGTGGTGCAGCATGACCGCGAGCATCTCGCCCGCATCGCCGGGGCGACGCTCCGCATCCAGCGCCATGGCTTCGTCGGTGAGCTGGAGCAGCCAGCGCGGATAGATGTCGGCAAAGCGCTCCAGCGCTGGTACCACGGCGTCTTCGGAGAGACGATCCGGTGCCGGTTGTGGCGTCTTGCCCTCCATGCAGCAGCGTAGCGAGGCACCGACGGCATAGACATCGGTCCAGGGGCCGAGCTTGCCGCCGTGGCGATACTGCTCTGGCGGGGAGTAGCCCGCGGTGATGACATGGCTCGCGGTACTGCCGCCGACAGTCAGTACCTGTGCCGCGCCCAGATCCAGCAACAGCGGGTCATGGCCGTTACGCAGATGGATGTTGCCCGGCTTCACGTCCAGGTGCAGCATCGCGCGGGCATGCATGGTCTTCAGGGCATCGAGCAGCGGAACGAAGATGCGCATCATCAGGGTGGTACTCAGCTTGCCGCCGCGCTCGTGCACGAACTGGCCCAGGTTGCGACCGCGCTCATGCTGCATGACGATGTAGCCCGTGTCGTTGCGTATGAACATGTTCACCACCGCGACGATGTGCGGGTGGTGCAGTGAGGCCATCACCTTGGCCTCCTGAAAGAACAGCCGCCGACTGCGGTACAACGCCTCGCGCTGCTTGTTGTCTACGGGCATGAGTCGACCGTCCCCGCGCCGGCGGGCAAGGCGCTTCGGCATGAACTCCTTGATGACGACCTGATCACTCGTCTCGTCGTCCTCGGCGAGATAGATCAGGCTGAAGCCGCCTTTGCCGATGGTGTCGACGATGCGATAGCAGTCGAGCATCGTGCCGGGTTCCAGACTGTCGCGGGCTTTTGCCATGAGCGCTTATGCCATGAGCACTGTGGTGAGCTTGCGAGCAGGTCGCCATTGAGCGCCGGCAAGCCGAGGCATCTGCCCGGTATGATAGCGGGTCGAGAAACGCACCGCGCCCCCGCGGCGTCGTGCCGGCGACTCACCCCAGCGGAGGTGCGTGCTTCCATGACCCGGTCCCCACCCTCCCAACCGACCCATCCCAAGACCCGCAGCATGACGGCCTTCGCGCGCGAGACCGAGCACGCCGACCTCGGCGAGCTCACCTGGGAGCTGCGCTCGGTGAACCACCGCTTTCTGGACCCACACCTGCGCTTGCCGGACGATCTTCGCGGACTGGAAACGACGGTGCGCGAGCGCCTCGCCGCGCGCCTCGGGCGGGGCAAGGTGGACTGCAGCTTGCGCTTCGTGCCCGGGCAGGCTAGCGCCGGCTCCCTCAAGGTCGACCGCCGCCTGCTGGAGCAACTGCTCACCGCTGCCGACGAGGTGGGCACCCGTATCGGCGAGCCCGCGACGCCACACGTGTTCGAGCTGTTGCGCTGGCCGGGCCTGCTGGAGGAGCCCCGGCAGGATGTGGATGCCATCGGCGCCGCGGCCCTGGTGCTGCTCGAGCGCACCCTCGACACCCTGGTGGCGGCGCGCGAGCGCGAGGGGGCGCGCCTGCGCGCGCTCATCCTGGAGCGCTGCGACAAGCTCGCCGCGCATGTCGATGCCGTGCGCGCGCGGATGCCGCAGCTGCTGGCCTCGGTGCGCACGCGCATCCGCGAGCGCCTGTCCGAGGTGCTGGGCGAGCTGGATCCCAACCGCTTGGAGCAGGAAATGGCACTGCTGGCCCAGCGGCTCGACGTGGATGAGGAGACGGACCGCCTCGCGGTGCACTTGGAGGAGGTGCGCAAGACCCTGGACGCGGACGGTCCTGTCGGCCGGCGCCTGGACTTCCTGATGCAGGAGCTGAACCGCGAGGCCAATACCTTGAGCTCCAAGTCCGCCGATGCCGAGACCACCCACACCGCGGTGGAGATGAAGGTGTTGGTGGAGCAGATGCGCGAGCAGGTGCAGAACCTGGAGTAACGACCATGCCGCAAGCCGAAGCCAGCACGCAAGCAACGGACCCCGAGAACAGGGTTCCGGAGCGCGCAGACCGCGGCCTGCTGTTCGTCGTCTCGGCCCCCTCCGGTGCCGGCAAGACGAGTCTGGTCAAGGCCCTGCTGGAGGTAGAGCCATCGCTCGCGCTGTCGGTCTCTTATACGACCCGCGCGCCGCGCGACGGCGAGCAGGACGGGGTGCACTACCATTTTGTCGATGCCGCCGCCTTCGAGCGCATGGTGCAGGCGGGCGAGCTCGTCGAGTATGCCCGCGTCTTCGGCAACGCCTATGGCACCGCGGCACGGACCCTGCGCGCGGGCTTGGATGCCGGTGCCGACCTGCTGTTGGAGATCGACTGGCAGGGCGCGCGGCAGGTGCGCGCGCGCTTCCCGGCGGTCATTAGCCTGTTCATCGTCCCGCCATCCCTGGAGGTACTGGAGCAGCGCCTGCGCGCTCGCGGCCAGGATAGCCCTGGCGTCGTCGCCGCGCGCATGGCGCAAGCCCGCGACGAGCTGAGCCATCACAGCGAGTACGATTACCTGGTGGTGAACGACGACTTCGCCGTTGCGCTGGGTGAGCTACGCGCCATCGTCTGTGCCGAGCGGCTGCGCGCGCCACGCCAGGCGCGGCGCCATGCCGCGTTGCTGGCGGCAATGCTGGCGGGGGACTGACGCCCGCCACCTGGCATGCCGCTGCCGCGATGATGCAGCCGCCGCCCGCGGGCGCATGCCCTGCTGCGCCCGGTCGCGCTTGTTGGGGAGCGTCGCTTTGGATGTTACGCGCCGGGCCAGCGGCGCGCTTTTCTGGTATTGTCAAGGGTCATCCCGAGTGTCCGCCCGCACGGCCTGCTCTGGCACCGCCCGCTTGGCCCTGCCTCGCCCGGGTCGGTGCAAGCAGTGCAATGGCTCGGGCACGAGCATCGATCGTTGGCGATTATCCATTGCCCGTGATTGGGCGATTGCCGGAGAAGAACATACCGGATGGCCTAGGACTGTCGCTCGCCTTCGCGCGCGCCTTCTCCGCGCGCCTTCTCTAAGGAGCTCCAGCAGGAGCGACCAAGCGCATAGGCGAGCCCTGTGCCCGCTGCCGCGACGCAGCAGGCGGGCGACAAGACAGGCTTGGCGGTGTGTTTTTCGACAGAAATCGCCTCAACAGCGCCACGGCGGCGGCAGGCCCCCCGCCCGGTAGCCTTGCCCAGGAGAGCCCCATGGCCCGCATCACCGTCGAGGACTGCCTCGAGCACATCGACAACCGCTTTGACTTGGTCCTCATCGCCTCGAAACGCGCCCGCCAGCTCGCCAACGGCGTCGAGCCCATGCTGCCCTGGCAGAACGACAAGCCCACGGTCATGGCGCTGCGCGAGATCGCCGACGGCGTCGTGAAGCCCGAGACCCTGGCCGAGGCCGACCGCGCCGCGGCCGACGCCGCCGAGGCACTGGAGAAGGCGCTGGCCGAGGAGCTCGGCATGCGCGACACCGACGAGGACGAGTCTGCCTGACGAGCGCAAGGCTGGCCCCATGGAATCGGCGCGTACCTGTGCAGAACCGCGACAAGCCGGGCCCTGCCTCGGCCAGCCGCGACGCGGCATGGCCGGCGTAGGTGGGACGCGATGAGCACACCCACCACGCGCTTGGCCGCGCACCTGAAGGACGCCGGGCCGCCAGCAGACGCCATGCGGCACGAGGCGGTGCCGACCCCTGGCCGCGACGCCGCCACCGCTGCGCTGCTGTCCCCGCAGCCGGCCCCGACGCAGGAGCCAGCGCGCGCCAAGTCCGCCGCCGGTCAGCCCGGTGCGCGCCTGGACCTGGGTGGCATGCGGCGCGTCGGCAAGCCCCGCTACCTGATCAGCGACCTGTGCGCCGACCTCGACGCGTACCTGTCGCCGGATCAGGTTGCCGAGGTCTATCGAGCCTATTTGTACGGTGCCGAGGCCCATGCTGGCCAGCAGCGCCAGTCCGGCGAGCCCTACATCTACCACCCCATCGCCGTCGCGCGGATCCTGGCCCAGTTGCGGATGGACTACAAGTGCCTGGTGGCGGCCATTCTGCACGACGTGCTGGAGGACACGGGCAAGCCCAAGACCGAGCTGGCCGCGTTGTTCGATGACGAAGTGGCGGAGCTGGTCGATGGCGTCAGCAAGCTGACCCAGATCGACTTCCCGTCCCGCGCCGAGGCACAGGCGGCCAGCTTTCGCAAGATGATGCTGGCGATGACCCGCGACATCCGGGTCATCCTGATCAAGCTCGCGGACCGACTGCACAATATGCGCACCCTGGGCGTGATGGCACCGGAAAAGCGCCGTCGCATCTCCCGAGAGACGTTGGAGATCTATGCCCCGATCGCCAACCGCTTGGGCATCAACAGCCTCCGTCTGGAGCTGGAAGAGCTCGGGTTCCGCCACCTCTGGCCTTGGCGCCACCAGGCGCTGGAGGTCGCCGTCTGCCGCGCCCGGCGCAACCAGCGCGAGCTGGTCGGCAAGGTCGAGACCGCGGTTCGGCGGCGGCTGCAGCAGGAGGACATCGCCGGCGAGGTATCCGGGCGGGAGAAGCATCTCTTCAGCATCTACCGCAAGATGCGCGAGAAGGAGCGCCCCTTCAAAGAGGTCGTGGATGTGTTCGCCTTCCGCGTGGTGGTGGAGCGCGTGGACGACTGCTATCGGGTGCTGGGTCAAGTGCATAGCCTGTACAAACCGGTGCCAGGCAAGTTCAAGGACTACATTGCCATCCCCAAGTCCAACGGCTATCAGTCGCTGCATACGGTGCTGGTGGGGCCCCAGGGAACGCCCATCGAGGTGCAGATCCGCACTCGGGACATGCATCGCATCGCGGACGCCGGCATCGCCGCCCATTGGCTGTACAAGAACGCCGCCGAAGGGGCCGGCGCCAAGACCCTGGCCGATGACTGGCTTCAGAACCTGCTGGAGATGCAGCGGGACTCGGGCGATTCCCAAGAGTTCCTCGAGCACGTCAAGATCGACCTCTTTCCGGACGAGGTCTATGTGTTCACGCCCAAGGGCAGCATCCTGGTACTGCCCAAGGGCGCGACGGTCGTGGACTTCGCCTATGCCATTCACTCCGACGTCGGCAACACCTGTGTCGCGGCGCGCATCGACCGGCGGCTCGCGCCCTTGCGCACGGTGCTGCGCAGCGGTCAGACGGTGGAGATCATCAACGCCCCGAGCGCCAAGCCCAATGCCGCCTGGCTCAACTTCGTAGTCACCGGCAAGGCACGCGCCAATGTGCGCAGCTACCTCAAGAATCTCCAGGCGCAAGAGGCAGAGGCGTTGGGGCGGCGTATGCTGAACGCCGAGCTGGCGCGCTTCGGGCTGGACGTCGACGCCGTCGGCGAGTCCATCATCGCCGTGTATGCGCGGGAGGTGAGCCTCAACTCCGCGACTGCGCTCTTCGCCGAGATCGGACTCGGCAATCGCCTGCCCCTGCTGGTGGCGCGCCGGCTCGCCGGCGTGGACAAGACAGGTGCCGAGACCGAGGTCCCGGAGGAGGGCAGCCCCCGGCGGCTTGCCATCCGCGGCACCGAGGGCATGGTGGTGAACCTCGCCCGCTGCTGTCGGCCGATCCCCGGGGATGACATCACCGGGCTCTTCAGCCCAGGCAAGGGCATCGTCGTGCACCGTTGCGAGTGCCGCAACCTGGGCGAGTTCCAGTCCAAGCGCGACAAATGGTTGGACGTGGAGTGGGCCGACGAGCCCAAGGCCGAGTTCGCCACCGAGATTCGCGTCGAGGTGGGCAACCGGCGCGGCGCGCTCGCCACCATTGCCGCGGCCATCGCCGAGCAGGGCTCCAACATCGAGTACGTCAACTCCCGCGAGAAGGACGGCATCACTTCCACGCTGGACTTCACCATCAAGGTGCAGAGCCGCGTCCATCTCGCCACCATCATGCGTCGGCTCCGCCAGATTCCGCTGGTGGTGCGCATCGCCCGCCTCGCGCGCTAAGGCGATTTCTGTCAACAAACATACCGCCTGACTTGTCTTTTCGCCCGCCTTCTGCATCGCGGCAACGGGCACAGAGCTCGACGATGCGCCCGCTGCCGCTCCTTGAAGGCGAGCGAAAATCCTGCGCCATTCGGTCTGTTTG
>JANQFI010000370.1 GCA_028277905.1 Chromatiaceae bacterium | reverse complement strand
GGGCCTTGATCATCGTTCCGTCCACCCCCGCTACGCCGCCATCGGTTCGAGGTAGGCGACGCGCTGCGGTCGCGGTCGTTTTCGGGCCGGTCGCGGGGGCGGATCGAGGGCGGAGAGCAGAGATTCGAACATCGGCGCCGGCGGCTGGCCGAATAAGCGTTGCGCCGCGGTCGTGTCGTCTGGCCGGCGTATGAAGTAGTTGTGCACGGCGGTGAGCGCGGCGAGCTTGCGGGTGCTCAGCCGGTGCTTGCCGTGGTGATGCAGGGCCAGTTGCCCGTTGCGTCCTTCCACGCAGGAGCTGCTGCGTTGGAAGAGGTCGGCGCATTCGCCGGCGACGCTCTCGATCTCGCGGCGTTGGTCGGCATCGAGACGTTGCAGTGGCGAGTCGGGCTGACGCAGCGGTGCCAACAGCCGGCGGGATCGCTGCTCCAGTTCCCGGCGCCGCTCGGCGCGGGTGCTGCGCGCGGCCACGCGCTCCAGATAGATGGCGGGGATGAGCTGTTGGTGCACGAGCGTTTCGATCTCGGGGGCCAATCCCAATGCCTCGACCTTGGCCCCGATGGTGGCGAAGAAGAAGGTGATGGTCGCCAGCAGTTGGGTGGTCAGGCGCTCGGCCTTGGCGATGCGCTCGCGGGCACGCTCGGGCAGGCCGGTCGCGTCGGCCAGCGCGCCGAGTTGGCGCCAGCAGGCCGCCAGGCGTTCGCCGACCCGCTCGGGCGGTTGCGCCCGGCCGGTGTCGAGATCGTAGGGGTGATGGGCGTCGGCGAGCTCGCGCGTGCAGGCGCGGGCCTGTTGTTGATGCGCTTCGGCCTGCTCGCGCTGCGCATCGGCGTCGGCCTGCGCCATCAGCGCATCGTTGATGCGCTCGCCGAACGCCGGCGGTCGCCCGCGCGGGCGCGGCCAGGCCTGTTGATGAGCGTCGCGGGCGGCACGCTGCACCGCCACCGCGTCGCGGGCTAGTTCGGCGGCCCGCTCGGCTTGTTCGTGTGCACGCGCCAACGGCAGGGCGGTTGCTTTGGATATCTCGTGCTGGACATGAAAGATATCCGGCGAGTGATGCGCGCCCAAATCGCGCTCGACGTGACGCAGCAGACCCTTGGCCTCGTCGCTGGTGCCTTGCACCACCTCCACGCGCAGCCCTTCGAGCGCCTCGTCCAACGCCTGCGTCCAAGTGGCCGCCGAGCGGTCCGGGGCATAGCGCTCGTGAAGAATGAAGTTCGATACCGGCTCGATGGCCACCAGGCAAATCTCCGGATGACAGGTCTCATCCTCGCACACGCTGATGTGCCGCTGCGGCATCTGCACTGCCAGCGTGTCGCGCTGCTGCTCGGCGTAGGCGACCACCGCCTCCTCCAACGCGACGTTGAGCT
>JANQFI010000277.1 GCA_028277905.1 Chromatiaceae bacterium | reverse complement strand
CGACAACGACAACGACCTGAGACGGTCTCGGGACATTCGCACTGCTGCACTAGCTGGTACATGACACCTTTCAGACCCCCCTCCCAGGAATCTGCGCCTGAGAACCGAATACCAGGGGCCTATGTTCGGATTTGCCGCAAATCGCTGCGGGGGTCCGAAGGGTTAGAGCCGGTTTGATCGTATCGGAGCCGGGTTGTCTTGCCCGCGGACTTGTCATACAAATGCGAGGCCCTTTTCTATCTGGCGGAACGATCGAGAACTGCAGAACCGCGAGATGAAGTGCTGCAGAGGGGTGTTGAATCTGATAATCATCTAGCCGACCCTGTGATTCCCGGCATCGAGGCCCTCAGCATTTCCGCTCCGGCGGGATAGCGGCCGGACAGAGCGCTGCCGCTAGTGCCACGGCGCCATGGGTAGGCCGTGTGAGCTCGCGGATCGGGTCGGTCTGTGATCGGTTCGTTGCTGGCGGCGAGCGTGTGGGACGACGCGCAGTGCGCAACTGCGTCAGACACTTGCGCCGCGCGCCAAGGGGAATCGTCCCCGCCCGCTCGTTCCGGTCGGATGTCATCAGCCAGTGGGCCATGGCGGGCTTGGCTCCTCTTTGGGGCTCTTCCTCGGGGCTCCTCCGCCGGGCTCTTCTGTCGGGTGCGTCTGTCCGGGTTGCGCGGCCGTCGTAGGGCTTGGGTGCGGTGCGCCGGAATTGTCAAGGTACCAAGCTGGAATATTCCCTATACTCATCTGTTCTTGCGGTTGCCGCGGGCCGATGCGGGGCATGGGCCGGCGGTCCGAGATGGGATCGAGACGGGAGTCGTAACCTATGCACATCAGAACCCTCACCGCGGCGGCCATCGCCGTGCTGATCGGCGGCGGCAGTGCCCACGCCCTCGATATGTCCGACATGATGAATCCCTCCACGTGGTTCGGCGGAGACGAGGAGGACGCGCCGCCGGAGCGGATGCCGCCGCAGCTCTATCCGAGCATGCCGCCGGGCGGCGCGCAGGCGCAGGTGCAGCCGGTCCCCGCTCCGCAGCAGCCACCGCAGCAGCGGATGCAGATGCCGCCGCAGCAGGCGGGCCAGGGCCAGATGCCGGGACAAGCGCCGATGCCGCAACAGGGCGGTGTGCCCGCCGGCTACGGGCAGCCCCAAGGCGTGCCACAGCAGATGCCCCCTGGGGGCTACGGCGCGCCGCAGGGCTATGGCTATGCGCCCGGTTATCCACAGGGCTATGCGCCCGGATATGCACCAGGGTACGCGCCGGGATACGGAGCCCAGGGATATGGGCCTCAGGGCTATGCGCCCGCTCCCGGCTACGCCCCCTACGGCTACGGGCCTTATGACGCCTATGGCGCGGGCCCCTACTGGCCCGGTTACTGGCCGGAGGAGGACACGGGCAGCAGCGGCTTCAACCCGATGAAGATGATGACCGCACCCATGAAGATGATGGGAGGCGGCAAGGACTGATAACTGCGTTCTGCGCCGGGCGCCTTTGTGCTCGGCGGGCGCGCGACCCATCTCCGGCGCTGATCGACTAGGCCTGTTTACGCTCACGCACGCCGGAGACCTGCATGGAACAACGACCCGCCATCAAGACCGCCCTGCCCAGGCACCGCTACCAGATCGGCGACTATGGTGCCACGGTGCTCGGCGATATCGACAGCGACGATCCGCACACCTACCTTTGGATTCTTGCCCTGGTGCCTCTGGGCAGCCAGGAGCCGAGCCTCTACGTCTGCTGCCAGCAGGCGGCGCCGGAGCGCGTGTCGACGGGCGCCTATGATCTGCGGGTGGTCTCCGAGGCCGTCACCGACATCGTGGACACGGCCGACCGCTGGGGGGACCTGGAGACCTTTAGCGAGCAGGCGTTGGACCTCGCCTGCCAGGTGCTGGGCCTCAAGCAGGAGATGGTGGTGAAGCTCATGTGAGGCGGGGGCCTTCAGGCCGGGCTGAGCAGCAGCCGGTCCAGGGTGCCGCGATATGCCTCGATCCGTGTTGCGCGCTTGGTGGCGTCCGCTTCCAGGGCGGCAAGGGTCTGATCGAGGTCCTCAGCCACTGCCTGAGCCCCAGCACGCTCGGTGACCAGCTCCTCGCGGCGCTCGCGCAGCGCCTCGGCGGCGCGTTGCAGCTGCTTCAGCTCGCGTGCCGCCTGCCTGCGGCGGCGGGCTTCGCCAGCGCGGGCGAAGGGCAGGGCGCGGGCGTGACGCCTGTCGGGCAGACCCTCTGGACCACCCGCAAGCACTGTGCGCAGCGCGCCCTCCCGG
>JANQFI010000275.1 GCA_028277905.1 Chromatiaceae bacterium | reverse complement strand
CGACAACGACAACGACCTGAGACGGTCTCGGGACATTCGCACTGCTGCACTAGCTTGTCTCTTCGCCCGCCGGCTGGGTCGCGCCGACAGTTGCGTCCTGCGACTATGCGCCTGTTGGCACGCCCTGCAGGCAGACGAAAAACGGCAGACGAAAACGCGGCGCAATCTGGTATGAGAATCTCCGGCAATCGCCTAACCCGTGACCTGGAGCCCTTGCCGAGGTCCCCAACATGACCAGACGTGCCAAGCTGAGCCTAGATACCGACCAACATCACAAGGGCGCGCCGCCCCATGGCTTCGACGAGCCGCAGCCGGCGGCATCCGGCGAATCGGCTAGGCATGCCGGGCCGCCGGCAGAGCAAGCGGTTGCGGGCGGAGCCGCGGGCGCGGCGAGGCGCCGAGCGGGCGGGCGCTGGCGGGCGCATCGCCCGGCAGCCGAGGCCGAGGCCGCGGGCGGGACGCCAGGTCCGCAGAACGGGGGGCAGGTCGCTGCCGCCCGGCAAAGGTCAGGGTCTCGAATGCCGGTAGTCGGGGTGCTGATGTCGCATGCCGCGTCCTTCGCCCGTCGCCCGCTGGTGCGGGCCGTCGCCCTGGGACTGGTCGCGGGGGTGTCGATCTACTTGTTTCGCCGGCGGTTGTTCTGAGTCGGTCCGGCTCACCCGCGCTGCTCGTTCTTCAGCGCCTCGCGGGTGATATGGTCGTACAGGTCGATGAGCCGGGAGTAGAGCGGCTCCCACTGCGGGTGATGCTGCACATAGGGGCCGTCGCGCCTTAGGTTCTCCAGCGCATTGTCAAGGAAGAGGGTGTCGCTGTCCATGAGCTTATCGCCGGCGTCTACCCGCTGCTTGATGTCCAGCGCCCGGGGCAGGGTCTCCTGCTCCAGTCGCTGCAGGATGGCCTGGATGACGCCTGCTTCAAGCTGTTTGGTCGCCATGACATCGCCCCTTTTGTCGTGAGTCGCGCCGCATTCTGGCGCCACTCCGCCGGTCAGGCAAGCATCGCGACAGCGTCCGCGGCTTGGCGTGTCGGGATGCTGCTGCGTCGCGGCTGCAATGTGCGAGAATCTGGACTCTTTGCTGTACCGACATCGATGCGGTATCGGCCTCGATGCTGTCGGGGCCGACCCATCGGCGGCGCGGGGCTTCGGCTCCTCTCTGGGGCGCGCATGTAGCAGGTGACGCATGCACCATGTTTACCAATGACCGTCTGGTGATCCTCGATGCGGACGGCACCACCATCGACGCCTTCAAGGCCATCGAGAAGACGTTCGCCCACCACGGCATGAGTATCGGGCCGCTGGTGCGGTTTCAGAAGCGGCGCAACATCTTCAAGTACCTGGGCGGACTCAAGGAGATGCCGCAAAACCTGCGCCAGCAGTTTGGCCGGGGTACCCGTACAAAGGTGGTCGCCACACTGACCGAGGTGTACCGCGAGGAGGCGTGCATGTTCGAGGGCATGGAGCGGCTCATCCGGCGGTTGGCCTTGTCGCCGGACGTGAAGCTAGGCATCGTCACGCGCAATATCACCAACAGCCCCGTGGAGACCCTCACCAAGCTGTTCGACCGCCATGGCATCGAGCCGGATCTGCTGGACTTCCTGGTGCATCTGCCGCTGTCGGAGGACAAGCTACCCTACTTCCGCCGCACCCGCGACGAGCTGCAGATCAACCCGGCGCGCGCCTACGCCTGCGGCGACGAGGCCAAGGATTACCGCGCCGCTGTCAACACCGGCATGCATCCGTTCATGGTGTCTTACGGCTTCGAAGACTTCGACCGACTGCACCTCAAGCACGAGATCCCGGCGGAGGTCATCTCGCGCACGCCGGACGAGCTGTCCTGGCGGATACTGCATGCGCTGGGCCTTGATACGGATTGGCACGCTCGCTGGCATGCGGACTGGCATGCGCACCGGCATGTGGGCTAAGGCGATTTCTGTCAACAAACATACCGCCTGGCTTGTCTTTTCCCCTGCCTGCTATGTCGCGGCAGCGGACACAGACCTCAACTGCGGCCGGCCAAGCTCCCTGAGGGCGGATTGAGGTCAGACGAAAATCCTACACCATTCGGCACAGTTCTCTCCGGCAATCGCCTCGGCCATCGCCGGCGCCTGGGTCGGCGCAGGTTCCTGCAGACCCTCAAACAGCCGGATTCGGCGCCCGCCGAATCCGGCGCGGGTCAGCTGATCTCGGCGGTACCGGTCTCGGTCTTGCCCTCGTTGTCCACCCAGGTGATCTCGATGGCATCGCCGGGCTCACCGCCGTTGAATTTGAATGACAGGTAGGGGTTCTTGGAGACACCGCCGCTCCAGAGCGCGGTCATGACCACCTGGTCTTTCCACTTTGCGGTGACTTCCTGGATGAAGTGCGCCGGGATCGGGTCACCGGTCTCCTTGTCCTTGCGCAGTCCGGTCTCCATCACGTGACTCATCAGGGACTTGACGGTGGTGACGCCATTGTTGCTCTTGGCGCGGATCTTGATGTTGCTGGGCATTTGGGCTTACCTCTGAAACTGGTACCGTCGTTGGTCTCGGGTCTGGCTCCGGGCTGGATCGAAGCCCTTCGGGCGCCTGCGCGCTTGCCGGGAGCCTGTGCAGGGCGCCGGTTCAGCCGCCGCAGCCGCCGATGGTGACCTTCACCGGCTTTGCAGCGCTCAGCAGGCCGTCGGCGGTCTGCACCACGGCCACTACGTCGGCCGTCTTGGCCATCTTGATGCGGGTGGAGACGAAGGGCACGGCGCCCTCGCCCAGCTCGAAGGAGGCAACGAGTGGCGTGTTGTTGCCGCTGGCGATGATAGAGATGGACTCGACGCCGTCCACGTCGCTCTCCACGGTTACCGGCACCACGGCGCCGTTCTCGGCAATGTCGGGGGCCTTGATCATGACCTTGTCGCTCGCCTCGACGGCGTCGGAATCGAGTAGCTCCTTCAGTGCCGTGGCCTGGTCCTCAGCCTTGAAGGCGGCCTCGGGCCAGTCGGCCAGCACCGCGCGCGGCGTGAGCAGGCCGGCACCCAGGGCCACGCCAATGGCGCCGGCACCGAGGGAGCCCTTGAGCAGAATTCTGCGCTTTGCATCGATCATCGGAAATCTCCTCTGGATGGTCTGGTGTGAATGGTCTGGCTGGTTCGAGTGGGTCGAGCATGGGCTCGGCGACGGTGGCGCACCGCTGCTCCGTCGGCGGGACCCAGTGGCCGCACTCACCGCGGCCCCCGGAGTGCCTTCGCCCTTTCGCGCCCAGGTGGCTGACGTGGGTCGGCCTTTCTGGATTCCGTGGTTGATCTGGATTCCGTGGTTGCGCGGCACGAGCTGACAGCGTACATGTCCCCGGAGCGCTCCGGGCGCCGAGAGGCGGCGGTGTGCAGGCCCTGAGGGCGGTGCGACGTCCGCCTGACGCTCGGCGGTGTCGAGAGGGCGGCTCGCGCGATGCGCGGCGGGGACAGCAGCAGGCCTCCGGGTGTCTTGCTTCATCACGGCGCCGATCAACGATTCCCCATGCCGGCGTCTCTTGCCCTGAGCCTGCCGCAACGCCTTCTACGGGCGCAACCGGCAGCCGAAGATCGGCGGTCGATTGTCGATGTGGGAGCGAAGCTTAGCGTATCCGTCACGGTGTGCAAATAGTCGTTGCGCCGCCACCAAGGTCGAAGTTTGCAGGGTTATCCCCCGCGTCCTCCTCCACCCCCTCCTTGGTGCTTTCTGCTCCGCGCCTCGGCCCGGAGCTGCTCTAGGCGTACCTGGATCCTGGACGCCAGGTGGAACTCGAGGCTCGGCTGGCGCAGCGCCAGCTCCAGCTGGCG
The DNA here is from genome assembly GCA_028277905.1 of Chromatiaceae bacterium. Lineage (GTDB taxonomy): Bacteria > Pseudomonadota > Gammaproteobacteria > Chromatiales > Chromatiaceae > Thiohalocapsa. Next base: position 1,523 of record JANQFI010000275.1, on the reverse strand, counting down.
GATGGCGGGCTCCAGGTCGCCGGTGCGGTACAGGTACTCGGCGCGCCAGCGCATGGCCGCGGCCTTGTTGCCGGCCTTGCCTGCCGCGTCGGCCATGATCTGATAGAGCGGGGCGATGTCCGGGCGGCGCGTCACCAGGCGCTCCAGCGTCGCCAAGGCCTCGGCGGGCTTGCCCGCGTCCATTAGGGCCTCGGCGTAGGCCTGTTGCAGAGGCCAGCTGCCGGGATTGAGCCCGGCCGTGGCCTTGAGGTCGTGCACGGCCCGGGCTGCATCGCCCCGCCGGCGGTCGAGCTGCGACTGCAGGACCACGAGCTCCACCTGACTCGGGTGGCGTCTGAGCAGCGGGGCGAGCTCGGCGGTGGCGTCGCCCAGCCGGCCGGCGCGGGCCAGCGCCAGTGCATAGCCATAATGCTCGGCGGTCTCGTTGCGGTACCGGTCCTTCCGCAGGGTGCCCTGGAAGTGGTCAACGGCCTGCTCGGCACGCTTGTAGCTAAGCGCGCGCAAGTGGGCCCGGGTAAGGTGGAAGCGCAGGCTGTCCGGCCTTTGGCTGGGCCCGAAGCGCTCGGCGCGCGCCAGGGCGTCGGCGATGCGGTCGGTGGTGACCGGGTGGGTGCGCAGCAGCTCCGGGGCGCCGCTCTCGTAGACGCGGTTGGCCTGGGTGAGCTTCTGGAAGAAGCCCGGCATGGCATAAGGGTCGTGTCCGGCCCGGGCCAGGGTGTCGATCCCGATGCGATCGGCCTCCTCCTCGTTGGCGCGGGTGAAGTTGATCTGCCGCTGTGCGACGGCGCCCTGGATGCCCATGATCGCCGCGGCGCCTGCCTGGCCGTCCACCGTCGCGCCGAGCACGGCTGCGGCGAGGAGCAGCCCAATGGCCGGAATGGTCATCTGCTTCTGCGCGGCGAAGGCGCGCAGCAGGTGGTGCTGGCTCACGTGTGCGATCTCGTGCGCCAGCACGGCGGCCAGCTCGGACTCGGTCTCGGCGGCTAGGATGAGTCCCGCGTTGATGCCGACGTTGCCGGCCGGGCCGGCGAAGGCGTTGATGCGCGGGTCCTCGACAACGAAGAAGTGGTACCTTCCGCGCGATTCACGGCTCGCGTTCACGAGCCTTTGGCCCAGGGTCTGGACATAGTCGGTGATCAGCGGGTCGGTGCTGATGTCCAACGACTGGCGGACCCATTTCATGAACTCCCGGCCCAGCTCGCGCTGTTGCGACAGCGACATCACGCCTTCGGCTGGGCTGCCGAAGTCCGGCAGGTCCAGCGCATCCGCGCCTATGGGCCCGGGCGCCACCACCAATGCGAGCGACAGCAGGCAGGCGATGAGCAGGTCGCGCAGGGACCGGCGCGGCCCGCCGCGGGCGTGGGGCTTGTCTGCGGTCATGTAGGCGTCGATCTTGGCTCGCCGATCGGCGGGAGGGACGGGTTAGGCGATTTCTGTCAACAAACATACCGCCTGGCTTGTCTTCTCGCCCGCCTGCTTTGTCGCGGCAACGCGCACAGAGAACGACTATGCACGCGCTGCCG
>JANQFI010000203.1 GCA_028277905.1 Chromatiaceae bacterium | reverse complement strand
GCCGCCCAGGCTCCTGTGCGCGCTGCTGTTGCTCGGCACCAGTCTCCCGGGCCTCGCCCACAAGGTGGTCGCCTCGGCCTGGGCCGAGGGTGACGCCATCGTCGGCGAGGTCGGGTTCTCGAACGGCGACATGGCCGCGGCGGGTACCAAGGTGGAGATCTTTGGTCCCGGCGGCGCCAAGCTGGGTGAGGTCTTCACCGACGCCGATGGCCTCTTCCGGTTCGTGCCGCAGCGGCCCGTTGCGCACCGCTTCGAGGTGAACCTGGGTGCCGGCCACCTAGCCGAGGCCCTGCTGGTGGAGGACGAGCTGCCGGTGACGCTGCTGCGGCGAGCCCAGACGGCGAGCCCAGGCTACCCAGGCGGCGAGACCGGGGGGGTGCCGGAGTCCGCTGCCGGTGTTGAGGTCAGCAGCGAGGGCCTGAGCCCAGGTGTCAGCCCAGGTCTGAGCGAGGTCGAGCTCGAATCGCTGATCGCCCGGGCGGTACAGCGGGAGCTTCGACCCCTGCGCAGGGAGCTCTTGGCCTACCAGGAGAAGAACGATCTCCAGCGCATCCTCGGCGGCATCGGCTATATCTGCGGCATCTTCGGGCTGCTGTTCTTCATCGTCGCCCAGCGGCGTCTGCGTGCGGGGTCGAGCCGACAGCAGGGGACTGCCGGCTCCTGACCGCAGGAATCGCCTTGACTCGGATCTGACCTGGGCCTGGGCCGACCCATGATGAGACCGGGCGGGTGCATGACCCCAGCAGATGGCGCAGGTACAGCAACAGGCCGGGCAGGAGCGGGAGCGGGCCGAGCGGCTCGAGGCAAGGCTGCGGGTGACAGGCATGGATCCGGACACCGCGCCGTGGCGCGGCATGCCCTGTGACTTGGCGGCCAGATTCCTGCTTCATGCGTGCTCAGAGTCGGCGAAGTCCCGCCGGGCGCGCCCGTAGGCGGCGAGTGCGGCGCGATCCACCGCAGCGTCACCGCCGCCGAGTGCGATCTCGAACAGGCCTGAGCCCAGGGCATCGACGAACTGCAGGCTGCGCGAGTGCGCACCAGCATCGACAAACCACCCGCGCCAGATCGGCGCGCAGTCGATGGATGCCTCGCAGGGCGCACCCCTTGATCGGAGTCGCTCGCCGGCGAGCTCGAGCAGCGCCGCATCCAGCGCCAGCTCCCAGGACGGCGATGTGCCGCTCCCGCCCCGGATGCGCACGCGGCCCCAGTCGGCGAGCACCCCGAGCAGGGCACGCTGGGCGCCGACGCGGATGGGCACGGCCAGGTGATCGCCGGCGTCGCCCGGCGCGCCCGCGGCGACGGCATCCAGGACCGCGCCGATGCGGATGTCGAAGAGCCTCGCCGCGTCGGCGGGCGATGCAATCGGTGTCCTGCGCAGGTAGCGGCGCACCGCCGCCTTCCAGCCGTCGAGCCCCAGGGTCAGGGGGCGCCCCGCCTGCTCGCGGCCCCTGATGGCTCCCGTGGCCTGGTCGTACTTCCGCGCATAGCCGCGCGGCGTCAGCATCAGACCCGCCCGCACGCTGGTGCTGGCGTTGCCGATCAGGATGGTGGTGAGCATGCCGATCTCGCCCTCGGGCAGGGCCGCCAGCGTCGTGATCTCCACCGACTGGCCCGGCCGATAGGCGGAGCATACGATCGCCACCGGTGTTTCCGGGCGGCGCTCCCGCAGCAGGATGCGCCGGGCCTCGGCCAACTGGCCCTGGCGCCGGCCGCTGCGGGGGTTATACAGGGCGATGACGAAATCGCCGCGGCCCGCGGCTTCCAGCCGGCGCGCGATGACGGGCCAGGGCGTCAGCAGATCCGACAGCGAGATGGCGCAGAAGTCGTGGCCAATGGGTGCCCCGGCCAATGCGGCGCAGGCGGACAGCGCAGTGATGCCGGGAACGACCTCGACGCGGATGCCGCGCCCCGGCGTCCAGTCGTGTTGCAGCAGCAGCTCATAGCTGAGTCCGGCCATGGCGTAGACGCCGATATCGCCGGACGACACCAGCGCCACGACGCGACCTGCAAGGGCCTGCTCCACCGCCACCTGGCAGCGGTCCCGCTCCTGGGTCATGGCCTTGGCGATGACCTGTTTGCCGGGGAGCAGGTCGGCGATCAGGTCCAGATACCTGTTGTAGCCGACGACGACCTCGGCGGCCTCGATGGCCGCCCGTGCGGCGATGCTCATGTGCTCCGCGGCACCTGGGCCTATGCCCACCAGGAGGAGCCGGCCCTCAGGCATCGTCGGTCGCGGGCTCATGGATGCGCGCGACGGCGACGGTGACATGCTTGCCATCCGCGCCCCGGTGCTTGTGCTTATGGACCATCAGCGACTCGGGCAGCGGCGCCTCGGGTCCCGCGGCCCCCGCAGCGAGCAGGGCCGCCGCCTCGGCCACGGCCGGCGTGCCCATGAGGCGGCGCACGATCTCGGAGGGCGATGGTACGGGGACGCCGGCCAGCGCCTGTGCCGAGTAGAAGCGGAGCGGCCAGCCGCGGGCAGAGGCCAGGCCGAGGATGCCAGGCTCGTCCTGCTTCGCGTCGATGCTGGCCGCGAGGGCCACCGCATCCAGCCCGAGCCCGACCGAGGCCAGCGCGGCGCGCACGGCGGCCTCGAGCGTCTTCGGCGACGCGCCGCGGTCGCAGCCGAGCCCGAGCGCAACGCGGTTCATGACTGCCCCAAGGGCGGCCGATAGACCACCAACCGCCCCTCGAGCCGCCGAGCCCAGTCGGGTGGAACGGTGTCCCGGGTCACCAGCAGCACCGCGGCGAAGCGATCCAGCTGCGCTGCCAGATCACGGGTGCGCGTGAACAGCGCGATGTTCTCTGGCGGCGGCTCGGGTCCGCGCCACCAGTCGCCTGAGCCGGCCTCCTGCACCAACGCCACAGGGTCGCCGTTGACGACGGCGGACGCGACACGCCTGAGGGTCAGGCCATCCGCCTCGACCCGCCAGCCCAGCTCACGGCCGAGGATGTCCACGGACAAGGTGCCCAGGGCGTCGGACGCGGTAGTGATGACGGCGGTCGCGCCGAGCACATCGGCGACGCGCTCGGCGAAGGCATTGGCGCCGCCCGAGTGTCCGCTCAGCACGGGCACGACGAAGCGTGCTGCAGGGTCGATGGCGATGACACCCGGGTCGGTGTGCTTGGAGCCCAGGCGCGGTGCGATGAGCCGCACCACGGCCCCCACGGACAGAAAGAACACGAGCTGCTCGAAGCGGGGAAAGATCTCCGCGACCTTGTCGCGCAACGGACCCTGGTAGGTGCGGATGTGTCGGACGGCGCCGGCGACGACCGACGCGTACTGCTCGGCCACCAGCAGCGAGCAACCGGGCAGCCGCGGCGCGAGGCGGCCGGCCTGGATGACGCCGGGGCGGGTCAGGGCAACGAGCACGGCGCGGGGCTCGGCGCGCGCCATCAGCGCGTCCCCCGGCCCGCGGCCGGTCCGGTCTGCTGGGCAGGGCTGGGCACCATTGGCGCGCGGCCGCGACGCGGATTCTTCACCAGCAGCAGGGAGAGATAGTTGACCTCCTGGCCCCGCAGCCCAGCCACGTCCCGCACCAGCCGCTCCGCCCGCGTGCCCGCCTTCTCGACGAAGGCCGCGTGGGCCAGCAGCCCGCGGCGCTCCAGCAGGGTCAGGACGTCGTCGAGGATCGGCTTCACCTTCAACAGCACCAGGGTGTCGTGCTCGTCCAGCAGCCGGTCCATGGCGTCGATGCCGTAGCCGGCAGGCAGCACCGCCAAACGCTCGTCCCTGTCGACCAGCGGTATACCCAGCCGGGCCGCCGACGCGGCAAAAGAGGTGACGCCTGGAATGGTCTCGATAGCGATGTCCGGTGCCTGCTCGGCCACCGCCTGCGCCAGGTGCCCGAAGCTCGCATAGGTGGACGCATCGCCCTCGACGAGGAACAGCACGTCCGTGCCGCCGCGCAAGACCCCCAGCACGCGCTCTGCCGCCAGGGACCAGGCTGCGGCCAGCCTGGCCTGGTCGTGGGTCATCGGAAAGCTCAGGGCGAAGCTCGAGCTCGGCACGGCGAGCCCCGCCGCCCGGGCAATCTCCAGCGCGAAGCTCTGGCGTGCCGAGCCGCTTACCGGATAGGCCCAGTGCGTATCCCGGCGCTGCAGCAGCCCCCAGGCGCGGCGGGTGATGAGCCGCGGATCGCCGGGGCCGAGTGAGACGCCGAACAGCCGGCCCGGCCGTGCCGGCACCGCGTCGGGTCCGGTCTGGGCATCGGGCCCGCGGGCATCGGGGGCCTGCGCATCGGGGTCCTGAGCATCCGGCCCCTGACCGTCGCAATGGCGGGCATCGCGCCGCAGCAGCAGCACATTGGGCTCGGCGAAGCGCTGCCCGGCCGCCGCCATGGCGGTCAGATCCGCAAGGATACGCTCGTCCTCCCGCAACAACCGCTCCGCGACGGTAAGACGCCAATCCCGCTCCAGACCTTCCGCCACCAGCATCCGCGCGATGCGGTCCGGAGAATTCGCCGGACTGGTCAGCACGGCGAGTCGGTCCAGCCGCTGCAGCGCCTGCAGCAGCGGGTGCAGGCCGTGCTCCGGGCCGGCGCCGGGGTTCCATTCGCCCCCATCTTGCCGGTGCACGGACAGCATGGGCAGGTCGTGCCACGGCAGCCCGAGTCGAGCGCAGGCGAGCTGCACGGTGGAGAGGTTTGGCAGCACCGCCCAGCTGCCGGCGGGCAGCCGCCCGGCGAGCCAGGCGCCGATGCCGTGACACAGCGGGTCCCCGGTGGCGAGTACTACCACGCGGTGTCCCGAGGCGCGCGCCTGCTCGATCCAACCCGGTACCTCGCCGAGCCTGCCGGTCAAGTCCAGGGTCGCGGCAGCCGGCGCGATCTCCGCGGCGAGTAATCCCAGCAGCCGGGTGCCGCCGATGACGACCCGGGCCTCGCGTACCCGCGCCAGCGCCTCCGGCGTCAGGCCTGCGGCGCCATTGTCCAGCACGCCGACGATGTGGCAAGGATCGATCACGGCCTCAGCTCTCTGCAGGGGCTCAGCGGCCGGAGCTCGCCTGCTCATCCGCCGCTTCGCCCGCTAGGTCGAGCAGGCAATGCAGGGCGGCCAGCAGCGGGCTCGAGCCCCGCTTGCGCGCCCGGGTCCCCTTGGGCCATGCGGATCAGCATCCCTGTGCATCGCCGGCATGCCCGCGCTGACCATGCCGAGGCCCATGCTCATGCCCGGGCCGACGCGCTTGCTCTGCGGCGAGCGCCGGCGCGCACTCCTCAAAGGGCATCAGCGCAGTGACTTCGCGGACTTGCTTCAGGCGCAGGTCGAGCAGATCCAGCAGCTGTTCGTGGCCGCCGATATAGCCGGCCCGCTCGACGGCCCGCGTCGGATATTGCGTCTTGAGCCGCGCGACCTGCCGGTCGATGCGGTTCATGAGCCGGCCGGTGAAAAGATAGTAAGGCAGCACGATGATCTGGCAGGCGCCCAAGGTATCGAGGCGCTGCACCACCTGCTCCAACCGGGGATAGCAGATGTCGGTGAACGCCGGCATCACCAGCTCGTGCGCCGTGGTCTCGAACAGCCAATGGGCCATCTTCGCCACCTCGCCCGTGGCCTCCATGTCCGACGCCCCGCGGGCCAGCAGCACGACCCCGGTCGTGCGCGGGTCCGGCATCGCCAGCGCGACCATCGTCTGATGCAGCCGATGCCGCAGTGCCTTCAGCAGCTGGGGCGTCGTACCCAGGTGATGCCCAGAGCGGAATTCTACCTGCGGATGCCGGTCGCGCGCGGCGGCGAGCGCGGTCGGGATGTCGCTCTTCACGTGGCTCGCGGCGTTCAGGATCAGCGGCAGCACGAGCACGCGGCCGGTCCGCTCGCCGAGTGCCGCCACGGCCTGGTCCAAGCCCTCGTCCAGCAGCGTCGGTGCGTGCTCGATCCAGCACACCAGGATGCGCGCGTCCGGATGGCGCTCGCGCCAAAGCTTGGCGAAGGCCTCCACTTCGAAGTTGCCCTTGTTGTCCGGATCGCGGGCACCGTGGGCGACGAGCAGGATAGTCTCCGGTTTCAAGGCCGAATCCTCGCTGTAGGGAAGGGCGTCAGAGCACGCGGCGGCCGGGTCAGCGGCAGGCGAGACAGTTGTCGTACCATGCGCGCCCTCAGAACACGCAGAAGCCGAAATCATGGCGCATTTCGGCAACAACCAGGATGTCCGCGATCAGGTCATAAGGCAACATCGGCTAGGTACTGTCGTGGCTACTCGACCTTCCTGGAGGAACAGCGATGCAACCGAATCTCGGCTGGACCAGACGCGATCTGCTGCGAGCCCTGGCATGCCTGCCGCTCGCCGGCGTCGCCGCCCCCCTGCTTGCCAGGCCCGACTTCGCGGGCGATCCCTTCACGCTCGGTGTCGCGTCAGGTTACCCGCGCCCGGACGGCATGGTGCTCTGGACGCGGCTCGCACCGGCGCCGCTGGCGCCAGCCGGCGGTATGCCGCCGGCGAGTGTATCCGTGCGTTGGGAGGTCGCTCGGGACGCGGGATTCCGGGACACCGCCGCCTCCGGCACCGCCTATGCCACGCCGGACTGGGCGCACTCGGTGCATGTGGAGCCCTACGCGCTGGAGCCGGGCCGCGACTACTGGTATCGCTTCCATGCCGGTGGCGCCACAAGCCCCATAGGCCACACCCGCACCGCGCCGCCGCGGGGGCAGATGCCGCAGCGGATGCGCATCGGTGTCGGCTCCTGCCAGCACTATGCGCAGGGCTTCTATGCGGCTTACCGGCATGTGGCAGCGGATGGGCTGGATCTCTTCCTGCACTTGGGTGACTACATCTACGAGGCGTCCTGGGGCAGGGGCCAGGTGCGCTCGCAAGGCGTGCAGGAGCCGGTGACGCTGGATGACTATCGCCGCCACTACGCGCTCTACAAGTCCGATCCGGACCTGAAGGCGGCGCATGCGAGCTGTCCCTGGCTCGTGGTCTGGGACGACCACGAGGTGGACAACGACTACGCCGACGACATCTCGCAGGACGACGACGAGCCCGCCTGGTTCCTGGCGCGCCGCGCGGCGGCCTATCGCGCCTACTACGAGCACATGCCGCTGCCGCGAGCCATGGTTCCGTTCGGCCCGCACATGCGCATCCACACCCGCCTCGACTACGGCCGGCTGGCGACCCTGCACATGCTAGACGACCGCCAGTACCGCAGCCCGCAGCCCTGCCCGAAGCCGGGCCGCGCCGGCGCCAACTTCATCACCGACCAATGCACCTCGCGGCTGAGCCCAGAGGCGACGCTGCTGGGCGAGCGGCAAGAGCGCTGGCTCGCCGCCGGCCTGCGCGGCTCTGGCGCCCGTTGGAACCTGCTTGGCCAGCAGACGCTGATGGCGCAGGCGGACGGTCAGGAAGGGCAAGGCGAGCTGTTCTACTCCGACGGCTGGGACGGCTACCCCGCCGCGCGGCGGCGCCTGCTGGACCTCTTCGCCGAGGGCGTCTGCGCGAACCCCGTCGTGCTCGGCGGCGACGTGCACTCCTTCTGGGTCACAGACCTGAAGCCGGACTTCGCGGACGAGCGCGCACGCGCCGTTGCCAGTGAGTTCGTCGGTACCTCGATCAGCTCCCAGCCGCCGCCGGAGGCGCGCATCCAGGCGGTGCTGCGCGAGAATCGGCACATCCACTACGCCACCGGCGAGCACCGGGGTTATCTGCGCCTCAGCCTGACGCCCGCGCGCTTGACAGCGGAGCTGCGCGCCGTCACGGACGTGCGTCGGCGCGATGCCCACTGCGAGACCTTGGCGAGCTTCATCGTGGAGGACGGCATAGCCGGGCCGAAGCGCGCCTAGGCACGGATCCGTGGCTGGTCTGCTCGGACGCGGATTGTTGCGCGGCGTTACCAAGCGTCCCGCTGCGGTCGGCACCTCTTGCCCTAGGATGGCTGGATCCGATCTGTGGCCGGCCTGGGTCCAGGCATGGAGAACGGCTGCCGATCCGCTAGACTGGAATGCGATCAGTGCTTGGCCCAAGACCATGGCAATGCCCCGCAAGCAGCTCCCCATCGGTATCCAGACCTTCCGCCAAATCATTGAGGACAACTGCTACTACGTCGACAAGACCGCCTTTGCGCTGCGCCTGATCGAGCAGGGCAAGTACTATTTCCTGTCGCGTCCGCGTCGGTTCGGCAAGTCGCTGTTCCTGGACACGCTCGCAGAGCTGTTCGAGGCCAACGAGCCGCTGTTCGAGGGGCTCGCGGTCCATCCGCGCTGGGATTGGGGCCGGCGCTTTCCGGTCGTGCGCTTGAGCTTCGCCGAGGGCGTGCTGCGCGACCGCGCCGAGCTGGATGCCCGCACCGATAAGCTGCTGCACCTCAACGCCGAGCGCCTCGGCATCGAGCTACCGGATGATTCGAGCGTTGCGACCAGATTTGGCGAGCTGATCCGCCTCGCCCACGCCCGCCATGGCGAACGCGTTGTCGTGCTGGTCGACGAGTACGACAAGCCGATCCTCGACAACCTGCCCGATGCCGAGGTCGCCCGCGCCATGCGCGACGGCCTGCGCAACCTCTATTCCGTCATCAAGGGCGCCGACGCGGACATCCGCTTTGCGTTCCTGACGGGCGTGTCCAAGTTCAGCAAGGTCAGCCTGTTCTCTGGACTCAACAATCTGCGCGACATCACCGTTTCGCGTGAGTACTCGGCGGTCTGCGGTTACACGGAGGCCGACCTGGACGCGATCTTTGGACCGGAGCTGGAGGGTCTGGACCGGGATCAGATCCGCGCCTGGTACGACGGCTACAACTGGACCGGCGAGGCGGTGTACAACCCGTTCGACGTGCTGCTCCTGTTGCAGGAGCGCCAATTCCGCCCCTGGTGGTTCGAGACCGCCACGCCGACCTTCCTCGTGGACCTGCTCACCGAGCGCGGCGTCTTCCTCCCGCGGCTCGGCCAACTGCTCGCCAGCGAGGCGTTGCTCTCGGCCTTCGACGTGGACCATATCGCCACCGAGGCGTTGTTGTTCCAGACCGGCTACCTGACCATCGACCAGGTGCGCCAGCTCGGGGCGCTGATCGAGTACCGTCTGCGCTGGCCGAACCTGGAGGTCTACGCCAGCCTCACGGGCGCGCTGCTGGAACGGCTGGCACCTGTGCCGCAGGACCCGGCGCTGCGCCCGAGCCGCCTGTACGAGCTGCTGCTCGCCAACGACTTCGACGGCATCCATACCCTATTCAAGGCCTTGTTCGACGGCATTCCCGGGGCCTGGTACACGAGCAACAGCATCGCGCGCTACGAGGGCTACTATGCCGGGATTTTCTATACCTACTTCGCCGCCTTGGGCCTCGATGTGATCCCGGAGGACAGCAGCAACGCCGGGCGCCTGGATATGGCGCTGCGCTTCAATGGCCAAGTCTATCTGTTCGAATTCAAAGTGGTCGAGCTTACCCCGGAAGGCCGCGCCTTGCAGCAGATCAAGGACCGGGGCTATGCGGACAAGTATCGCGGCATGGGCGAGCCGATCCACCTGATCGGCGTCGAATTCAGCCGCAAGGAGCGTACCCTGATCGCCTTCGAGGTCGAGCAGCTAGGGTGACAGGGGTAGGTCAATGCGGGGGCGAACGCTGCTTGCCTGCGGCAGCGAGTGCAAGGGCGCCCGCCCCGCCCCGGTGCCGGCTTCAGACGAGCCGGCGCCGAATGCCAATGATGCCGAGGCCCAATGCCGTCAATGCGGGAACCGATGGGACAGGGACCGAGACGCCTGAAGCGATGACGTCAAGGTCGATAGACGCGGTCTCGTCTGGCACCAACAGCAGCGTGAAGACATCATCGTTCAAGAAGAAATCGCTTTCAGGCCCAGAGATGGCGTCGGCCTCGACGAGAGCGAAGTCCGACGACGGACCGGAGATAAGGGTCCCGATGACGTCCAACGCAAAAGAGGCATCAGACAGGGCGTCTGAGCTCTTTCTACCATCACGCTGTGCGAAAGCCTCGATCGAAAACAGGTACGCGAAGTCGATCTCGACGTCGGCACCTGTGCCGTTGAAGATATCCACGGCAGCAAAGACTTCGGCGAAGGCGCCGGCGTCATCGAATCCCTCGACCACGGCGTCATAACTGCTCCCCTCGATGAGGTTGACCGCTGAGAAGCTCAGCGCCTGTAGTGGGACAGAATGCCCCCTCGGCAACGCTGCCGATCGGCGCTCCCTCAAGCACGATGCCGAGCAAGTGCCATCCCTGGGATTAGTCAAGTCGGTAGCGCCAAGCCGTCATGATGCTAGCCGTCGCTCGACGATAGTGCAAATGATACGCATTCGTAACCGAGATGCAACCGGCAGATCACCCCATGTTCAGTGCGGAAGGGTCCTCGCGGAAGGCGTTCAGGGCATCGATGTGGATGTCCGCGGCTTCGCGCTCGCGCTGCGCCAGTTGGTCCGACTGGCGGATTGGCGATGGCCGCCTCGCCGGTGCCGTCCTGCGAAGCCACAGGGCGGATGTCGCATTGCTGGCGGCTTGCGCGTCAGGCCCTGGGAGCCGTGTCACCGCCGCGCTCGGGTAAGGGGTTGCGCCCGGAATTCGGCGGCTTTCCGGCGATGGCGTGCAATCCGTCGCGGTAGGTCGGGTAACGCAGGGTGACGCCCAGCTCGCGCTTGATGCGCTCGTTGTGGATGCGGCGGCTCTCGGCGTAGAAGTGGCGTGCGAAGCCGGACAGCGGTGCGGTGGTGAAGGACTCCGCCGGTGGCGGCTCGACGCCGATCAGGTCGGCCGCGTACAGCAGCACCTCCTCGGACGGTGCAGGCTCGTCATCACAGACGTTGTACAGGCGGGCACCGCCGTTTCGCGGCCGGAGGTCCTGCTCCATCGACGCGAGCAGCGTCGCCACCAGGTCGTCCACGTGGATCCGATTGAAGACCTGCCCCGGCTTGACGATGCGCCGTGCACGCCCGGCGATCAGCGCCTCGATGACGTTGCGACCCTCGGGTCCGTAGATGCCCGGCAGTCTGAACACCGCCACCGGCCGTGCCAGCTGCACGCCTAGGCTGAGCCAGGCGCGCTCGGCCCGCAGGCGCCGGCGATTGTCGTCGGTGGCGGGACGCGCAGGATGGTTCTCGTCGATCCAGGCGCCATCGCAGTCGCCGTAGACGCCCGTGCTCGACAACAGGCCGAGCCAGGCCGGCGGCTCCGACAGCCCGGCGATATCGGCGAGGTGCAGCCGCAGCACGGGATCGGACTCTGCATCCGGCGGCACCGAACAGAGCAGGTGCGTGGTGCCCGCCAGCGCCGCGGCCGGATCCACCAGCGGGTGCTCGCCATCGAAGCGATGGGCCTCGATGCCCTGGTTGCGCAGCGCCTCGGCCTTGGCTGTATCCCGGCAGGTGCCGGCGACGCGCCAGCCGCAGGCTTGCGCGGCGCGGGCCACACGCAGGCCCGTGTAACCGAGGCCGAAGCAGAAGAGTCGTCGTTGCGTCATGGGCCGGACTCCTGGGCCGAGGCGGGGGCTCAGCTGGGGGCTCAGTCGGGGACCCGGTTGGGGACCCGGTTGGGGACTCAGGCGGCGCGGCGGCTGGAGGCTGCCGCGACGGACCGACTCGGCGCCGGCCGCAGTGGCTCGACCAGTGGCTGGGCCAGTGGCTCGATGGGGGCGCGGTCGGCCTGCAGATCGCCGCGGATCGCCTCGACCCAGGCGGACAGCCGGTGGGGCGTCAGCTGCGGCTGGTTGTCCTGGTCCAAGACCAGGCCGCAGAAATAGCCGTCGCCGAGATCCGCCCGGGATGCCTCGAAGTCGTAGCCTACCGTGGGCCAGAAGCCGACGAGCTCGGCGCCTCGTGCGCGCAGCTCCTCATAAAGCATGCCGAGCGCGTCGGCGAGCTCGCCGGGGTAACCGTACTGATCGCCGAGTCCGAACAGGGCCACGGTCTTGCCGCTGAGGTCGATCTCGTCAAACTCCGGCAAGAATGCCTCCAACGAGGTCGGATAATCGCCACAGCCCATGGTAGAGGTGCCGAAGATCAGGCTGTCGTAGGCGTCCACGTCCGCCGCGTCGGCGATCTCCAGGTCGTAGAGGTCGGCGGCACCCGCCGGCAGATACTGCTGCTGGATCAGCCGGGCGATCTCGGCAGTGTTGCCGGTCTCGGACGCGAAGAAGATACCGATTGAGGCCATGGTCTGCTCCCATGTGGAGCCGGCAGGCGATGGTTGGCGGCGCCTGCGGCGGTGGACAGGGTCTGGACGTCGAGATCAGTATAATGAGACTCGTTCTCATTTACAATGATGCACGGGCCACGCCGGCGGTGTTGGCCTGACCATGGCGACTTGCAGGTCAAGGCGATTGCCGGAGACAAACAGACCGAATGGCGCAGGATTTTCGCTCGCCTTCAAGGAGCGGCAGCGGGCGCATAGTCGAGCTCTGTGCCCGCTGCCGCGACGCAGAAGGCGGG
>JANQFI010000238.1 GCA_028277905.1 Chromatiaceae bacterium | reverse complement strand
CGGGACTGGTACGACGGGGGGTACTACAGGCATTCGCCGGTGCGGGACCCCGAGGGGCCGTCTGGGGGCTCGGACCGCGTCAGCCGTGGCGGGGGCTGGTGGTTCGTCGATCCGGCGTACTTCCGGGGCGCGTACCGCGGCTGGGACGACCCCGGCCTCCGCATCGACAACCTGGGGTTTCGCCTCGTGAGGACAGCTTCCGGTCTTGTCCCGTCGTGAACCCGTCCTGCCCCATGCCGTTGCGCGGCAGCGCGCCGAGCGCCCCCTCCCCCGGCCCCTCCCCCACGAGGGGGGAGGGGAGTGGAGTGGTGCGGCGTGCTGTTGGGGCTTTGCGCCTGGTCTGGCTGGGGCGCCGGCACGGTTGGTCTTGCACGACCAGAGTACAGACCCCAGCCGTGATGCTGCCCTCAGAGGGATGCCGCTCCCAGCGGCGATGCTGCCGTCGCCAGACGGCAGCGAGCAGTGGCTCCTCCCCCCTTGTGGGGGGAGGCTGGGAGGGGGGGGAGAATGCCTAACCAAACCCTAACCAACGCCCGCCGCCTGCGCCGCAACATGACGGACGCCGAGCGCCTGCTCTGGCAGCGCCTGCGCCGGAACGCCCTGGGCGTGCACTTCCGCCGCCAGGCGCCCATCGGCCCGTACATCGCGGACTTCGTCTGCTTCGACCGGCGTCTAGTGGTGGAGCTGGACGGCGGGCATCACGCCGAGCCGACGCAGGCGGCGCACGACGCCGAGCGGACCGCGTTCCTGGAGCGCGAGGGCTTCCGGGTGTTGCGGTTCTGGAACAACGACGCGATGGCCAACCCGAATGGGGTGTTGCAGACGATCTGGCAGGCCCTCGGTCGACCCGAGCCGCCACCCGTCGCGACGACCCGCAACCGCGCATCGACCAGCTGACCGGAGACTTCCATGGCATTCATCGACGAGCTGAAGCTGCACCTGGACGCCCGCATCGCGGTGCTGAATCTGGTAACGCCGGAGGAGCCGCGGCTGCTGCGGGAGCTGACCGCGTGGGCCAGGGGTCGGCACTGTCCAGAAGGCGAGGGGCTCTACACCTGGGACATCGCCGATCAGTTCACCTGCCTGAAGCGGGCGGCGGCGCCCTTCGACGTCAAGCAGCAGGCGACGCCGGATACCATCCTGCGGATGATCCGGGACTACCAGGGCCAGGCGACCTTCGTGCTGAAGGACTTCCACCAGGTCTGGGAGGCCAAACGCGGGGTCATCCGCGGGCTGCGCAACTTAGTTGCCACGCTACCGTCGAGCGCGCCGCGCAAGAACCTGCTGATCACCACGCCGGAGCCGAACCTGCCCACCGAGCTGAAGCAGGATATCCCGGTGCTGGAGCTGGCGAAGCCAGACGCGCAGGAGATAGACGCCCTGCTGGAGCACAGCCTGGGCGGCACCGGCGCGCTGGACCGGCTGGCCGGGCCGGTGCGGGACAAGCTGGTGCGCGCGGCACTGGGGCTCGGCAGCACCCAGGCGGAGCGGGTCTTCCGCAAGGCCGTGGTGAGCCGACCGACCGGCCTGGACGAGACCTGTATCGATCTCATTACCGACGAGAAGCGCGCCATCATCCGCGAGAGCGGGGCGCTGGAGCTCTACCCGCATTTGGAGAGCGAGAGCCGGCTCGGCGGGCTGGATGCGCTGAAGGAGTGGCTCGGCAAGCGCGTGCGCGCCTTCACCGAGGAGGCGCGCCGCTTTCCGCTGGACGAGCCCAAGGGCGTGGCGCTGGTGGGCATCCCCGGCACCGGCAAGAGCCTGTGCGCCAAGGTGGCCGCCGGCATGTGGCGCATGCCGCTGCTGCGGCTCGACATGGGCGCGGTGTTCGGCGGGCTGCTCGGCAGCTCCGAGCGCAACATCCGCGAGGCCATGCAGATCGCCGAGGTCATCGCCCCCTGCGTGCTCTGGGTGGACGAGATCGAGAAGGCCTTCGGCGCCAGCAGCGACACCGCGAGCCGGGTGCTGGCGACCTTTCTGACCTGGATGCAGGAAAAGCAGCACCCGGTGTTCGTCTTCGCCACCGCCAACGACGTCTCGCGGCTGCCGCCGGAGTTCCTGCGCAAGGGCCGCTTCGACGAGCTGTTCTTCCTGGACCTGCCGACGCGCCTGGAGCGCGAGCAGATTCTGGAGGTGCATCTGCGCCGGCGCGGCATGACCATGGTGCGCGACGACTTCGACCTGCCCGCCGTGGCGAAGGCCACCGAGGGCTTCGTCGGCGCCGAGCTGGAGGCCATGGTCAACGAGGCCATGTTCGCGCCCTTCCTGGACGGCGAGCGCCAGCTGGAGACCGAGGACCTCCTCAAGGCCGCCGGCGCCATGGTGCCGCTGGCCCAATCCCACCGCGAGCGCATCGAGGCGCTGCGCCAGCTGGTCACCAGCGGGCAGGCGCGCAACGCCTCCAGCGCCCGCGCGGACGACGCGGTGCGCGTCGACGACATTCGCGGCGAGCGCCGGCTGGAGATGTATTGACCCGCGCGCTGCCCCCCGCAACCGAGAACCATAGACCATGCCCGACGAAGACGACATCCTGACCCTTCAAGACCTCTCGGCGTACCTGAAGATCGCCGAGAAGACCCTCTACGGCTACGCCCAGAGGGGCAAGCTGCCGGGCATCAAGATCGGCAGCGCCTGGCGCTTCCGCAAGGCGGACATCGACACCTGGCTGGAGGAACAGCGCCGGCTCACGGAATCCTCGCTGCGGGAGCCGAAGCGGCCCGCCGAGGCGGACTGAGCACACCGACGCGCGGCGAAGAGGCACAGCAGCCATGACCCTGGACACATCGGTACGCCCCGGCGAGCGTCTCGGCGACTTCGAGATCGAGCAACTGCTCGGGCGCGGCGGCTTCAAGACGGTCTACGCCGCGCGCAACCTGGCCGCGGCGGCCAACGGCTGGCCGGAGCGGGTGGCGGTCTGCGTGCCCCATGCCCAGGACCAGGAGGCCCGCGCGCTGCTGCGCAATGAGCTCCGCGTGGTGCAGGCGCTGACGCATCCGGGCATCGTCCGGGAGTACGGCCTAGCCGAGGCCCGCGGCTGCCTGTTTGCGGTGATGGAGCTGGTGGAGGGCCGTACCTTGGCGGAGGTGCTGCGCGCGCAGGGGCCGCAACCGCTGGAGCAGGTCATCGACATCGTGCGCCAGGTGGGCGAGGCGCTGGACTACGCCCATGAGGGGCTCGCGATCCACCGCGACATCAAGCCGGGCAACCTGATGCTGCGGGAAGACGGCGCGGTGAAGGTGCTGGACTTCGGCCTGGCGCGGCTGATGAGCCACTCCCAGTACCGCGCCACCACCCGTGTCGGCTCCGTGGCCTACATGGCGCCGGAGCAGTTCGAGGGCTCCGCCGGGCTCAACGCGGACCTGTGGGGGCTCGGCATCACGCTCTACCAGCTGCTCACCAACACGCTGCCGTTCCCGGCCAGGGACGAGGGCAGCCTGCTGCGGCAGGTGCTGTACGAGGCGCCGGACCTGAGCGGGCTGGACGCCGGCGACTTCGACCCGCGCCTGGCCCGGGTCATCGCCAAGGTGCTGGAGAAGGACCCGGAGCGCCGCTACCAGACCGCCGCCGAGCTGGTGGCCGACCTGCGCGCGGCGCAGCGCCACGGCGCGCTGGTAAACCATGTGGAGGGGCAGATCGAGGTGCACCTGCGCGCCCACTTCCCGCTGCTGTGCCTGCAGACCTTCGAGGAGGAGCGGGTGCTGGCCTCGTTGCGCAAGGTGCGCGAGGCCATGTCCGAGAAGCGACCCATCGGTCTGTACGTCTGGAGCGCCAGCCGCGGCCTGCGCGATGGCGACGAGGCCCTGGTGGACCCGCGCACGGTCGGTGATCCGCTGCAGGCGCTGGAGCAGGTTTTTCAGGGGCCGGAGGAGGCGATCTACTGCTTCCTGGACATGCACCGGCACTTCACGCCGGTGAGCGTGCGGCTGATCCGCGACGCGGTGTGGACCGTGAAGCGGGCACGCAAGAGCCTGGTGTTCGTCGGGCCGTCGGCGTCCATCCCGCAGGAGCTGGCCTCGGATGCGACGCTGCTGTTCTACCCGCCGCCGCAGCTGTCGGAGCTGGAGGCCCTGGTGACCCGTGTTGCGGAGAAGGAGCAGGTCGAACCGCCCGCCGGACCGTTGCGCGAGCAGCTCGCCCAGGCCGTGCTCGGGCTCACCGAGCGGGAGGCGGAGCGGGTGCTGACCCGCGCCGCCCTGAACCACACGGCCCTGGACCGCGCCGCCGTCGCGGAGGTGCTGCGCGAAAAGGAGCAGACGGTGCGCAAGGAGGGCGTGTTGGAGTTCTGGCGCCCGGAGTTGGGCTTCGACGACATCGGCGGGTTGGAGCGGCTGAAGGCCTGGTTCGGCAAGCGCCGCCGCGCCTTCGAGGCCGCCGGGCGCCGCTTCGGCCTGCGCCCGCCCCGCGGCGTGGTGCTGCTGGGCGTGCCCGGCTGCGGCAAGAGCCTCACCGCCAAGGCGCTGGCCGCGGACTGGGCCGTGCCGTTGCTGCGGTTGGATCTGGGCCGCGTCTACGGCTCCATCGTCGGCGAGTCCGAGGGCCGGCTGCGCCGGGCGCTGGCCACCGCCGAGGCGGTGAGCCCCTGCATCCTGTGGATCGACGAGCTGGAGAAGGCCTTCAGCGGCCTCGGCCAGGCCCGCGACAGCGGCGTCTCGCAGCGGCTGTTCGGCAGTTTTCTGACTTGGCTGGAGGACCGCCAGGCGCCGGTGTTCATCGCCGCGACGGCGAACGCCATCGACCGGCTGCCGAAGGAGCTGACCCGCAAGGGCCGCTTCGACGAGCTGTTCTTCGTCGACCTGCCCGACGCCGAGGCGCGGCGTGGCATCGCGGAGATCCATCTGCGTCGGCGCGGGCGCGAGTTGGGCGCGTTCGACCTGGACGCCATCGCCGCGGCCAGCGAGGGTTACTCCGGTGCGGAGATCGAGGAGGCCATCGTCAGCGGGCTTTACTGCGCCTTCGATGAGGGAGAGAGGGAGCTGAGCGATGATGACATTCGCCGGGCGTTGGATGAGACGACGCCGCTGAGCGAGGCAAGGCGGAAGCAGATTGAAGGGCTGAGGCGGTGGGCTGGGGAGTATGCGCGGCAGGCGTGACAACTCGCCGCCTTTCCCCTTCTCCCCCGGCCCCTCCCCCGCGAGGGGGGGAGGCGAGTGGGCGCGGGTTTGCTGCTCGCTGGGCCGTAGCGTTGATCGAGCATGAGATTTGAGGGCGACCGATGGGGCATTTATTCGCAGAGCTGGAGTTGAGCAATCCCTGCAAACCGGCGTTGCGTCCCGTGCGCCTAAGCGCGCTCGCGGATTCCGGTGCGCTGATGCCCTGCATCCCGGAGCATGTCGCGCTGCAACTGGAGCTGGACACCGAGTCTAAGCGGGAGGTCTCGGTCGCCGCCGGACGCCGCCAACGGGTGCCCGACGTCGGCCCCATCGAGGTCGCGTTCCAGGACCGCTCGTGCTTTGTCGGCGCCCTCATGCTCAGCAACAAGGCGTCGGGCGACGAGGTGCTGCTCGGCGCCGCACCGATGAAGGACATGGACTTAGGCGATTTCTGTCGATTCTCATCCCACCTGGCTTGTCTTGACGCCCGCCTTCTGCGTCGCGCCAGCAGTCACATAGGGCAGCTATGCTCCTGCCGGTGCTCCTTGAAGGCAGACGCCAATCCGTCGCCATCTGGCATGAGAATTTCCGGCGATCGCCTTAGTGATCAAACATCCCACACGCCCACCTCAACTAGAACGCTCCCCTCCCCCCTCGCGGGGGAGGGGCCGGGGGGAGAGGGGGAATCGACGGACGATCTACCCCAAACCCCAAACTCAATCCTGGAGCAACCCAATGTCCCACTTCACCAAAGTCCAGACCCGCATCCGCGACCTCGCCATACTGCAGGACACCCTCAAGCAGCTGCATTACCGCTACCAGATCGGCGAGCGCATCCCGATCCGCGGCTACATGGGCAACACGGAGTACGGTCAGGTCGTCGTCGACACCGGCAGCGAGTACGACATCGGCTTTCAGCGCCAGGCGGACGAAACCTACGATGTCTGCGCCGACTGGTGGGGCGTGCAGGGCAACACCGACATTCGCGAGCAGGACTTCGCGCGAGCGCTGAATCGGACCTATGCGCACCTGACCGTCAAGCAGCAGGTGCTGGAGCACGGCTTGATCATCGAGGAAGAGCGGGTGCTGGAGAACGGCGAGATCGAGCTGGTGGTGTGTGAGGCGCTTTGAGGTCAGCGCGCTCAGTGGGAGACGCCCATCCTGGCGCGGGCATGACCTGTGCCCACACCTAACCGACAGAGAGGCGCAGACCCAAGGCGCCGGGAATCCGACATGGCAAGACAAGACCATACAACCCCCCGCTACAGCACCCTGGATTGGATCGACGAGGGCTGTCCGCCGCCGCTTGCGGTCAACGCCAAGGACGGGAGCGTGCTGGTGTACGTGCCGCCCGGGGAGTTCGAGATGGGGGACGGAGAAAGGGACGACCGTCCGAAGCACCGGGTGGAGCTGTCCGGGTATTGGATCGGGGTGTATGCGGTGAGCAACGCGCAGTACGGCCGGTTTGTTGCGGAGACGGGCTATGCGCACGCGGGCTCATCAGGG
>JANQFI010000171.1 GCA_028277905.1 Chromatiaceae bacterium | reverse complement strand
TGCTAGGCGGCAAGTCCTCCATGCACAGCGCCAGCGATTGGCGCCAATCCGGCAGCGTCAAGCCGAAGGTGGCCCGCAGCTTGGTGGTGTCCAGCACCGAATAGGCGGGGCGCGGGGCGGGGGCCGGGTACTCGGTCGTGGGGATCGGAATCAGCTCGCAAGTGCTGCAGATGGCTTCCTGGATGGCGCTCGCGAAGCCGAACCAGGACACGGCGCCGGAGCTGGTGACGTGATACAGGCCCCTCACCTGCTTGATGTCCACAGCCCCGGTGAGCACTGCGTGCAGCACCTGTGCCGTCACCTCAGCCAGTAAGCGACTCCAGGTGGGCGTGCCCACCTGATCGTCCACGACGCGCAGCTCCGCGCGCTCGTGGAACAGGCTGCGCATGGTGAGGAGAAAGTTGCGCCCGCGCACCCCATAGAGCCAGGCGGTGCGCAGCACCAGCGCGTCCGCGGCGGAATCGAGCAGCGCCAGCTCACCGGCCCGCTTGGTCTCGCCATACACACTGAGCGGCTCTGGCTCGTCGTCCTCCCGGTAGGGACGGTCCGACTGTCCCGAAAAGACGAAATCGGTGGAGTAATGCAGCACCGGGACACCGGCGCCGGCGCACAGGTCCGCCAGCACGCGAACCGCGTCCGCGTTGATGGCACGGGCCAGTTCCGGCTCGCTCTCGGCCTTGTCCACCGCGGTGTAGGCAGCGGCATTGACGACGGCATCCGGACCCGTGTCGTTGAACACCCGCCGCACCGAGGATGCATCCAGCAAGTCGATCGCCGGGCCCGCCTGCCCGGCCATGGACGCGGCGATCACCTGCCCCACCGGCGCGAGGGTCCTGCGCAGCTCCCGGCCCACCTGTCCGTCGGAGCCGATAAGGAGAATGCGTGCGACGTCGGACATGGCGCTTCAATGTACCTCAGAGTGTCGTGGAGGGCCGAGGGCGTGGCGGCACCAGCTCGCCGCTCGCCGCCGCCGGGGCAGGCGGTGCCTTGGGCGCGGGCTCAGAAGGGAATATCGTCGTCGAAGCCCGAGTCGCCCGGGAAGCCGCCCTCGGGAGCCGCGGGAGGGCGCGCCGGTGCGCCGCCGGCGTCGGCATCGGGGGTAACCGGTTGCTGCGATACGGCTTGCTGCGGTGCCGGTTGGTGGGGTGCGGCCTGATGCGGTGCGGTGCCATAACTCGGGCCTTGGCCGGCGCCCTGGCCGCCGGCGCCGCGGCTGTCGAGCATTTGCATGGTGCCCTCGATGTCCACCACGACCTCGGTAGTGTAGCGATCCACACCATCCTGCCCCTGCCATTTTCGGGTGCGCAGCTTGCCTTCGATATAGACCTTGGACCCCTTACGCAGATACTGGCCGGCGATCTCCCCGAGCCTGCCGAAGATGGAAACCCGGTGCCATTCGGTGCGCTCTTGAGGCTCGCCGGTGGTCTTGTCCTTCCAGCTCTCGCTGGTGGCCAGCCGCAACCCGGCAACCGCCGTGCCACTTGGCATGTAGCGGACCTCGGGATCGGCCCCCAGGTTGCCGATCAGGATGACCTTGTTGATGCCGCTGCGTGCCATTCGTAGCCTCCGGAACGCGATGCTGCACGAGGGACGGCCGGCGGACGTCGGCGACCCGAGCGGAGCAGCAAGCCTCGCCGGAATCAGGCGCCCGTCGCGGCGGCCTGTAATCTTGCCCAATCGACGCGGTGATTGTCCACTTTCAGGTGGGCGACGCCCTCATCCAGGGCGATCACGGCCTCCTCCACGCCCGGCACCGCCAGCAGCCGCTCGCGCAGGCCCGGCAGCGCCGCCGCCGGCAGCTCGGCCATCGGCAGTAGGTGCAGCGTGAGCTGTCGTGGCGGGCGCAGGGTCGCTGCCACCAGCAGCCAGGCGCAGGCTGCGCCGGCGCCCACCAGGTACACCGCCTCCGGACCCAGGCGCTCGTGCGCCAAGCCGCCGAGCAAGCCCCCGAGAAAGGCGCCGACAAACTGCGCGCTGGAGAAGACGCCCATGGCCGTCCCCTTGGCGCCGGCACTGGCCACCTTGGACACCAGCGATGGCAACACGGCCTCCAGCAGGTTGAAGACCGTAAACATGACCGTCAACAGCAGCGCCAGCGCCCACAGCGAGTTGTGCAGCAGCGCGAACCCGAGCAGCGCCACCAGCAGCGCCGCCGCGGAGCCCAGCAGCACCCCCCGCACCCGCGCGCCCTGCTCCGCGGCGATGATAAAGGGGACCATCAGCAGGATGGCCGCCAGCACCACGGGTAGATACAGCTGCCAGTGACGCGCGGCCGCCAGGCCCGTGTCGTTGAGCGACAGCGGCAGCACCACGAACAGGCTCACCATGGTCAGGTGCAGTAGAAAGACACCTGTGTCGAGGCGCAAGAGTTGGCCATCGCGCAGCACCCCGCCGAGCTGGACCAGCACCGGCTGGGCGTCGCGGTGGATTGCCGAGCTCGCCGGCGACGGCACTACCCCGGCCAATAGCGCCATCCCGAGCAGCGCGAGGCCCCCGGTGAGCCAGAATATACCGGCAACGCCCATCAGGTTGCCGAGCACAGGTCCCAGCACCAGTGCGGCCGCGAAGGACAGCGCCACGCTGACGCCGATGGCCGCCATGGCGCGAGTGCGCACGGATTCGCGGGTCAGGTCCGCTGCAAGTGCAGTGATGGCCGCGGCCACCGCACCGCTGCCCTGCAGCGCCCGACCGATGATGACCCACTGGATGGACTCCGCGGCGGCGGCGACGACACTGCCGAGCGCGAACAGCATGAGGCCGACGTAGATCACCGACTTGCGGCCGATCCGGTCCGACAACACCCCGAAGGGAATCTGCAACAGCGCCTGGGTCAGCCCATAGGCACCGATGGCCAGACCCACCAGCAGGGGCGTGGCCCCGGCGAGGTCGTGCGCATACAGCGCGAACACCGGCAGGATCATGAACAGCCCCAGCATCCGCAGCGCGAAGATGCCGGCGAGCCCGGCCGCCGCCCGGCGCTCCTGGTGGTTCATCGGCGGGATCGCACGGCGGCCGGACGCGGACTGGTGCAACTTGGGGACCTCGACCTGGACGGGGTATCGGGGGACGCGCGGGTGCAACCCGGATCTGCAAGGGGCCGCACCGGCCGGCATCGGGCTGCGGTCGGATCCCGCAGCGCGACGCTATGGTATCAGCTCCGTGACCCGCGGCTCTGCCGGCAGCCCTGGTCCGCGCCCCTGTCTCGCGCTAGGCGCAGGCAAGCTACCGCCGCCGGGGTATGCCACGATTGGCAAGCCGGTCGGCGCGCTCGTTGTCCCGATGCCCGCTATGGCCCTTGACCCAGCACCAGCGCACCCGGTGGGGCGCCAGGGCTTGGTCCAGGCGCTGCCAAAGATCCTGATTCTTGACAGGCAAGCGCTCGCGCGTCTGCCAGCCGTTGCGCTTCCAACGCGGCATCCAGCGCTCGACGCCATCCCGCACATAGCGCGAGTCCACGCTCAAGATCACCTCCGCCGGCCGCGTCAGCGCCTCCAGGGCGCGGATCACGGCCATCAGCTCCATGCGGTTGTTGGTGGTATCCGGATCGCCGCCATAGAGCTCCTTCTCGTGGCTGCCCCAGCGCAGCAGCGCGCCCCAACCGCCGGGGCCAGGATTGCCCTTGCAGGCGCCGTCGGTGTAGATCTCCACCGCGCGCGTCGCACCGCCATTCCCCTTACTCATCAGGGGCACGCCGCACCGTCGGCCCCGCAGGTCGTGCCGGCAGCAGCGGCGGGGCCGACCAGGCCGGCCGCAGCAGTGTGCGCGCCGGCACCCGCTTGACGGCCCGCACCACGAAGACGCCCCCCAGCACCGGCCACCAGCGCCGGCCGGCGACCTCTACCCAATCCAGTTGCGGCGCCAATGCCCGGCGCAGCGGTGGACGAAACACCAGCATCTCGCGCGTCTCCTGCGTGAAGCCCAACAGCTTCAGCCAGTCGCCGATGCGAAACGGCGTCAGTTGCGAACCGCACCAGGGCACGCGCCGCCGCTGCCCGCGCCGCGGCCACCAGCGCATCAGGCCCCAGGAGCTGAGCGGATTGAAGCAGAACAGGAGCAATCGTCCCTCTGGAATCAGCACGCGATGCACCTCGCGCAGCAGGCGCGGCGCCTCGGCACAGAAATCCAGTGTATGCGGCAGCAGCACCGCATCGACACTGGCGGACTGAAGCGGCAGCTCGAACGGCAGGCCGCGGATGCCTGCGCGGTCCGCGACGCCCGCGTCCACGCCCTGCCCGAGCACGACCCGCTGGCGGATACGGCAGGTGGCGATGGCGTCGGCAAACTGGGCCTGCGCGCCGAATTGGACCAGGTAGTGGCCGAAGCTGTCGGCCAGCAACCGCTCCAGGCAGACCGCCTCGGCGTGCGCCACATAGCGTCCGACCGGCGTGCGGTACCAATGCCCGAGCCTGGTGAGCGGGTCTACCTCCTGCGGCGTGCAGGGTCTCATGCAGCACGCCCGCGGCTAGGCCCCGCACCCGCCGCAATCGACGGCCGGTGGACGCCCGGCTTGGCCGGCACTCCCATAACGTTTTCTGGGCATGGCAATTACTAGGGAGATCCCGTAGACTCTGGTTTGCGTAAAAACAACAACTAAGAAACCTAACCTCTCAATCCACTCAAGTATTCTCCCGGGTATCCCCCATGCTCCGATCGCCCGCCACCAATCGAACCGCCGCCGCCAGTCCAACGCGCACAGGCCCGCGTCACCCCGCGCTGTCGTCGCTGCCGCTGTTGCTGCTGCTGCCGGCGCTGGCCCATCTGCTCTCCGGCTGCGCCTCCGGGCCGGACCCCGAGCCCATCGCCGGCACTGGCCCGCGCGCCGTCTCCGCCCTGGAATACGGCTATGTGCGCCCCGCCGCCGACGTCCAGGTGAAGGGCCGCGGCCGCGGCGCTTACGCCGGCCGCCACGGCCATGACCTCTGGGACCGGGTGCGCCGCGGCCCGAGCCTCGGCATCCGTCACAATCCCCGGGTGGACCGCATGGCGCGGAGTATGGCCAAGAATCCGACCTATCTTACCGACCTGCACCGCCGCGCGCGTCCCTACCTGCACCTGATCGTCGAAGAGCTGGAGCGCGCCCGCCTGCCCACTGCCCTGGCCCTATTGCCCGAGGTGGAGAGCCGCTACAACCCCCGCGCCGTCTCCCCCAAGGCCGCCTCCGGCATGTGGCAATTCATGCCCTACACCGGCCGCGAGATGGGGCTCGCCCAGAACGGCAGCTACGATGGCCGCAACGACGTGCTCGCCTCCACCCGCGGCGCCATCCGCTACCTGCGACAGCTCCATGGCGAAATGGGCGGCGACTGGGCGCTGGCCCTGGCCTCCTACAACTGCGGCCCCGGCTGCGTGCGCCGTGCCATGCGCGCGAACCGCTCCAGGGACTTCTGGTCGCTGAGCAGCCTGCCCGCCGAGACCAGGAACTACGTGCCCAAGCTGCTGGCGGTGCTGGAGTTGGTGGACAGTCCGCAGCGCTACGGCCAGCGTTTGCCCAAGCTCCCGAACGCCCCGGCACTGGAGGTGGTCTACGCCAAGGGCTCCCTGAGCCTGGGCGAGGTCGCCCGGCATAGCGGCGCTTCCATGCAGCAGCTGCGCTCCCTGAATCCCGGTCTCAAGCGCGGCCGCACGCCAGCGGCGGGGCCGCACTGGGTGCTGGTGCCGGTGGACAAGGCGAAGCCGCTGCGCAAGGCGCTGGCGAAGGCAGGCAGGCTGGGTCGGCCCAGCCTCGCCGACAGCAGAGGCGCCCGCCGCGGCAACAGCTGAGACCTAAGGCGATTTCTGTCAACAAACAGACCGCCTGGCTTGTCTTTTCGCCCGGCTTCTGCGTCGCGGCAGCCGGCACAGAGCGCGACTATGCGCCCGCTGCCGCTCCTTGAAGGCGAGCGAAAATCCTGCGCCATTCGGTATAGTTGTTTCCGGCAATCGCCTAACCAGGCATGGGCATCTAGATCCGGATCCAATTCGGGATCGAATTCGGGGTCGAATTCGGGACCGAATTCGGGATCGAAATCCATTGCGATCCCGACCTCGATCCCGATCCCGATCCCGATTGCGACGGAATCATACGCGCGGCAGTCGCTGGCAGCAGGAATTCGACGCAAGCATAAGAGGCAGGGCCACCACGCGAGCTCTGTGCCCGAGCACTGTCTGAACAGGTCCGCGAGCACGGCCACCCGGATGCCGAGCGCCGACACGCCGACGCCCATCGACTCGGTACTGCCGCGGCTCGCGAGCGCGCTTGCCACCGGCCACGCGGTCCTCACGGCTCCCACCGGCTCCGGCAAGACCACCCGTGTGCCGCTGGCCCTGCTCGATGCGCCCTGGCTCCAGGGCAAGATCCTGATGCTGGAGCCGCGCCGCCCTGCGGCGCGCATGGCCGCCGCGCGCATGGCCGCGATCTTGGGCGAGCCTGCAGGACAGACAGTCGGCCACCAGGTGCGCTTCGAGCGGCGTATTGGCCCGCGCACGCGCGTCCAGGTCCTCACCCAAGGGGTCTTCACCCGCCGCATCCAGGCAGACCCGGAGCTCACCGGTTACGGGCTCCTGATCTTCGACGAATTCCACGAGCGCAGCCTCGATGCCGACTTGGGCCTCGCGCTGGCACTGGACGCCGCCACGCTGCGGGACGACCTCCGCATCCTGGTGATGTCCGCAACATTGGACACCTCCAGTATCGCCGGCCTGCTCGGCGGCGACGGCCCGCCCGCGCCGGTCATCGCCGGCAGCGGTCGCAGCCATCCGGTCCACATCCGCCACATCGAGCGCAACCCCCAAGACGCAGTGGCCGCCATGGCACCGGCGATCCGCACCGCCCTCGCCGAGCACGCCGGCGACATCCTCGCCTTCCTGCCCGGCGCCGGGGAGATCCACCGGGTCGCGACCACCCTCGGCGAGCTGAACGGTGCAGACGTCCTAAGGCTGCACGGCAGCCTGTCGCTTGCCGAGCAGGAAGGGGCGCTGCGGCCGGCACCCGGCGGGCCGCGCCGGGTGGTTCTCGCGACGGACCTCGCCGAGACCTCGCTCACTATTGAAGGGATCGGCATCGTCGTGGACTCCGGCCTCACCCGCAAGCCCCGCTTCGAGCCCGGCCCCGGCATGACGCGGCTGGTCACCCAGCCCATCGCGCAGGCGTCCGCCGAGCAGCGCGCCGGTCGTGCCGGCCGTCTCGGCCCCGGCCATTGCATTCGGCTCTGGAGCGCGGCCGAGCACCGCCGCCGGCCTGCACAACGCCCGCCCGAGATACTGAGCTCCGATCTCGCCCCGCTGGCGCTGGAGCTGGCCCTGTGGGGCCTGTCGGAGGCCAATGACCTGCGCTGGCTGGACCCGCCCCCGGGGCCGGCATGGTCCCGCGGCGTCGGGTTGTTGCAGGACCTGGGTGCATTGGACGCAACCGGCACCATCACGGCGCTCGGCCGGCGCATGGCGTCGCTACCGGCACATCCGCGGCTCGCCGCGATGCTCTGCCGCGCGCCGGCGGCCGGACGCGGGCTCGCCTGCGAGCTCGCCGCCCTGGTCTCCGAGCGGGACCCCTGGATCGGCGGCCCCGGCCTGCCGCGGCCTGTGGACCTGCAGCTCAGGCTCGCGGCGCTGGCGGCCTGGCGCGAGCGCTCGACCCGCGCCGACCCCGGCGCCGACCCCGGCGGACTCGATCCACGCCGGCTCGCTGCCGTGGACCGCGCCGCGGCGCAGTTGTACCGGCTGCTGCCGGAGCGAGCGCCCAAACCTGGGGCTGAAGACATGGCGCCCGGCACGGCCGCGGCGCTGCTGGCGGTCGCCTATCCGGACCGCATCGCCCAGAACCGCGGGCGCGACGGACGCTTCCTGCTCGCCTCCGGCGCCGGCGCGGCGCTGCCTCCGGATGACTCGCTGGCGGCATCGCCCTACCTCGTCATCGCCGACCTCGAGGCCGCGCGCGGCGACCACCGCGTCCGCACCGCCCTGGCGACCGGCCGCGCGGCATTGGAAGTCCTGTTCGGCGCGCGCATCCAGACCGCCGTGCACCTCGCCTGGGATGAGGGGCGCGGTGCCGTCACCGCCCGCCGCGAGACGCGCCTCGGCGCGCTGGTGCTCGCATCCAGGCCCGCGCCCATCGGCGACACCGAGGCGGCACTGGAGCTGCTGCTCAGGGCGGTACGACAGGCCCCGGATCAGGCGCTCAACTGGACGCCTGCCGCGCGCCAGCTCCAGGCCCGGGTCGCGCTCGCCCGCCGGTTGGAGCCGGATGCCGGCTGGCCGGAACTGGCGGATGCCCTGCTCGCGGCAACCCTCGCGGAGTGGCTGGGCCCCTGGCTCAGGGGCAAGACCCGTCTCGCCGACGCCCGGGCGCTCGACCTGGTGGAGGTGCTGCGCGCTATGCTCGGCTGGGAGCGCGCCCGGCGACTGGACGAGCTGGCGCCGCTCGAGATCGCGACCCCCGCCGGCACCCAGCGCCCCATCGACTACAGCGACAGCGCAGGAAGGCCTGTGCTGAAGGCGCCCATGCAGGAGCTGTTCGGCGCAGCCGAAGCACCATGCATCTGGCAGGGCCGCCAACCGCTCACCCTGCACCTGCTCTCCCCCGCCGGCCGGCCGCTGCAGGTTACCCGCGACCTCGCGGGCTTCTGGTGCGGCGCCTATTCCGAGGTCCGCAAGGAGATGCGCGGGCGCTACCCCAAGCACCACTGGCCGGAGGACCCGGCGCTCGCAAGGGCGGTGCGGGGCGGGCTCAAGCGCCACCTCGGCTGAGCGGGCAGCACCCTGATCATCTCGGTGCACTCCGCTGGTGCTGGATGGCGTCGGTCTGCGTGCTGGTCACCCTGGCCGTCAATGACGACATGCGCCGGGCGCCCAAGGCGATTGCCGGAAACAGACATACCGAATGGCGCAGGATTCGCGTCCGCCTTCGCGCAGCGGCAGCGCGTGCATAGTCGTTCTCTGTGCGCGTCGCCGCGACAAAGCAGGCGGGCGAGAAGACGAGCCAGGCGGTCTGTTTGTTGACAGAAATCGCCCAAGGCCCGAGCAGCCAGCATGTCGGCCAGCCCCCCGAATCTGCCGCCGAGCCATGCTCCTGGACTATGGCGATGGACTACGCCGAGGTGCTGCGGGCGCAAGCAGGACCCGGACTGCCGCGCCCTGTAGTCCCATGCCGGGTGGTCCCATGCCGGGTGGTCCCATGCCAGCCGTCGTGCTGTGCGAAGAGCAAGGCGCCGGCAACCGCTTGCCCGAGCGCGAGTCCGCCGTCGTTGCTGGGCACGCGGCGATGGCTCAGCACTTGGAGCCCCGCGGCCCGCAACCTGGCTGAGAGGGCCTCGAACAGGGTGCGGTTCTGGAACACGCCGCCGGAGAGGACGACGGTATCCAGCCCGTGCGCGCTGGCGAGCCGCCGCGAGAGCG
Organism: Chromatiaceae bacterium; assembly: GCA_028277905.1. Classification (GTDB taxonomy): domain Bacteria; phylum Pseudomonadota; class Gammaproteobacteria; order Chromatiales; family Chromatiaceae; genus Thiohalocapsa. The sequence continues at coordinate 3,390 of JANQFI010000171.1, read as the reverse complement.
CGGTGACGGCATCGGCGAGTCCGGCGTGGAAGCGCGTCGCCACCTGGCTCGGCTCGGCGCCGGCGGCGAGGTCGGCGCAGAGCGCCTGCCATAGGGGGCCCGGGTCCAGCTCCAACAGGTCGCCGCCGTCGCGCAGGTCGAAAGGGTACCCGGTCGCGCCGTCGAGTGGCCCGCAGGCTGTCTCGAGCTCGATGGCCGCCTGCCCCTCGTAAGCGATGCGCTCGACGCAGATGCCGAGCGCCGCGGCCACGGCGTCGAACAGACGCCCGCAGGACGATGTCAGCGGCGCGTTGAGGCCGCCTGCCGACATGCGGCGCAGCAGTTCGACGGGGCGCCTGGCGAGGTCGCGGGCCATGGGCAGATCGCCATGCTCCGCTAAGAAGCGCTGCCAGCCGAAGGCGGCGTCGAGGTGCGCGAACAGCATGCGCCAAGGCTCCAGAATGGCGCGGGTGCCTCCAGGCAGGGGCACCTGGGCAAGGCGCGCAACACGGTGCGGATCGGTGTAGCCGCCGATGAAGCATTCGCCCCCCCAGAGGGTCCCGTCGTCGCCATAGCCGGAGCCGTCCAGCGCGATGCCGAGCACCGGCTTGCCGTCGGGCGGGTAGTCGTTGTCGGCGAGGACGGCGGCGATGTGGGCGCGATGGTGTTGCAGCTCGATGGCGGGGATGCCCTGCTCCGCCGCGAGGCGCCGGCCCACTTGGCTCGAGTGATAGCCCGGGTGTGCATCACAGGCGATGGCAGCGGGGCGATGCTCGTAGAGCCGCCGGTAGAGCACGATGCTGTGCTCGCACGCGCGGGCCGTGGCGGCGTCCTGCAGGTCGCCCAGGTGCTGCGAGAGCACGGCCTGGCCGTCCTTCAGCAGACAGATGGTGTTCTTGAGCTCGCCGCCCATGGCGAGCACCGGCGGCAGACTGCGCATGGCGTCGGGCAGGGTCAGGGGTGCGGGTGCGAAGCCGCGGGCGCGGCGCAGGAGTCTGGGTGCACCGTCCATGACCCGCGCCACCGAGTCGTCTAGCCGGTTGACAATATCGCGGTCGTGTAGCAGCAGGGCGTCGGCGATGCCGGCGAGACGCCGGCGCGCGTCCTCGTTGTCGATGCACTGGGGCTCTTCGCTGCGGTTGCCGCTGGTCATCACCAGGGGCCGGTCCCAGTCCGCCAAGAGCAGATGGTGCAGCGGGGTATAGGGCAGCATGCAGCCTAGGGTCCGCTGGCCGGGCGCGACGGCGGGCGCCAGCCCGGTTGCAGGCCGTGCGGGCAGCAGGACGATGGGGGCTGCGGGCTGGCGCAGCAGCGCGGTGCTGGCATGGTCCAGCTCGGCATAGCGGATGATGACGTCGAGGTCCCGCGCCATCAGCGCCAGCGGCTTCGCGTAGCGGCCCTTGCGCCGGCGCAGCCCGGCCACGGCATCGGCATCCGTTGCATCACAAGCGAGGTGGAAGCCGCCGATGCCCTTGATGGCGACGATGCGCCCTGCCGCCAGTAGCAGGCTCGCCGCGGCTACCGCGTCCGGAGCGCCCTGCGCGGCCGGATCGAGGGGCGTGCCGTCCGCCGCCTCCAGCCAGACCCTGGGCCCGCACGCGGGGCAGGCGTTGGGCTGGGCGTGGAAGCGACGATCCGCCGGGTCCCGATACTCGCGCTGGCAGTCGGGGCACATCGGAAAGGCGGCCATGCTGGTGTTGGCACGGTCGTAGGGGATGGCGCGGACGATGCTGAGCCTCGGGCCGCAGTGGGTGCAGTTGGTGAAGGGGTAGCGGTGGCGGCGGTCGTCCGGATCGCGGACCTCTAGGAGGCAGGCGGGACAGGTGGCGGCATCCGGCACGACGCCCGTGTGCACGCTGGTGGCGGCGCTGTGCTCGATGACGAAGTCGGTGCCCGCCCGCCCTGCCCCGTCCCAGCGGCCCCGCTCGATACTGTCGATGCGCGCGAGCGGCGGCATCTCCGCCTGTAGCCGGCGGCAGAGGGCGTCGATGTCGAGCGCCGAGCCGGCGACGCGAATCAGCACCCCGTCGCCGTCGTTGCGCACGCTGCCAGCAAGCCCGAGTGCGCGCGCCAGCCGCCAGACGGTGGGCCGGAAGCCGACGCCCTGCACCAGGCCGCGCACGCGGATCAGCTCCGCAGAGATGGCGACGCTGGCGGCGGGTGCCGGCTCCTGTGGTGGTGGATCTGGCGCTTTGGCCATGGACGCAGCGTCCCTCGCAGGGTGCTGGTGATTCTCGCTTCTGGCCCCTCTGGCGATTGCCGGAGGACAATATCCCGAAAGCCGGCACCAGTCATCAGGGAGCGCCGGACACAAAAAACGCGGCATTGGCGTCAGCCAGTGCCGCGTCTTGCTTGGTCCGGGCGGCAGGATTCGAACCTGCGACCCCCACAACCCCATTGTGGTGCGCTACCAGACTGCGCTACGCCCGGAAGCACTTCAGGCTATCGACTACGCATCGGCGTGTCAACGCCAGGCGCGGGAGCCCTGTCGCCCTGGAGGGCGACGCTTCGGCCCTGGCTCTCCGGCCCTGGCTCTCCGGCCGTGACGCTCCGGACGTGACGGTCTGGCCGTGACGCTCCGGCCACATCAGTGCTGCCGTCGCTTGAGATCGTGCAGCAGCTCTTCCAGCTCCAGGCGCATCTGGCGGACGATCTGATGGCTCTGGGAGCTATCGTGCTTGGCGGTCTCGCCGGAGAGCTGTTGGCGGGCGCCGCCGATAGTGAAGCCCTGCTCGTACAGCAGCGCGCGGATCTGGCGCACCGTGACCACGTCATGGCGCTGGTAGTAGCGACGGTTGCCGCGGCGCTTGACGGGCTTGAGCTGCGGAAACTCCTGCTCCCAGTAGCGCAGCACGTGCGGCTTCACGTCGCAGAGCTCGCTGACCTCACCGATGGTGAAATAGCGCTTGCCGGGGATCGGCGGCAGGTCGTCGCCGCTATCGGTCGAGTCCGACATAGGCTTCGACCCGCGACTTGAGCTTCTGACCCGGCCGGAAGGTCACCACGCGGCGAGCCGTGATGGGAATCTCCTCCCCGGTCTTTGGATTGCGCCCTGGGCGTTGCTTCTTCTGGCGCAGATCGAAGTTGCCGAAGCCGGACAGCTTCACCTGCTCGCCCTGCTCCAGTGCCGAGCGAATCTCCTCGAAGAACGACTCGACGACCTCTTTCGCCTCGCGCTTGTTGAGCCCGAGCTCCTCGAACAGGTGCTCGGCCATGTCTGCCTTCGTCAATGCCATTTTGAGTCTCGTTGTTTTCCCATAAGGCGATTGCCGGAAACAAACATACCAAATGGCGCAGGATTTTCGCTCGCCTTCAAGCAGCGGCAGCCGGCGCATAGTCGAGCTCTGTGCCCGCTGCCGCGACGCAGAAGGCGGGCGAAAAGACAAGCCAGGCGGTCTGTTTGTTGACAGA
>JANQFI010000118.1 GCA_028277905.1 Chromatiaceae bacterium | reverse complement strand
CGCATCGATGCAACCGTCAAACTAGGCGCCAACGCTGCGCACGGCGCGCGCGTAGGCTTCGATGGTCTTCGGCTGCAGACCCTTGCGCCGCAGGTGCTTTCTCCGCGTAGCGGCTCCGTCCAACAATTGGGTCCAGCCGACCTTCGGGTCGCTAGGCCTTGATCATCCTTCCGGCCAAAACCGGATGAACTACATGTGAAATTTCGGCCGGAGAACCAGCCGGAGCAGGTCGGCAGAAGCCCCGGAATCTCGTACTTTTGGAAATTGAACTTAACCTGGAGTGCGAAGATAGCCGGGGTCCTGCCATGGCGGACTGTAGACGAGGTGCCCGTGTGTTGGCAGCGCCGATGGCGCCCGCGCGAAGGGACGCACGTTGAGCGGGCGGCATTCGCGTCGCGAGCAGGCGAAGACGCTTGCCGCAGCTCAGGGCCGACTGGCACAAGGGCACTCGCAGCGTGCGGTCGCTCGGGAGCTGGGCGTTGCGCGCTCGACTTTGCGGGGTTGGCTGACGCAGGCGCCGAGCGATCAGGTCCCGGCGGCCTTGCGTCAATGCTACGCCGCCGAGGAGGGGGTTGCCTGGCTGAACGCCCAAGTCTTGGCGGCCCATCTGGTGATCACGTTGCTGAGCGGAGCCGGCATCCGCCAGGTCTGCACGTTCCTGGAGCTGAGCGGGTTGTCGGCCTTTGTGGCCAGCGCCTACGGCAGCCAGCATAAGCTCAACGCCGCGTTGGAGGAGGCGGTGGGCGCCGACGCCGAGCAGCAGCGCGAAGCGCTGGCGGCGCAGATGCCGCAGCGGCGCATCAGCGTCTGCGAGGACGAGACCGATCATCCGGAGATCTGCCTGGTGGCCATGGCGCCGGTATCGAGCTTCATGCTGCGCGAGAGCTACGCTGCGGACCGCTCGGCGGCGACCTGGACGCAGGCGTTGAGCGAAGCGCTCGAGGGGCTGCGCGTGGCGGTAGTGCAAGGCACCAGCGACGCGGCCAAGGGGCTGCTGCGCCATGTCGCGCGCGACCTCGGTGCCCATCACGCGCCCGATGTGCTCCATGTCCAGCACGCGGTATCCAAGGCAACCGCCCTGCCGTTGGCGCGGGCGCGCGAACAAGCCGAGCGGGCCGCCGAGCAGGCCCGTGACCAGGTGGCGGCGCAGCGTGTCGCCCGCGACGCTCATCAGCAGGCTTGGCCGCGCCCGCGCGGGCGACCGCCGGCGTTCGGCGAGCGCATCCATGATGCGCTGATGGCGCCGGCCGACGCCGATGCGCAGCGCGCGCAGGCCGAACGCAACCAACAACAGGCCCGCGCCTGCGTGCGCGCGCTCGCCGATGCCTATCATCCCTAAGATCTCGACACCGCTCGGGCGCAAACGCCCGAGCGCCTCGGCGAACGCCTG
>JANQFI010000109.1 GCA_028277905.1 Chromatiaceae bacterium | reverse complement strand
CGGCAACGCGCACATAGCACGACTGTGCACGCGCTGCCGCTTCGCGAAGGCGGACGAGAATCCTGCGCCATTCGGTCTGTTTGTTTCCGGCAATCGCCTCAGTTGGCGCGCAGACCGGCGCAGGTAGCCGCCAGCCGGACAACCTGCACGCATGTCACCGAAGCTTGCCGCACCCCGCGCTAGCGAGCCAAGGCCTCCAAGGCAGGATCTTCCTTGTCCGATGCCTGCACGGGAGCGGCACGGCAGCTGGACATGGTGACGAGTCTCCGAACAGAAAAGTAAATTTGATCAGCACCATATCCAACAAATTTAGAAACGGGCTCCAGAACCCAGCAAGGCTGCACTAGACCCCAGTATCAGATTTGATCTATATCAAGGCATACAGCTGCCGTCGGTGACGAAGATCGCGCCACCTCAGGATCGCTCACGGGGCCATGTTATCAAACCTTGGTTAATGCTAATAAGCTTATGTCCGGATCTGCCGCAAAGCGCTGAGGGGTCTGAGCGCTTATTCATCCAGACTGTCATAGAATCGGCGCGTTAACGGACGGCGACATCGCGATGTTGAAAGAACACTAGATCAGGGCTCGGACCCGACTGAGGATGGACACAGAGCACATACGCACCTTCATGGCGGTCGTCGCCCACGGCAGCTTTCTCGAGGCCGCGAACCGGATTCACGTCACGCAGTCGACCGTTAGCGCGCGCATCCAAGGGCTGGAGCAGTTCTTCGGCGCGCGTCTGTTCAATCGGAATCGAGCCGGAGCCGTGCTGACGCCGGCCGGCCGGCGCTTCATGCGTCATGCAAAGACGATGCTCTTGACCCTCAAGCAGGCGAAGCACGACGTCGGCCTTCCCGACCGATTTCGCGCCAGCATCATCCTCGGGGCGCGCATCGCCCTCTGGTACGGGTTCTTGCCACGCTGGGTGCGGGAGATGCGTAACCAGTTCCCCGATGTCTCGATATATGCCGAGATCGGCTTCGAGGATGACCTGATGCGTCGCCTGATCGAGGGCACAATGGACCTGGCCTTGATGTACACCCCACACCAGGACCTTGGGGTGCGCGTCGAGCACGTGTTCGACGAGACATTGGTCTTGCTGACGAGTGACCCGGACTATCAGGAGCCAGACGACCGCTACGTCTACATCGACTGGGGGCCGGCCTTTTACGCACAGCACCATGCCGCCTACCCTGACCTGGAGCGTCCCGCATTGCTCGCCAATATCGGTTGGCTGGGACTACAGCTTGTCCTCGATCAAGGTGGTGCCTGTTTCGTTCCATCGCGACTCGCCGCGCCCTACCTCGAGAGCGGGCGCCTCTTTTTGGCGCCCGAGAGTCCGTCGTTCCGGCTGCCGACCTATGTCGTCTACCCGCTCGACAGCAACTCTCCGGTATTGGAGCCAGCGCTGACGACCTTGCGCGCGCTCATGCCCCAGGAAGGATGAGCGCCTGGCCTCGACGTCGTCGCGATGCGATGAACGCGTTACCCCAGGCGCCTCCCGACGATGAACGGGTCGCGAGCTTGCTGCGTCACTATCTGCGCAAGATGCGGGGCACAAGCCGCGGCAGCCCGCCCCGTGTCTCGGTCAGCGAGGTCCTTTGGTCATGGCTGGGGGCATTCCTCGGAATCGGTACAATAGCGGTCATCGGCAGGCTGTTCGTCACTTCGGCGGACAATCTCCTGATGATCGGATCGATGGGCGCCTCGGCGGTTCTCATCTACGGGGCGCCTCGAAGCCCGCTTGCGCAGCCACGCAACCTGGTGGGAGGCCATGTACTCTCCGCACTGGTAGGCGTCTCGTGCTTCCAACTGCTGCAGCCCTTTCCAGGCTTGGCCGAAGCTGCGGCGGTCGCGACTGCCATCGCGATCATGCACCTGACTCGAACGCTGCATCCCCCCGGCGGGGCGACGGCATTGATCGCGGTCATCGGCTCGAATGAGCTACACGATCTTGGCTACCTCTATGCCGTCGCCCCCGCAGGCGTCGGCGCCCTGATCCTGCTTGTCGTCGGGCTGGTCGTGAATAACCTGAGCGCGGACCGCAGATATCCCGAATTCTGGCTCTAGCCGTTGAGCGCGAGACCCATGGGCGAACCGACGAACAGGCTCCGCGATGCCTACATACCGGCGTTGACTGACGATGACGTCTATGCGGCGATGGGGCGTCTGCCAGGCTACCTGGATATCACCGCCGACGACTTTCGCGACCTCTACCGCCTCGCTTACGACAACGCCTTGAGCAGGTTGATGGGCGGCCTCAAGGCGCGCGACCTGATGCGCGCCGAGCACGTCGCGGCAAAGCCCGAGTGGCCCTTGAAAAAGGCTGCCGAGCTGATGTCTCTGCATCAGATCAAGAGCCTCCCGGTCACCTACGACCGAGACGTCGTGGTCGGCATGCTCTCCGAGTCGGACATCCTGAGGCGACTGGGCGCAAGCATCTGCTCCGATCTCATCCTGCAAGGCCCTGATCGCGTCGATCGATGCGATGGGCTGTTGAACGACACGGCCGTCAAAGAGGCGATGACGAGCCCTGCTGTCACGGTTAGCATCGATGCCGACTACGAGCTCATGCTGCGCGCCTTCCATGCGCACGGTGGCCGTAGGATGGCGGTCGTCGACGCACGTGGTCGACTGCTCGGTGTACTGGTGAGAAAGGACTTCCTTGCCGCGTGCCCGTTCGGACCTCGGTGAGGATAGCGGTATGACGCGAGGCCCTGCTTCGCGCAACCGGTGACCTCGAGGAGCAGATCCAGCCGGGTCAGGTTGCGGCTCGCATCCTTGCAAAATACAGCCCCTCACCGGACTCGGCCAATTGAAGGCAAACCAGCGGCGGTGTGGCCGGCTTCTGCCAGGGCCGACTGGTCGCCACCTGGGGGCCAACTGGGGGGCACTTGGGGGCCAACTGGGGGCAACTTGGGGGGGCCCCGGGGGCACAGGCCAGCTGCACGCGCTGGTCTTCCAGGGCCGGCAAGTCCGGCGGTCGCTGCCTTCCGTTCGCCCTGGGAATCTGGACGCGCCGAACCGGCTTGGCCCGGTAGCGCCGGGCCTTCACGCGCTCCGCCAGATCGGTGAGATTCTCGTCCAGGTTGAGGGCGTAGGTCTCTGCCGTCAGCCCGTCCACACCGCTGGCGGCTTCCCCGTCGTCGATCGAGCTCCAGCGCGCGCCAGCAGTACATCAGCAGCTCGACATTCACCACTCCAAAGCGGCTACGCGAGCGGTGGTGATTGCGGACCGAAACCCGTTTTGCTGTTTCGCGCGGCAAGTTTGGGCGGTGAGCTTGGGCAGGGAGTTTGGCTCGTATTTGCCCGAATCCTGCGTGTCCGGCACGGGTTTCCTGTGCGGGCTGGCTAGTCCCGTCGGGTTCTTGCGCCTTGGCCAAGGTATGACATGCCATGAAACAATTGTCATCATAATCAGATATTTATCCCTACACGGAGGGCCATTACGGCACTACAGGGTTGATGCGCTCGGTAACGGATTCGGTATGTACCACCGACCGCTCGAAGCAGCCGAGCTGGCGGCGCGGTATGGCGGCCAGCCGAGTCCCTGGCTGGATCAGCTGTTGCGTGGATCAGCTGGCCACGGCCTTGCGCTCTTGCCTGCGCCGGTGCAAGGCCGGCTCCGTGTAGCCATTGGGGGCTGTGCGGCCATGGAAGATCAGGTCGCAGGCGGCCTGGAAGGCGATGCCGTCGAAGCCCGGTGCCATGGGCCGGTATATGGGATCACTGGCGTTCTGGCGATCGACGACCTCGGCCATGCGCTTCAGCGTCGCCATGACCTGGTCCTTATCCACCAGGTCGTGGTGCAGCCAGTTGGCCAGGAGCTGGCTTGCGATGCGCAGCGTCGCGCGATCCTCCATCAGGCCGGTGTCGGTGATGTCCGGTACCTTGGAGCAACCGACACCCTGATCGATCCAGCGCACCACATAGCCGAGGATGCCCTGGCAGTTGTTGTCCAGCTCCTGCTGGATGTCTTCGGGGCTCCACGCGGCCGGGTCGGCCAGCGGAATGGTCAGAATGCTGGAAAGCTCTGCGCGCCGGGGACCTGCGGCCAGCTCCGCCTGGCGGGCGGCGACGTCGACATCGTGGTAGTGCAGGGCATGCAGGGTGGCACCTGTCGGTGAGGGCACCCAGGCGCAGCTGGCGCCGGCCTCTGGGTGGCCGGCCTTGGTGTCCAGCATCGCGCGCATCTCGTCCGGCATGGTCCACATGCCCTTGCCGATCTGGCCGTGGCCGGGCAGGCCGCAGGCGAGGCCGACATCGACATTCCAATCTTCGTACGCCCTGAGCCAGGGCGCAGTCTTCATGGCGCCTTTGCGCAGCATGGGCCCGGCTTCCATGCTGGTGTGGATCTCGTCGCCGGTGCGGTCCAGGAATCCGGTGTTGATGAAGATGACGCGGTCTGCGGCACGGCGTATGCATGCCTTGAGATTCACCGTGGTACGCCGCTCCTCGTCCATGATGCCCATCTTGAGTGTATTGCGGGCAAGGCCCAGCGCGTCCTCGATGCGTGCGAACAGATCCACCGCGAGCTGCACCTCGTCCGGGCCGTGCAGCTTGGGCTTGACGATGTAGACGCTGCCCGTCCGGCTGTTCCGGACCGCCCCCCGATTGGAGCCAGCCCCCTTCACTTCGGGTCCCTTCAGGTCGCGCCCCTTCAGGTCGTGCCGTTTCAGGTCATGAAGGGCAGCGAAGACGGTCACCATGCCGTCCAGGATGCCCTCCGGAATCTCCGCGCCGTCCGCGGTGAGCACGGCGTCCGTGGTCATCAGGTGGCCCACGTTGCGCACCAGCATCAAGGCGCGGCCGGGTAGGGTCAGCTCGCCGCCGCCGGGGGCGCTATAGACGCGGTCGCGGTTGAGCCGACGCTCGACCATCTTGCCGCCCTTGCTGAAGCCGGCGGTCAGGTCGCCACGCATCAGGCCAAGCCAGTTGCGGTAGACCAGCACCTTGTCCTCGGCGTCTACGGCGGCCACCGAGTCCTCACAATCCTGGATGACGGTCAGCGCCGACTCCAATACCAGGTCTTTGACGCCTGCCGGACTGCGGGCACCGATGGGGTGCGAGCGATCGATCGTCAGCTCCACATGCAGGCCATGATGGCGCAGCAGAACGGCCGTGGGTGCGTCGGGCGGACCTTGGTAGCCGGCGAGCTGTGCCGGGTCCGCCAGCGGAACGCCCGCACCTTCGTTTGCGGCAACCAGTTGGCGGTCTGCCACCCGATAGCCCTTCACGTCGACATGGGAGTTGCCGCCCTGGAGCGGAAAATGCCGGTCGAGGACGCCAACAGCGACCGCGACGACACGCTCGCCGCGCACTGGGTTGAAGGCGCCGCCGCGCTCGGCGCCGCCCTCCTCTGGAATGGCATCTGTGCCGTAGAGGGCGTCGTAGAGGCTGCCCCAGCGGGCGTTGGCGGCGTTCAGCGCATAGCGGGCGTTGTTGACCGGAACCACCAGCTGCGGGCCAGCGATGCTGGCGATCTCCGGGTCCACCTCGGTGGTGGTGACCCGGAAGTCCGGCCCCTCGGGCTCCAGGTAGCCGATTTCCTTGAGGAAGGCGCGATACGCAGCGTGATCGATGGCCTCGCCGCGGGAGGCGCGGTGCCAGTGGTCGATGGCCGCCCGCAACTCTTGACGGCGGGTCAGCAGCGCGCGGGTGCGCGGTGCCAGCTCGGCAGCGATGTCCGCTAGCGCCGACCAGAATGCCACCGCCGCAATGCCGGTGCCAGGGGCGATCTCGTCGCGGATCAGATCATGCAAGGGGGCGGCGACCTGAAGGCCACCGACGGCGATGCGTTCGGTCATGGCTCTGTTGCTCCATCCGGCGGTGTGGGCGAGGGTAATCGCCGAGCGTAACGCTAGGAGACGACAGGAGCCAAGCTGGGCGCAATATCGACATTATCAATGATATCAATTCAATTAATCCCAATATTCAATACTCAACCGTCGGTCGGGCGACGCCCGCCGCGGCCGGCGGCGACTCAGGCGATTGCCGGAAACAAACAGACCGAATGGCGCAGGATTTTCGCTCGCCTTCAAGGAGCGGCAGCGGGCGCATAGTCGAGCTCTGTGCCCGCTG
>JANQFI010000077.1 GCA_028277905.1 Chromatiaceae bacterium | reverse complement strand
CGTCCGCGCCCCCGGTCCCGGTGGGCAGCATGTCAACAAGGTCGCGACCGCGGTGCAGCTCAGCTTCGACGTGCGCAGATCCCCGTCACTGCCGGCCGCCGTGCGTGCGCGCCTTCAGACGCTCGCGGGCTCCCGGCTGGACTCAGACGGCGTGCTCATCATCCACGCCCACCGCCACCGCACCCGCGAGCGCAACCGCGCCGATGCCCGCAGGCGGTTAGTCGAGCTGATCGCCAAGGCGAGCCGGGTGCCCAAGCCCAGGCGCCCGACCAAGCCCTCGCGTGCCGCCAAGGCTCGACGCCTGGATGAGAAGCAGCGGCGGGCAGGGATCAAACGGCTGCGTGGACCGGTGCGGGGCGGGGATTGACAAGCGAGGCGAATTCGGTCTGCTTGGTCTGATGCTGTTGTCTCGAGCCGGCACCTCTCGCGGCCGGAATGCGACTCGGCGGCGTGCGTCGATTGCGCTGGCGAGGCTTGTCCGAAAGCAAGGAGATAAGGCTTATCGAACCTGGGACGGGGCCTGTTCGCAGGGGCGTCAGGGTTTGTCGGGAGCTAAATCCTGAGTAATTGAGTCGGAAACCGCGGAGTATGTGTTGTATCCGTTGTCAAGGGTGATTCGAGGCGCAATTGTCCCCGCCAGCCGGGTAAGAGACCAGGTTTTGTCAGCACTAACTGTGCTCTGACAACAATCGTCTAACACTTGTCTAACTCTAGCCTGAGGTAATCCGACATGTCCGAGGTCAAGCAGACCATCAACCACACCCCCGCCATCGTCTTGGGTCTTGCGATCGCCCTGGGGCCACTCACGGCGCTCTCTTTGGGCTCGCGATACGCGAGCGAGGAGACCATTGCGCGTGCCCAGGCCGGTGCCGAGAACATCAAGCGCCGTGAGCTCCAGGCCGCCGAGATGCTCAAGCCCAAGGATGTGCAGGGACTGCCGGCCTACGCGAGTGGCAACAGCGTTTCCGATGGCCGGGGCTGATCACACCCTTGCAACTATCCTGGGCCAGGAGGCCCAGGCTG
>JANQFI010000056.1 GCA_028277905.1 Chromatiaceae bacterium | reverse complement strand
TTTCAATGGCTTACGATGTAGGCAGTAAGCCATCCTGCATTTTTGTCGTAACCTTCTGAGTGACCGAAAGATCCGCGGGATGGGCTTCTGGAAGATCCGTCCGGTGCACACAGCCGTTCCCAGCGCAGCGGCCACAGATCGGGGGCCTCCACCACCAGCAGCACCCGCAGCCCGGCGTCGCCGGCGGCGCAGCGGGCGGTCATGAAGCGGTCGCGGATGTCGTCGCCAAACAGCGCCTGTCCGAGCAGGGTGCCTTAGTCGCGGGGCTTGTCCTGAAGCTGGATCAGCTCGGACTCGAAGGCCGCGAGGTCGGCGACAGCGCGCATCGGCAACAGCGCGCCCTCGGCCCGCGCCGGCAGCTCGCCGGCGCGGCGGTGCTCGGCGACCACCGGGAAGGTGGCGTTGCGGGGGTGCTGGAGGGTGATCTCGACGCTGTGCATCAGGCCAGCGGGTCAATCCAAGGCAAGGCGGAGAATGCCGCGAAGTCGCGGTCGGTGCTGTAAAGGGTCAATCCATGCTCGAGCGCGAGGGCTGCCAGGTGGGCATCGGGGACGAGATTGCCCGTCGCCTTTGATCCGAGGAGCAGATCGCCGAGAATCTCAGCGTGACCTTGGCCTGGGGCGGGCACCCAGACCAGTGGGCAGGTCAGCCAGCGAGAGACCTGCGTCCAGGCCGACTCTGTGCTCAGCGGCGAGTCGAACAGGCGGGGATTCGTGGTGATGCGCACGAAGGCAAGCAGGGATGGCCAGGGTAGTCCCACCCGTCTGGGGCCGTTGAGCTGGGCGTCGAGCCAGCCCTTTGCGGCGGCATGCTGCGGGAAGTCCTCCAGAGACGCATAGATGAGGAGATTGGCGTCCACCAGCATCAGCGCCAGTCCTCGGCCTCTGCGGTTGCCAGGACCTCGGCCACATTGTCCAGGCTCGGGACTCGTGCGCCCAGGCGGTGGGTCGGGGTCGAGAATGGCGCTTGGTCTGCCGCCGGTTGCTGCTCCAGCTGATCCATTCCCATGCGCAGCAGGTCGTTGATCAGCTGTTTCTGGCTGCCGCGCGGGGCGCGCAGCCGCTGCAGGCGGGCGGCCACATCGTCGTCGAGCGTCAAGGTGGTTCTCATCGTGATGTCATATGGCTGGTGTGTTGATGATTCGGGCATCAGATTAGTCGCCAGATGATCGGTTTACAAGCGCGCCGGCGACCGTTCGACGGGGAAGGGGAAGGCGGTCAAAGGGGAAGGGAGGGG
>JANQFI010000053.1 GCA_028277905.1 Chromatiaceae bacterium | reverse complement strand
ATTTTCGCTCGCCTTCAAGGAGCGGCAGCGGGCGCATAGTCGAGCTCTGTGCCCGATGCCACGACGCAGAAGGCGGGCGAAAAGACAAGCCAGGCGGTCTGTTTGTTGACAGAAATCGCCTCAGCCCTCGGCCCTGCTCCTGGTGGCAGTCCGCATCCGGTCCGGTGTGACTCGCGGTTAGAATGCTCGCGGGTAGAATAGGTGCCAAGGCCCACCAACGAAGCTCCGTCATGACCGACGAGAAGACCCATTTCGGCTACGAAGAGGTGTCCGTAGCCGAGAAGCAGGACCGGGTGCGAGCGGTGTTCGATTCCGTGGCGACGCGCTACGACCTGATGAACGACCTCATGTCGCTCGGCATCCATCGGCTCTGGAAGCGGCGCGCCGTGGCACTGGCCGGCGTGCGCCGCGGTCAGCGGGTGTTGGACTTGGCGTCCGGCACCGGCGACCTCGCCGCGCGCTTCGCGCGTATCGTCGGCGGGCAGGGGCAGGTCGTGATTTCCGACATCAATCCGTCGATGCTGGATCAGGGCCGCGCGCGGCTCGTGAACGCGGGCATCGTCGGCAATCTGGACTTCACGCTCGCCAACGCCGAGGCGCTGCCCTTCGCCACGGATACCTTCGATTGCGTCACCATCGGTTTCGGGCTGCGCAACCTCACCCACAAGCAGCTGGCGCTGAACGAGATGTTCCGCGTGCTGCGGCCCGGCGGTCGGGCGCTGGTGCTGGAATTCTCGCACCCCACCAGCCAGCCGCTGGCCAAGGCCTACGACGCCTATTCCTTCGCCGTGCTACCGACCCTGGGCCGGCTCGTGGCCGGCGATGCCGCAAGCTACCGCTACCTCGCGGAGTCCATCCGCATGCACCCCGACCAGGAGACCTTGCTCGAAATGATGGAACAGGCGGGCTTCGAGCGCGCCGGCTACGAAAACCACACCGGCGGCATCGTCGCCATCCACCGGGGCTACAAGCTATGAGCGTCGACTCGGGCCTGGACACCGAAGGCACCCTCGACGCGAGCGAGACCGCCGGCATCCAGCTGCCGGACACCCTGCTGGCGGCGGCAGAATCAGTGGTCAACCGTGTGCTGGCGCTGGACCCGGAGGGCGCTGCCCGGCTCGCGCCGGTGGAGGGCCGCGTGCTGCGGGTGGAGCTGACGGGCTTTGGCACCCGGGTCTACGTGGTGCCCGGCGAGCAGCAACTGTTCCTGTTCGGTAGCTACGACGCGCCGCCGGACTGTGTCGTCCGTGGCAGCCCGGCGGCGCTCCTGGGCATGGTGCTGGCCGAGCACCGCGAGGATGCGGTCTTTGCTGGTGCTGTTTCCATCGACGGCGACAACCGCCTGGCCCAGGTATTGGGCGAGGTCTTCCGCGGCCTGGACATCGACTGGGAGGAGCAGCTGTCCAAGCTGCTCGGCGACACCCTGGCGCACCGGGTCATGAACCGAGCCCGCGCCGGCGAGCGCTGGGCCGGGCGCAGCAGCGACATCGCCCGGCAGAACCTGCGCGAGTACCTTCAGGAGGAGGCCCTGGTACTGCCGAGCCGCCAGGAGATGGACGACTTCCTCGGGTCCGTGGACAGGCTGCGCGACGACGTGGAGCGGCTCGCGGCGCGGGTGGAACGCCTGGAGCGGGGGCGGTGACGCCTGCCGGCGCGGGCGCCTCCCATCCGGCTCGTGCCGCGAGCGCTCGCCTTGGCCTGACCCGCAGCACGCGCGGCTTACAGCGCCGATCTCCATCGCCGGCCGCGGCCGCCTAGGCGTCACCCCTTCCCACCAAGCCCGCGTGTGCCCGAAGGAATCTCGCCGAGACCATGCTTCGCATCCCGCAGGCGTTGCGCCTGCTGCACATCAACCTGGTGCTGCTCAAGCACGGGCTCGACGAGGTGGTAGTGTCGATCCCGCCGCTCGGGCCGCTCCGCGCCCTGGTGCGGATCGCACCCTGGAACTGGGTCAAGCGCCACCTGCCACCCTATCCGGTGCGGGTACGCCTCGCGCTGGAAGAGCTTGGGCCGATCTTCATCAAGTTCGGCCAGCTTCTCTCCACGCGCGTAGACCTACTGCCATCAGACCTGGCCGAGGAGCTGGCCAAGCTCCAAGATCGGGTGCCACCCTTCCCCGGTCCGGAGGCGCGCGTGCTCATCGAGAAGGCCTGGGGCCGTCCGGTGGAGACGGTGCTGGACGCCTTCGAAGAGAAGCCGCTGGCGTCCGCCTCCATCGCCCAGGTGCACACGGCGCAACTCAAGGACGGACGCGAGGTCATCGTCAAGGTGCTGCGCCCCTGCATCGACCGCGTGATCCGCCGCGACCTGGAGCTGATGTATGTCTTCGCCGGCTTGGCCCAGCGCTACTGGCCGGACGGCCGCAGGCTGCGGCCGGTAGAGGTCGTCCGCGAGTACGAGAAGACCATCCTGGATGAGCTGAACCTGCAGCGCGAGGCGGCCAATGCCTCCCAGCTCAGGCGCAACTTCAAGCACAGCGATGACCTGTACATCCCCGAGGTGTATTGGGACTGGACCCGTCCGAACGTGATGGTCATGGAGCGCGTCTATGGCACCCCGGTGTCCCGGGTCGAGGAGCTCAAGGCCCAGGGCATCAGCATGCGCCGGCTCGGCACCCGCGGCGTGGAGATCTTCTTCACCCAGGTGTTCCGGGACAACTTCTTCCACGCCGACATGCACCCGGGCAACATCTTCGTGGAGCCGTCCGGACGCTACATCTCGGTGGACTTCGGCATCGTCGGCACGCTCACCAAGGAGGACCAGCGCTACCTGGCAGAGAACCTGCTGGCCTTCTTCCGCCGCGACTACCGCCGCGTCGCGGAGCTGCACCTGGAGTCCGGCTGGGTACCCCTGGGTACCCGCGTGGAGGAGTTCGAGTCGGCGATCCGCACCGTCTGCGAGCCCATCTTCGAGAAGCCCATCGCCGAGATCAGCTTCGGCAACTTCCTCGTGAACCTGTTTCAGACCGCGCGGCGCTTCGACATGGAGATCCAGCCGCAGCTGGTCCTGCTCGAGAAGACCCTGATCCACATCGAGGGCTTGGGCCGCCAGCTCTATCCGCAGCTCGACCTCTGGACCACCGCCAAGCCCTTCATGGAGCGCTGGATGCGCGAGCAGATCGGCTTGAAGCAGCTGGTGCAGCGCACCCTGCACAACTGGCCGACCCTGGCGGAGGAGCTGCCGGACGTGCCAGTGGCCCTGCTGCGCATCGTCGACCAGCTGGAGCGCCAGGCGACCCTGTACCCGGACGGCGCCGCCGGCGACCTCAAGGCCATCCGCAACCGCTTGAACGACAACAACCGCCGGCTGCTGGCCACCTTCGGGGCGCTGGGCCTTGCCGGGCTTGCCAGCGCCCTCCTGCTGTTCGGCGATCCATGGACCGAGCTGCCCTGGCTCCTGCCCGTCGTGGCGGGCGCCATGCTGTTGATGAGCTTTGCGCTGTTCTGGCGCTGCCTGCTCTCGGCCCTGCCCTGAGCGCCGGGCGCTGCGCCCCGCAGCCCGCTAGGCTCGGTGGGTCATCTGGGAGCATTGGCCATGGCAGATGCCATCGAGCACCTGATCCTCGAGCGGTTCCGTGCAATGCGCATTAAGGCGATTGCGGGAAACGAACATACCGAATGGCGCAGAAGGCGGGCGAAAAGACAAGCCAGGCGGTATGTTTGCTGACAGAAATCGCCTTAGGCCTTGCTTGCGGTTCTCGTGGGTTGGTCCGACCGGCGACATGATCTCCAGGCTCCCGTCGATATAGGTCAGGCGCAGTGCGCGGCTGTCGGGGAAACAGGCCGAGAGCTGCTCGTAGCGCTCCCACGGAACGCCCTCCAACAGAATGCGCTGGACGGCGGTGTCTTCTGTACTGGACTGGTTGTCAGTCGGCTCGATGACGCTGCTCATGACGAGGCTCCTGGTTCTGGCCGGTGGCCGTGATGGCTCGGTCTCCTCAGCCTGTAGTCGCGCAGCCCAAGCCTAGCATTGTCGGACGCTGTGGCCGCCTGTAGCATCCCGTAGCTGACACGGCGCGCTCGCCACCCAAGCCTCCAATGACGCAACTTACCAAGCACATCGCCGTTGCCGATGGCATCACCCTCGGCAACGACCTGCCCTTTGTCCTCCAAGCGGGCCCTTGCCAGATCGAGTCCCGCGAGCATGCGCTGATGCTGGCGCTGGAGGTCTCGGACATCTGCGCGCGGCTCGACATGCCGTACGTCTTCAAGGCGTCCTTCGACAAGGCGAACCGCTCCAGCCTCGGCGGCCGGCGGGGGGTCGGCCTAGAGCAGGGCCTGGCGATCCTGGCCGAGATCCGCGAGACCCTGGGCTGCCCGGTGCTGACCGACGTGCACACAGAGGCCCAGTGCCGGCCGGTCGCAGAAGTGGTCGACATGTTGCAGATCCCGGCCTTCCTTTGCCGGCAGACGGACTTCGTGCTGGCGGTGGGCGAGGCGGCGGCCGCGTCCGACCTTACCGTCAACGTCAAGAAGGGCCAGTTCCTGGCGCCTTGGGACATGGCCAACGTGGTGGCGAAGATCGAGTCCACCGGCTGCAGGAAGATGGCCCTGGTGGAGCGGGGCGTCAGCTTCGGCTACGGCAATCTCGTTGTGGACCCGCGCAGCCTCTACGAGATGGCCAAGACCGGCTACCCGGTCGTGATGGACGCCACCCACGCCGTGCAGATGCCGGGCGCGCTGGGGAATGCCTCCGGCGGTAAGCGCGAGCATGTGCCTGTGATCGCCCGCGCGGCTGTGGGCGTGGGTGTCGCCGCGCTGTTCATGGAGGTGCACGACGACCCGGACACTGCCGCGAGCGACGGACCCAACTCGGTGCGACTGGATGCGCTCGGCGGCCTGCTCGCGGA
Source organism: Chromatiaceae bacterium (assembly GCA_028277905.1). Lineage (GTDB taxonomy): Bacteria > Pseudomonadota > Gammaproteobacteria > Chromatiales > Chromatiaceae > Thiohalocapsa. The sequence goes on along the minus strand of JANQFI010000053.1, from coordinate 4,936 downwards.
GCTGCTGGCGCTGGATCGGGCGCGAAAGGCACTCGGGCCCGAGCGCTGAGCCGGCCCGTCCGGTCGCCGCGCTGAGGTCATCCGCAGCCAACCAGCTTAGATGCCGATCCGTGCCGGAATACGCTGCGGTTCGTGTTAGTGCCAGGCGACACGGAACTGCTTCGGCTGCAGGCTATGACCGCGTCAAACACCCTTGAGCCCAGGGTCGCGACCCTGGAAGATGCCATGCGCGAGCTGGCTTTTCAGTCCGCACGCACCCAGGAGGAGCTGGCGTGCCTCAGTCGCGAGATGCGCGACTTCAAAGAGGAGATGCGCGAGTTCAAGGACGAGATGCGCGAGTTCAAGGACGAAACCCGCCGAGAGCATCGTGAGCTGAACAAGAAGTGGGGCGAAATGGCCAATCGCCTCGGCACTATCGTCGAGGATTTGGTGGTGCCGAGTCTGCCGCGGATCATCCAGGAGATCCTCGCGGAGGACGTTATCGATCTGTCCGTGCGGCGCCGGCGTAGGTTGCCGACCGGGCGCTCCAAAGAATTCGACGCCATCGCCGTGACACCGACAACGGTGTGCTTGAACAGCACCAAGTCTAGGCTGCGCAGCGCAGACGTCGACCTGATGGTCAAGGAGATCGAGGAGCTGCGCGAGTTCTTTCCGGACTACCGCGACCGACCCGTGGTCGGCATCCTGGCGACCCTGGCCGCCGGCGACAGCGTCCTTCGCTATGCGACCAAGCTCGGGTTTCTGGTGCTGGCCGTCGGGGACGAGTTGATGGAGGTCCAGAACCCGGCGGGATTCTGGCCCAAGCGCTGGTAGCCCGGCCGAGCTGCAACCGGGGCGTCCTCGCGACTATCCTATAGGCGATTTCTGTCAACAAACAGACCGCCTGGCTTGTCTTTTCGCCCGCCTTCTGCGTCGCGGCAGCAGGCACAGAGCTCGACGATGCGCCCGCTGCCGCTCCTTGACGGCGAGCGAAAATCCTGCGCCATTCGGTATGTTTGTTTTCGGCAATCGCCTTAGGGCCGCGCCGAAGCACGCGCAACGCCAAGATTCGGATCGACATCGAGATCGAATTCGAGATCGGCATCGATGCATCTGTCGCTCCGGAGTGGTCGAGGCGCTCAGGCCGCGCGGGCCTGGCCACTGTGCGAGAATGCGCCGCCGTGACGCTCTGGTCACGGTCCGATCCTAAGCTTGGCACGAGACTACCCGGATTGAATATCGACAACACGGAAGGGGGCGCAGCTGGTGCCGCGGAGGAGCGTATCGTCATCATCGGGGCCGGGGCGTCCGGTCTCGCCCTGGCTTGGCTCTTGTCGGAGATGGGCAAGCGGGTGACGGTGCTCGAGGCCGCACCGCGCATCGGCGGGCTCGCCCGCACCTTCGAGTGGCATGGTCTGCCCTGCGACATCGCACCGCATCGGCTCTACACCCACGACCGGGCCGTGCTCGGCGCCGTCCAGCGCTTGGTGCCGCTGCGGGAGCTCCGCCGCAACAGCCGCATCCTGATGCGCGACAAGCAGATCCAGGACCCGATCAACCCCATCGAGCTGGTGCTGCGCTTTCCGCCGCGGACGGGTTTTGCGCTGGTCTGGGGCTTCCTGACCCGGCCGAGGCTGCCTGAGACCTCCTTCGAGGGGCTGGCGCTGAACCGCTACGGCCGCGGCCTGTACGACTTCTTCTTCGAGCCCTATACGCAGAAGATGTTCGGCGTCTCGCCGGCCGAGATCTCCGTCACCTGGGGGCGAGAGAAGCTGCGCTCGTCCGGGTTGTTGGATGCGCTGAAGCGCCGATCGAAGACCTTCTTCCACAGCTTCTGGTACCCGGAGCAGGGGGGCTACCAGGCGATCCTCGACGCCATGCGGGCGCGGATTCGTGGCGAGCTGTTGCTCGAGGCGCCCGTCACCGGGCTCGAGACCGGTGACGGGCGTATCACCGCGGTGCGCTATCGCCGCGACGGCGGCGAGCAGCGCCTCGCCTGCGACCGGGTGTTCTCGACCATCCCGGTCACGGTGCTCGGGCGCATGCTGGGCGAGGACATTCAACTCCGCTTCAAGCGCATCCAGCTGGTGTACCTCGACGTCGCCAAGCCCGAGGTGATGCCCTATCAGTGGGTCTACTTCGGTGACGGCGAGGTGGTGATCAACCGCATGGCCGAGTTCAAGCACTTCCATCCGGACCTGCCGCCGAGCGATCACAGCGTGCTCTGTGCCGAGGTGACCCTGGACACGGATCGGCCCGTGGAGGACGTGCTGCAGGCACTGGAGCGCTACGGCCTGCTGCGCCGCGACCAGGTCAAGGACACCCTGGTGCTCGACGAGGGCTGCGGCTATCCCGTCTACGACAAGGGCTTCGAGGCGGCCCGGGACCAGGCGCATGCGTTGTTCGGGCGCTTCGTCAATCTGCACTGTGTCGGCCGCAACGCCGAGTTCCGCCACATCGAGGTGGACGAGGACATCGCCTCGGCGGCCGACCGTCTGCGGACCATCTACGGGGCCAATCTGGTCCGCCTTGGCGCATGAGGCGCGGCGCGAGTCTCGCCATCGCCGCTGCCGTCACCGCCGGCACGCTCACCTACGCCCTCTGGGGCGCCGACCTCGGTGCCCTGTGGCGGACGCTGCAGGGCGGCCGGCTCTGGGTGCTGCTGCCCTTCTTGGCCGTGCTGGGCCTGTTCTTCGTCAGCAATGCCCAGCGCTGGGGCTGGATGCTCAGGCCTTTCGGGCGCTTCTCGGTGCCCGTCCTGATGCCGTCGATGATGATCGGCTTCGCGGCCAATAATGTTCTGCCGCTGCGCCTCGGCGAGCTGATCCGCGCCTATCTGCTGGCGAAGGATCAGGGGCTCGCCAAGAGCGGTGTGCTGATGAGCCTGGTGCTGGAGCGGTTGCTGGACCTGATCGGCATCCTCGTCATCTACGTGGCGGCGCTGGCGCTGGTGCCGTTGGCGCCTCCCGGCTTCCGCGCCAGCGCCTGGCTCGCCGCGGCGGCAGTGCTCGGGCTGGGGTCTGCGCTGGCCGCCTTCGTGCTGCTGCCGCGGACCACGGACCGGCTCTGGCGCTGGCTCGCCGCGTGGCTGCCCGCGGCATTGCGCGAGCGCGGCAGCATCTATCTCGCGCAGTTCGAGAAGGCCCTGCTGCCGATGCGGCAGCCAGCCACTGCCGTGCTGCTCCTGGGCTACTCGATCGCCCGTTGGCTGCTGGCCGTAGTGCTGGCCTGGCTCGCCATCTATGCCTATGCCGGCAGCCTGCCACTGCCCGTGGCCATGATCACCCTAGGCATCACGGCCTTCGCCGTGGCGCTGCCGAGCGCGCCCGGCTTCGTCGGCCCCATGCAGGCCGCCTTCGTCTTCGCGCTCACGCCCTTCGGCATCGCGCAGGAGGCGGCGCTGGCGGCGAGCCTGCTGTTCCTGCTCGGGCACTGGATCCCGGTGACCGCCATCGGTGCGCTCTTCCTGGCCTCCCGGCACCTGTCGTTCCGCGAGCTGGCGGCGCGCGCCGAGGCCGAGGCGCCGGCGCCTATCGAGCCGTCGCAATGACGGGGGCGGGCGCAGCCAGAACCGGCTTGCCCGGCATGGACGGCGCCCGCCTGTTCGCGCTGGCCGTCGCCCTGCTCCTGGGGCTGCGGCTCGTGCTCCTGTTGTTGCTCTGGTCGGTCGGCGGCGAGCCGTTGCAGCCGGACTCGCCGCTGTACCTTGAGCTCGCGGCCGGCCTCGTCGAGCAGGGTTGGTTCTCGTCCAGCCCGGACGTCTACCGCCCCGAGGTGTTCCGCACGCCGGGCTACCCGGCCTTTCTGGCACTGTTCCAGTGGCTGGGACTGACCGGGACCTTCTGGCCGCTCCTGGTGCAGGAGCTGCTCTATGTCGGCACCGTCGCCGTCTTCTACGTCGGCACGCGGGCGTTGCTGGATGTCGGTCTGGCGCGCGCCCTGGTGCTGTTTCTGCTCATCGAGCCCGGCGGCATCGCCTATCCGAAGCTCATCCTGAGCGATACCCTGAGCCTGGCCCTGATCGTGCCGGCCATCTTCGCGCTCGGCTGGCACCTCAAGACCAAGCGCTGGTCCTGGCTCATCGCCGCCGGTTTGCTGCTCGGCGCCGCCGCCTGGGTACGGCCGGCGGCCTTCCTGTTGCCAGTGGTGCTCGCGCCGGTACTCATCGCCGCCGGCCGCTTCCGGCGCGATGCCCTCGCCCGCGCCGGCTTGCTGGTGCTGACAACGACCTTGACCCTGAGCCCCTGGCTCGCCCGCAACCAAGCCCTCTTCGGCACAGCTTATCTGTCCGGGCAGGCGAGCAACATGTTCACGAGCTATCACCTTCCCTACGTCTGGGAGGTGACGCGGGGGCTGCCTTTCCTGGATGGGCAGCGCGAGGCGGCGGCCATCGCCGAGCAGGCCGTCGCCGCGGCTGAGCACGAGCGCGGGCGGCCGCTGAATGCCGTCGAGCGCCTGGACGCGCAGCAAGAGGCCGCGCTGGAGGTCCTGCTCCAGCATCCGGGCGTCTATGCGCAGCGCTGGCTCATCGGCATGCTGAAGACCCTGCTCGGGCCCGGCCTGCTGGATGCCTATGCGGCCTATGGCCACCAGCCGGATCGGGTCCGCTTCTCGGCCATCGAAGCGCCCTCTGTCGCGCGCAGGCTCGGCATCTTCCTCGCGGAGCAGGACTGGCTGGTGCTGGGAGAGGTGCTGCTGCGCGGTCTGCTGCTGGGTCTGGCGCTGATTGGGGCGCTGGTCGTCCTGCGCTCCGGCAATGCCTTCCTGTGGGTCATCATGCTCTTCAGCGCCTATACGGTGGCCATACCCGGTCCCATGGGGCTGACGCGGCTGCGCTTCGCGGCGGAGGGCTTTCTGTTCGTGCAGGCATGGCTCGGGCTGCGCTGCGCGGTTCGGCTGCTGCGTCGCGGCGAGCCGCCCGGCATGGCCTGCGCTCGGGCAAGCGGAGCCTGAGCGC
>JANQFI010000200.1 GCA_028277905.1 Chromatiaceae bacterium | reverse complement strand
TTTTCGCTCGCCTTCAAGGAGCGGCAGCGGGCGCACAGTCGAGCTCTGTGCCCGCTGCCGCGACGCAGAAGGCGGGCGCAAAGACAAGCCAGGCGGTATATTTGTTGACAAAAATCGCCTTAGGGTTTTCGTTCGCCTTGAAGGGGCGGGAGGCGGCGCATGCTCGTGCTCTGTGCCCGTTGCCACGACCCAGACGGCGAGCGACAACACGAGCCAAGGGGTCTGTTTTTCGACAGCAACCGCCTGAGCCGACGAAGTCATCCGCCGATTGATCCTTGCGCCGCTTGGTGCGCGGCCGCCTGGTGCGCGAGCATTGCCGCAGGCTTGTTGCCGCTCCCCCTGAAGCCCTGCCCCAGGGCGGCGCTTGATCGCCGCGGCTAAACTGCGCGATCAGCCCGATTGCCGGAGACTCCCCGCATGCGGCCCGCCCCGCTCCGCCTCAAGAAGGACCAGGAACGCCGCCTGCTGGCGGGCCACGCCTGGGTCTACAGCAACGAGGTGGACAGGGACGCCACGCCACTCAGGGATCTGGAGCCAGGGCAGCCGGTGGAGCTGATCGCGCAGCGCGGACGCTGGCTCGGTCATGGCTATGCCAACCCACACTCGCTGATCTGCGCCCGGCTCGTGAGCCGCCGGCGCGGCCAGCCGCTAGGCCCTGCACTCTTGGTGCAGCGCATCCGTGCGGCGCTGGCGCTGCGCGAGCGGCTGTACCAGGCGCCCTTCTACCGCCTGGTCCATGGCGAAGGCGACGGCCTGCCGGGGCTGGTCGTGGACCGATATGGGGACCTACTGGCGGTGCAGTTCACGACCGCCGGTATCGAGCGACTCGCGCCCTCGGTGCTGGCGGCGCTGGAGCAGGTGCTGCGGCCGCGGCGTCTGGTGCTGCGCAATGACGCGCCGGTGCGCGAGCTGGAGGGACTGGACCAGCAGATCGCGTGGGCGCTCGGCGACGATCCGGGCGAGATCGAGCTCAGCGAGGGCGGCGTGCGCTTCGCCGTCTCTCCCGGCGGCGGTCAGAAAACCGGCTGGTTCTTGGATCAGGCGGACAACCGGCTCGCGCAACACCGCTTCGGCAGCGCGCGGCGAGTGCTCGACGTCTGCTGTTATCTCGGCGCCTGGGGCCTGCAGGCCGCGGCCGCCGGCGCGCAGCGGGTCATCTGCGTCGACAGCGCCGGCAGCGCCCTCACCCAGGTCAGCACCAACGCCGCACGCAACGGGCTCGCACAGCGCATCGAGCCCGTCCACGGCGACGCCTTCGAGGTGCTGCAGGCGCTGCGCGATGATGGTGCCCGATTCGACCGCGTGATCCTGGATCCGCCGGCCTTCATCAAGCGCCGCAAGGACGCGCGCGAGGGCAGCCGCGCCTACGAGCGGTTGAACCGGCTTGGTCTCCGGCTGCTGGAGCCGGGCGGGTTGTTGATCACGTCCAGCTGCTCCTTCCACTTTGGGCGCGACGCCTTGCTCCACGCGGTGCAGGCGGCAGCACGCCGCAACGAGCAGGAGCTGCAACTGCTGCTTGCGGGGGGCCAAGGGCCGGACCATCCGACCCATCCGGCGATCCCGGAGACGGCCTATCTGAAAACGCTCTTCCTGCGGGTGCTGCCGGCCGGCTGAGCCCTTTTTCCCCGGCAGCTAGCGATGGCTCCGACATGAAACGCCCCGCCGCGGTCGGCCGCAGAACGTCAACCGGGGCGACGTCGACGGGGGGATCTCAATCGGGGCAGGCCGTCCAGCGCTCTGGGATCACCGCAGCGGCCTGCGGAGTCCCAGCTGCGCGCGACGAATCGATCGCGGCCACAGCTACTTCAAGGACTGATAATAGTCCATCAGGATCTGCGCCACCTCGGGCCGGCTGAACTCCGGCGGCGGGGCAATGCCCTGGCTCAGCATCTCGCGCACCTTGGTGCCGGAGAGCAGCACGAAGTCATCCTTGGTGTGGTCGGGCGCCTCGCGCATCATCACCACCTTATTCAGCTTCTTCGAATACGCGGTGTGGTCTGCCTTGAAGATCTCGATGTCCAGGGCACCCGCAGGCACCTGCTCGTCGAAGATGCTCTGCGCGTCGAAGGGGCCGTAATAGTCGCCGACACCGGCGTGGTCGCGGCCGATAATGAAGTGGGTTGCGCCCATGTTCTGGCGGAAGTAGGCATGCAGCACCGCCTCGCGCGGACCGGCGTAGAGCATATCGAAGCCGTAGCCGGTAACCATGGCGCTGTTGGGCGGGAAGTAGAGCTCCACCATCTTGCGTATGGCCGCGTCGCGCACCGGTGCGGGGATGTCGCCGGGCTTGAGCTTGCCGAGCAGCATGTGGATGACGAGGCCGTCGCAGGCCAGGCGCTCCATGGCCATGTGGCACAGCTCCTCGTGTGCCAGGTGCATAGGGTTGCGGGTCTGGAAGGCAACGACGCGCTGCCAGCCGCGCTCGGCGATCTCGTTACGGATCTCCACCGCGGTGCGGAAGGTGTCCGGGAAGTCGTCCTGAAAGTAAGAGAAGTGCAACACCTCGATGCTGCCGGATAGCGCCAGGCGTCCTTGTCCGTTGAAGGCGGCAACGCCCGGATGCTTGGTGTCGAGGGTCCCGTAGACGCGCTCGGTGAGCAGCGCCATCTGCTCGTCGCTCACCGCTTCGATATTGGCCAGGTCCATGACAGCGAGAACGGGCTCACCCTCCATATTCGGGTCGCGCAGGGCAATCCGCCGCGCGTCGCCGATGCTGGAGACGTCCGGCACCAGACACAGGATAGGCACAGGAAAGAACAGGCCGTCGGTGGTGCGCATGCGCTCGGCGACGCTCACGGCATCGGCGACCTTCATGTACCCTTCGAGGGGCGTGAAATAGCCACCGCCCATCATCACGGCGTTGCCGGCAGCCTGAGAGCTGATGACGATGGCCGGAAGGCCCTCGGCCTCGTGCATCAGCCTGTGATGGCGCTCGGGATCGTAGACGAATCGTGGCTTAAGTTCCGCGGAACCTACGGGTTTGATCATGGGAGCCTCAGTGGTTAACGCTTCGCGATTGCCGGCGGCGATTGAGTGGGGTGGGGCCGGTGCAGCTGTCGACCGCACTGGCACCGGCGCTGCCGCGCGCCCGATAACGGGCGAGACCTTATCACAGCAAGCCACAGCGAGCGGAGTGGCTTTCCGGGGGTTTCCGATGGCGGACAGAGGAGAGTTTTGGCCACCGGTGATCCTGTCCAGTGCCGGCTCTGGGCGCCAGACGCGAGCGGCGGCGAGCCGCGGCTCTTGCAACCCCGCCCTAGCTTGCTTTTCGGTGGCGATTCTGAGAAAAACGGCGTGAGCCAGGAACCACGGCAGTGCCGCCAGTCGACCTTGCCCGAGCTGGCGCCAAGGCTCGGCGGCGCTCCATCAGTCGCCTCCTGCCCCTGCCCAGTTGTTGCCAAGGTAACCCTATGCCTTACTTCGTCTATCGTGTCTCGCCGAAGCTGGAACTGCACTACATTGACACCAAGGATCGCTACCAGGAGGCACGCGCGCTGGTGCGCGGCCTGCGCGAGCAACGCGCACCGCACGACGATGGCGATTACCGACTCATCTTCGCCCACCAACAGGGAGAAGCCGAGCAGCTCCTAACGACGCCAAGGGACGAGCGTGTCATTGGCGAGGACTGAGCGCCGACGCGACAGCCCGACAAGGGTTCCGAGCCTGCACTGGCGCCCCGCCGCAGCCCGCGAGACCGGTTCACCATGACCGACCACGCCAGCAGCACATCCGGCAAGGCCGCGCAACAGGCGGCTGCCCTGGCGCGCTGCCGGCAGCCGCTGCTCGAGTACTGCACCGAGCGCTGCAATGTCCTGCTGGACCAGGCGAGCTCCGCGCTGCTGGACTTCGCCGAGCGCGCCGAATCCAACAGGGTCCAGGGCCGCTTCTTCGAAGCTATCTCCAATCTCAACCACCACCGCGAAGCCGTCCTGCGCACCTTCCTGCAAGGCGTGGCGCAGGGCTTCGAGCGGTTCGGCCACGCTGCGCCGCCGGGGGACGCGACGCCCGAGGGTGATCCGGAGCTGTCGCTCATCGCGCCGGACGAGATGGAGGAGTCGGTGGCCTGCGAGAACATCATCATCAAGGCCAACGCCAATTGCTTTCCCGAGCTCTACGCGCTCAGCCAGCGCCTGGCGGTGGTCAACCAGGGTAAGAAGATCAAAGACTACGAGATCGTCGGCAGTCCGCACCAACTGGTGCACGCCTGGAGTGCGGCGTTGCGGCCCCTTGAGGTGGACCTCAAGGTCAAGATCGTCCTCTACGCGCTATTCGATCGGGCAGTGATGCGTGAGGTGCTGTCGGCGTATCGGCGCATGAATCAGGTGCTCAGGGAGAACGGAATACTACCGCATATCAAGCCCGTGAGCTTCAAGAAGGCACGGGAGCGCGAGATTCGCGAGCGCGCCGTGCAGGAGGAGCGGCGCACGGCAGCTGCCGCCGGTGATGAGAGCCCGGATGACCTCGGCAGCGAGTTGTTCGACGACATCCTCGAGCTCATGTCCAGACGCCGCGGCGGGGCCCGCGGCGGCAGTGCCAAGGCGCCGGTGCCCCGCGCGCACGTCGTGTCCGCCTTCGACAAGGTCCCGGGACCGCGCTCCACCGGCACCGTCACCGAGATGCAGCTGGACGAGCGTTTCGTGGGCCGGGCCAAGCAGGCGCTCGAGCACGAGCGCGAGCAGGTACTCGACGCCCTGGAGCGCGACAAGCTGAGCTCGGTAGATGCGGATCTGATCGACCTCATCGGTCTGCTGTTCGAGTACATGCTCAACGACCCGGTGCTGCCGAACTCGGCGAAGGCGCTGATCAGCCATCTGCACACCCCCTACTTGAAGCTCGCACTGATCGATCGGCGCCTACTGGTCAACAGTGACCACCCGGCGCGCCGGCTGTTGGACGAGATGGTCGAAGCGGGCAGCCAGTGGATCGAGGAAAGCCACCCCAACCGCGGCATCTACCCGCACATCCAGCGCGTCGTGGATCGCGTGCTGCAGGAGTTCAGCGACGACATCTCGCTGTTCGATGAGCTACTGGAGTACTTCAAGGGTGCCGTCGCGGAGCAGCGCAAGCGCACCGACACCATGGAGCGGCGCACCACAGAGGCCGCGCGTGGTCGCGAGCGGCTGCAGCTCGCCCGCCAGCGGGCCGCCAAGGAGATCTACACCCTGACCAAGCAGCGTGCGTTGCCGGCGCCGCTGCTCAGCTTTCTGCGGCAGACCTGGCGCGACCTGCTCGCGTTTATCCTGCTCCGCAGTGACGCCGGAGAGCAGAGCGAGGACTGGGCCGATGCACTGGACATCGCCGGGCAGTTGCTGGCGCTGTTCGACCCGGCGCTGGACGATGCGGCCCTGGACAGTCGCTTACCGAGCCTACCCGGGCTGCGTGCCCGTATCCGCAACGCCGTGCGCAACCTCGGCAGCCGCAATCATGCCGCCATGGAGCGCCTCAACGCGTTGCTCGACGACCCCCGTGGATGGCGCAATCGGCCCGCCGGCGAGGACAGCAGCCAGGTGGTCAGGCCCGACATCGGCACGCCCGATAATGGCGCACCCGATAGCGGCACGCCCGCCAGCTACCTGCGATCCATCGTGGACGATAGCGACGCGGCCGATCTCGACGACGAGGAGCGCTCCATGATGGAGCGCTTGCGCAAGACCAAGTTCGGCACCTGGTTCGAGCTGAAGGGCGGCGACGCGGCGCCGAAGCGCGTCAAGCTGTCCTGGATGAGCCTGTTGACCTCCACCTGCATGTTCGTCGATCGCGCCGGCATGCAGGCCGAGGTCAAGACCCTCCGCGAGCTGGCGCGGGAGGTCCTGTCGGGGCAGGCGCGGGTCATTCCGAAACAGCAGCATCCGTTCATCGAGCGGGCGCTGGTCTCGATCCGCAAGGCGCTGAGTCAGGACGAGACGGAATCCGGTGCTGTTACCCCAGTATTCGGAACCCAGGCGCCGGCGGGGCCAACCGCGGCGGCGGCACAGGCGCTCCCAAGGTCCGCGCAGCCTGCGACGCCAGGACCGCCCCGGAAGGCCAAGCCGCACGCCGACCCGGGCGAGGATAGGTAGCAGGAACCGGACCCACCTGCGCCGACCGCGGCCTGTCGTGCTCTGCTACCCAGCGAGCAGCAGTCCAGACTCCCGCATCGATTCGGCGCCTGCCCCGCCCCATTGCTGCCAGGGAGCGGAGTACCTGCGCCTCGGCTAGGCATCACGAGCGCTGCGCCAGGCGTTCCGCGGCCAGGTGACGCAGCACCTTGCGCACATAGTCCTGGGTCTCGCGATAGGGGGGGATCTGGTAGTCGTATTTCTTCACGGCGTTCTCCCCCGCGTTATAGCCGGCCAGTGCCAGGCGCAGGTCGCCGTCGAACAGGTCCAGCAGGAAGCGCAGGTAGGCCGATCCGCCCCGGATGTTCTCCGCCGGGTCCCAGATGTTGCGGACCCCGAAGCGCGTTGCCGTGCCCGGCATCAGCTGCATCAGCCCACAGGCTCCGGCATGGGAGAGGGCGTTCGCCTTGTAGGCGGACTCGGTGCGGATTACCGCGTGCAGCAGGGCCGAGCTCAGCCCATAGCGGGACGCGTTGGCCTCGATCAGATCCCGGTAGCGCTCACGGCGCATCGACATGGAGCCGCTCACCGGGGCCGATGGCCGTGCCGCGGACAGGCGCCGCGAATTCGCATCGAGACGCGCCCGGACCCGCGCCATGGCCTCTTCGCGCCGGCGGCGCAAAGTCTCCGACTGTTCCTTGTTCTCGGCGACCAGCCGCTGGGCGGTCCGCTTCCACTCCAGACGCAAATCGCTGCCGGGCAAGGGCTCATCGGAGAAGTAGATGTTGCCGTCGGCGTCCACGTACTTGAACACGTCCGCCTGGGTGGCCGACGGCAACAGGCCCGGCATCACGCAGATGACGGATACTGCCGCAACGTGGCACCAGCCGACCCCAAGGGTTTGACCAGATGGAAAAACAGACGCGGCCCACATACGGGGTTACCCTGTGCCGTGCATGTAAGGTTGCGCAGATGCGACAGAGTATAGCAGCGCCGCCACGAAAGTCGTCCGATTTTTGCCTTTGACATAGTGGTTTGCGCGGTTTTAGTAATCTGCTGCGTAAGCAGTCACCGACAAGCATAAAATTTCTCGAAAGAGTTATTGCAATTCACTTCCCGGCGACTATAATCGATGTGCACAATAAGTCGCTAAGTCGGGGGAATCTCAATGAATCGCCGTTGTTTTCTCGGCGCCGGATTGGGTGCGGCTCTAGCTGTTGCGTCCGCGCCCCTATGGGCCCGCCGCAGTGGCGGCACCCAAGTACGCACCTTGTCGTTGCATCACCTGCACACCGACGAGCGCCTGAACGTCGCATACCGCATCGGAGACAGCTACCAGCGCAGCGCTCTGAAGCGCCTGAATCACTTCCTGCGGGACTTCCGCAGCGGCGACGAGACCGCCATCGATCCGCAGCTCTTCGACCTGCTCCACGACGTGAAGCGCCGACTCGGCCACGAGCACGGCACTTTCGAAGTCATCAGCGGCTACCGCTCCCCACGCACCAACGCCATGCTGCGCCGGACCTCGACTGGCGTCGCGCGGCGCAGCCTGCACATGACGGGCCAAGCCATCGACGTACGCCTGACCGAGATGCCCACGCGCAACATCCGCGACGCGGCCCTGACCCTGGGCCGCGGTGGCGTCGGCTACTATCCACGCTCCGACTTCGTTCATCTGGACACGGGGCGCGTGCGCCGCTGGGGGGCCTGATTGCGCCCGATGGGCTCGGCTCGGCTCAGCCGCCGACGCGGCGCTCGGGGAACAACGGCGGCAGCGCCGCCCTGGTCGCAGACGGCTCTCGCCCTGGCATGTCATCCAGCATCGGCACGAGCGCATCGAGCATCGCCTTGCCGTCCCAGGGCGTCTGCAGCGCACCGCCAGGGGCGTAGACACGCCGGTCCAGCTCACGCACCAGTGCCAGTTCCGGGTTGCCGGCGCCGCGCGACCGCAATGCGGCATCGATCCGCAGCCGCCCGGCCACACTCGACTGGGTGCGCGCCCAGCCGGCGAGTGCATCGCGGGCGGACTTCGCCTCGCCGCGCGCACAGGCGCGCCGCAAGCGCCTGATCCAGTAAGCCGATGACGGCTCCCCTGTCTCGGAATCGCTCCCGACTCCCGAGTCCTGCCGACCCTGTCGCCGCTCGCGCCACCACAGGAGCAGGGTCACCAGCCAGGCCGCAGCAAAGACAAGCACGAGCCAAGACCCGCCCTGGGCATCCGCAGACGCCCGCGCCAGGAAACGCTCTCGCCAAGCCCTGTCAGCGTCCGTCGGGGCCGCCCGCGTCGGCGCCGGACCTGCTACGACAAGGTCCCGGGCCGGCAAGCTCGCCTGACGTGGCTCGTCCATATCGACACTCCACCAGGGTAGCCGCAGCGCCGGCAGGCGCAGGATGCCCGGCACCGTGGGGACCAATGTCTGGCGTAGCGTCGTCGTCACCAGCAGGTCCTCCCCTAGCTCGCGGCGGATCGTTTCTGCGGGCTGAGGATAGACGTGCAGACCGGCAACCTCTGGCGCATCGGGCAAGGCGATGCTAGCCGCGCCGATTCCGGTCGCTTCGACGACAATCCGGCGCTCGATGGGCTCACCGACGCGCACCTGCGAGCCATCCGGCTGCCAGTGCTCGGTTATGGACAAGGACGCCACCGGCAGCCAGGGTCGCTCCGCGGCCGCCGGCGGGGGGCGTACCTCGAGGCTCAGATCTTCCGCCCTCCGGTAGACCAGGGCGCGGCGCTCCATCAGTGTGTCGCTGGCGGCGCCCCGATCCAGTGCCCGCACGGGGACGGCCGCGGACAGGCTGGGGCCTGCAATGGTCAGAGCTCCAGGGCGCTGGGGGATGACGGCGTAGAGGCGCTCGATGACCCGGTAGCGGCTCCCCTCCCGTTCAGCGTCGAAGCGACGGTCATCGCCAAGCCGGTGGATCAAGGCACCGTCCGCCATCGGCTCCGACAGCGTCGCGTCACGAATCGGCACGCGCGCCAGCACGCGAACGCGGTAGCGCACCAAGGATTGTGTGTAGGCTGCATCGCTGTCGGTGCTCACCTCCACCAAGACATCCAGGGGCTCCACCGCGGCATCGTCCGGCTCGGCTGCCGATACCCGTGGCAGGGTCACGCAAATGAGCAGCAAGAAAAGCAGCCCCCCAGGGAGCCCCCCTGGGAGTCCCGGGGACAGCGCCGCCCCGGCCGCCCGCGTCTGCCGGGTGCGAATGGGCAGCGTCTCAGTGCAATCTGCCATGACGACGCAGGTACTGGAGCATGAGCCGTTCCCGCAGCAGGCGGCTCGGATCATCCGGCACCTGCTGCAAGAGCTGAGCATCGGCGGCGGCGTCCGCCCGCAGCGGATCCTCGGACGCGGCATGCTCCCGGGCAGGCTGCCGACCGACAGCAGGAGCATCGAGCTGGAGCCCCTGTGGATAGGGCGTCTCCGACGCCCGCATGGCATCGGCCGCAGTTCCTGGGCCGGGCTCGTCGCTCCGGTCCAGGCCCGCCGGCGCGCCGCCTGCCGCTGCCCTGGTCCGGCGCCATGTGCCGCTGCCGGTGCCTGCAGGCAGCGGCGCAACCGCCGCGCCGCCGGCCCCGGCGTAACTGGGTGGCGCCGCGGCCCCCAGCTCGGATTCGAGCGCTGCGCCATGCTGTTCCCGGGCCTGTCCGCCACCCAGGTCCGCGCCCGCGCTTGCGCCGCCCGTATCGGACGCCTTAGCACCATCCGCACGCGGGTCGTCGCCGGTCCTCCGGGTGTCGTGGCTGGCACCTGTATGCGCAGGCGCTGCCTGCGAGCGGCGCATGAGCTCCAACAGCAGCCGTCGGTTATGCCTGGCGTCGGCATGGTCTGGCACCAACGCCAGCGCGGCACCGTACTCACCGGCGGCGTCCTCGAAACGCCCGAGCCGGGCCAGCACATTGCCGCGGTTGTAGTGGGCCTCGGCGCCGTCCATGCCGGCGAGCGCCTCTAGGGCGCCGGCGTAGTCGCCCGCACGATAGCGCAGCGCCGCCTGCCAGCGCGGGTCGTCCACGCCCGCGAGCGCGGCCTCCAGGCGGCCCGCGTCGGCGTCTCGCACGGCCCGTTGCGCCGGGCGCAGCCAGAGATCGGACCATAGGCCCGCCTGCACCTGGGCCGGCGGCATGAGCAGCACCGCCAGCGGCAGCAGGCCGAGCCAGCCGCGGCGGAAGGCCAGCGCCGCGAGCGGCAGGGTCAGCAACAGCAGCCATGGGCCCTCGTCGCGCCATTGGCGCTCCAGGCTTGTCGCCTCACCGGCGGCGTCGGGTGTCGGCCGGCCCCGCAAGCCCAGCAACAGGGCCGTATCCAGGTCGTCTGCCCGCGCGGGCGTCACCACCCCGGAGCCGGCGTGCGCCACGCCGGCAAAGCCCGCATTGGGCGCCACCGCCAGCACCGAGACCCGGTGGCCCGCCGCCGCCAGCGCCGCAGCGGCGGTGCGGGTGGGTGCCTCGGGGGCCACCGCGTCGGTGATGAGAATGACGTCTGCACCGGCCGCGGTGCTGCGGCGCAACAACAGTGCCGCGGCCGTTAGCGCGAGGTCGGTGCGTCGCTCGCCGTCGAGGGGCAGCACCGCCGGCTCCAGCAGGGGCACCTGCGCCAGGATGGTCCCGGCATCCGTGGTCAGCGGCGCGATCAGGAAGGGCTCGGCACCGAAGGCGATGAGGGCAAACTGGCCCTCGTCGTCGGTACGCAAGAGGTCCATGACTTCAAAGCGTGCCCGCGCCAAACGCGAGGGCGCCACGTCCACCGCCTGCATGCTCCGGGAGAGATCCAGCAGCAGCACCCGCGGCTGCTCGATCCGAAACACCGGCCGGCTGGTCAGTTGCCAGGCAGGACCGGCCAGCGCGAGCACCAGCATCAGCCAGCCGACGGCCAGCGCCGCCAAGAGCGGCCAGGGTCTGGTTGCCTGCGCGCCCGTGAGCACCAAGGGCCTTAGCTGAGCGTCCACCAGGTCCTCCCAACGCCGCGCGCGCCGCACCCGCAGCGCCAGCACCGCCAGCAGCAGCGCCAGGGGCGGCAACAGCAAGAGCCAGGCCGGGCGCAGCCAATGCAGCTCAAGCGGCATCGGGGCGCTTCCCAGCCCGACGGCTGGCGTCCGACTCGTCCAGGCCGCCGGCGCAGGCCTCCCGCGGGGCGCCGCCGCCGCGGAGGATCAGCAGCGCCGCCGCCAGGCTCATGCCGAGCGCCGCCGCGGCCGGCCAGGGATAGAGCTCCCGCGCCGGCCGATAGGTCTGAAACTGGCGCACATTGGGCTCGAGCCGGTCCAGCGTGCGATAGACCTCCGCCAACTCGCGGGCGTCGCCCACGGTAAAGGACTGCCCGCCCGTGGCCACCGCGACCGCCCGCAATAGCGCCGGGTTCAGGTCGTCGGCGCTGCGCCGCAGTCGGTACCCACCGGCCGCCGCCGCGCCCACCCGGCCACCAAGCCCGATGCAGTAGATGCGCACCCCGGCACGGGCGGCGAGGCCGGCCGCCTGCAATGGCCCGAGCCGGCCGGCGTTGTTGTCGCCGTCGGTGAGCAGCACCAGCACCCGATTCTCCTGCGGCTGCTCGCGCAGGCGCTTCACGGCGAGGCCGATGGCGTCGCCGATGGCGGTATCGCGGCCAGCAATGCCCACCATGGCTTCCTCCAGCATCTGCGCGACGGCCCCGTGGTCGTACGTGAGCGGCGTTTGCACATAGGGCTGGCTCGCGAACAGAATGAGGCCGATGCGGTCCTGCAGCCGGCGCTCGACGAAGTCCCGCGCCACCTGCTTGACGACGGCGAGCCGACTCGCCGGCTCGCCGGCCAGGGCGAAATCCATCTGCTCCATGCTGCCGGAGACGTCGATGGCCAGCACCAGGTCGCGGCCGGACATAGGCAGCGCCGCCGGCTCGCCGAGCAGCTGGGGACGCGCCGCGGCCAACACCAGCAGACACCAGGCGGCGGCGAGCAAGAGTCGCAGCCGGCGCGGTCGCCGTTCCGGCGTCCCGGCGAGCTCTGCAAGGGCCACCCGTACCGGCAGCCGCAGCGCCCGGCCGCCCAGCTGTCGCGCCGGTGGCAGCAGCCAATGGAGCAGGAGCGGCAGCGGCAGCAACACCAGCACCCAGGGCCAAGCGAGCGTGGTCATGACCGAGCGGGCTGCGCACCGGCCTCGGCAGCCGCACCGGCGTGGCGGATCAAGGCCGCGGCCAGCTCTGCCAGCGCATCCGGGTCCAGGTCCGCCTCGGGTCGGTAGGCCAGATCCGTGATGGCCTGCCCCAGGCTGCCGGTCAGGGCGTCGCGCACGCAGGCCGGCGCGGCGGCGCACTTGTCAGTCAGATAGCCGAGCCAGGCGCCGCCGCTCAGGCCCGCGGCCTCATCCGCCGGCCAGCACGCGAGGGCATAGCGGCGCAACAAGCTGGCGAGCTCGCGCACGAAGGCCATGTCGTCGCCATCCCGAGTCCAACGCGCGCGCAAGGCCGCGAGCTCGCGCAGCGCCAGGTCGGTGGCCTGCTCCCGGCGACCGCGGCGCCGGCGCAGCCGCCAGAGCAGGGCGATGGCGGCCACCAGAAGCGACGCCAGCAGCCACCAACCGGGTGCCGGCGGCCACCAGTGCAGGGCCTCCGGCAGGTGGTAGTCCCTGAGCCCCGCGAGCGCGTCCGGCTTCATTCCGCACCCGGCGCCGGCTGGCCAAGGCCCCGCGCCAGGCTCGCGCCCACGGGCCAGTCGGTGCGCAGCGTCAGCAGGTGCGCGCCGCGGCGCACCGCCATGTCCGCGAGGCGCCGGCGGCGGCGGCGAAAGCCCTGCTCGTACCAGGCCCGCTGGCCGGCGCTGCCGGTGTCCAGCACCAGCCGGCGCCCCGCGACCCAAAGGGGCCAACGCCCCGGCGGTGGTGCGGTTTCCTCGATGGGGTCGTGGACGGCCACCAGCGCCACCTCGCAGCGCTGGGTGAGACGATCGAGCCAGCCGGGGTCTCCATCGGCGCCGGCGAAATCGCTCAGCACGAACAGGGTGCCGCCGTCCGGCGCTAGACGCAGGAGCTGCTGCACCGCCTCGCCGAGCTGGGCGCAGCCGAGCCCGTTACAGGTACGCCCGGCGCCGGCCGCTTGCGTCGCGGAGAGCGCCCCCAGCAAGGCCAGCAGGGCCGACTGCCGAGGCTCCGGGCGCCGCTTCCTATGGCCGCGCTCGTCGAACACCAGCCCCCCGACGCGCTCGCCGCGCTCCACCGCGGCCCAGCCGAGCAAGGCCGCGGCGCGGGCGGCGATGACCGACTTGAAGGCGACACGCGTGCCGAAGCGCATGCCGGCGCGCTGGTCCACCAGGAGCCAGACCGGCCGCTCGCGCTCCTCGCGGAATACCTTCACATGGGCACGGCCAGTCCGGGCGGTGACCCGCCAGTCCATGCTGCGGGGGTCGTCGCCCGACACATAGACCCGAGACTCGTCGTAGTCGATGCCAGCGCCGCGGAAGGGCGACAGATGACTGCCGGCGCGGGTGGCGAGGACCCGCCCAGGGGCGGCGATGCCGAGCCGGCGGGCCTCGGTGCGGCAGGCGATGAGCCGCCGCAGCGAGATCCGTGCGATGCCGTCTGCGTCATTAACCTGGTGCTGCGACTGGATGGGGTCACCTGGGCCATTAGGCATAGCAGGGGTCACCGCGGTACGCGGGTCGGCCGCCCCGGGGCGAGTGCCGCGTCATGGCCTGAGCCGGGGCGCGGATCAGGGCACCGGCACCTTGCTGAGCAGGGCATCGATGAAGCCGTCGACGTCGCGCCCCTCCGCCTCGGCCTCGTAATCCAGCAGCAGCCGGTGGCGCAGGCAATCAGGGGCAATCTGTTGAATGTCTTCCGGGGTCACGAAGTCGCGCCCGTCCAGCCAGGCCAGCGCCCGCGCACAGCGGTCCAGCGCCAGCGACGCGCGTGGGCTTGCACCGAAGCGCAGCCAGCGCTCCAGCCCGGCGCTGTAACGGCCGGGCGCGCGCGTGGCCATCACGAGATGCACCAGGTAATCCTCCAGCTGCGGGGCCATATAGACCCCAAGCACGGCGCGGCGCGCGGCCATGACCTGCACCTGCGAAACCCGCCGGGGCAGGCTGGCCTCGCCCGCGCCAAGCGCGGCGCTGCGGTTCAGTGCGAGGATGGCCTTCTCGGTGTCCAGGTCGGGGTAATCGACCCGAGCATGCAGCAGGAAGCGGTCCAGCTGCGCCTCCGGCAGCGGATAGGTGCCCTCTTGCTCGATGGGGTTCTGTGTCGCCATCACCAGGAACAGTTGCGGCAGCTCGAAGGTAGCGCGGCCGACGGTGACCTGGCGCTCGCCCATGGCCTCCAAGAGCGCGGATTGCACCTTGGCCGGCGCGCGATTGACCTCGTCGGCGAGCAACAGATTGTGAAAGATGGGTCCCTGGTCGAAGCGGAAAGAGCCATCCGCGGGCCGGTAGACCTCGGTGCCGGTGAGATCCGCCGGCAGCAGATCGGGCGTGAACTGGATGCGGTGGAAGTCAGCCTCGATGCCGCCCGCGAGCGCCTTGATGGCACTGGTCTTGGCCAATCCCGGCGCACCCTCCACCAGCAGGTGACCGTCGGCGAGCAAGGCCACGAGCAGCCGGTCCACGAGGACCTGCTGGCCCAAGATCTGCGCGCCGATGCGCCGGCGCAACGCCTGGAGCTCGGCGTGGAGCAGATCCTCCGGGGCGCCATCGCGTGCTGTGGCCTGCCGGGTGTCGTGCATGATGCTCGGTGCTTTCTGTGCGGTGCGGGCCCCCTGTGCGGTGACTGGAGCGATTGCGGCGAGGCGATCGGCCCTGAGCTACGCGGCGGCCTCGCGCTCGGCGATGTAGGCAAGGGCCCGGTCGATGCGCCGGAGCGTGGCCTCCTTACCCACCAGGCGCAGGGTGACGTCGATGCCCGGCGAGGCGGCGCGGCCAACCACCGCCACGCGCAAGGGTTGGGCCACCTTGCCCATAGTCAGCGCCAGCTCCTCGGCGACGCGCTCCACGACGCGGTGCAATTCCTCGTCGTGCCAATCGTCGAGCGCCAGCATGTCCAGCTCCGCTCGCAGGCGCTCGAGCGGCTCGCGGGCCACCGAGCGCAGGTGCTTCTTCGCCGCCACCGGGTCGTAGTCGTCGAAGTCCACATAGCAGAAGGCACTGGTGGCGGCGAGCTCCACCAAGGTCTTGGCGCGGGCGGCCTGGGCCTCTACCACGGTCACCGGGTCGGGTCCCGTGGCGGGGTCGATGCCGATGTGGCCGAGATGAGGACTCAGCAGCCGGGCGATGCGCTTCGGGTCGCCGTGCTGTATGTAGTGCTGGTTGAGCCAGTCGAGCTTGGTGGTGTTGAAGGTGGACGCCGCTCTGTTCACGGCAGTGATGTCGAACAGCTCGATGAGCTCGTCCAGCGAGAAGACCTCCTGATCTCCATGAGACCAGCCGAGCCGGACCAGATAGTTGATGAGCGCCTCCGGGAGGTAGCCCTGGTCGCGGTAGGCGACGACGCTGAGGGCACCGTGGCGTTTGGACAGCCGCGCGCCGTCGGCGCCCAGGATCATGGGCACATGGGCGTAACGCGGCGGCTCCTTGCCCATGGCGGCCAGGATGTTCAGCTGCCGCGGCGTGTTGTTGACGTGGTCGTCACCGCGGATCACATGGGTGATGTCCATGTCGGCGTCGTCCACTACCACGGTGAGATTGTAGGTAGGCGAGCCGTCGCTGCGGCGCAGAATGAGATCGTCCAGCTCGTCGTTGGCGAATGGGATGCGACCGCGAATCATGTCGTCCACCACGACGGCTCCCTCCACCGGGTTGCGGAAGCGCACCACATGCGGCTGGTCCGGTTTCACATGGCGTGCGCGACAGTGGCCGTCATAGCGGGGCTTGAGCTTTGCGGCCATCTGCATGTCGCGGATGCGCTCCAAGCGCTCCTTCGGGCAGTCACAGCGGTAGGCGAGCTGCTTCTCCAGCAGCTGGTCGATGACGGCGTTGTACCGCTCGAAGCGGTCGGTCTGGTAGAAGGGACCCTCGTCGTAGTCGAGCCCCAGCCAGCTCATGCCCTCCAGGATGGCGTTCACCGACTCCGCCGTGGAGCGCTCCAGGTCTGTATCCTCGATGCGCAGGATGAGCTCCCCACCATGCCGGCGAGCGAAGAGGTAGGAGAAGAGCGCAGTGCGTGCGCCTCCTACGTGCAGGAAGCCCGTTGGGGACGGCGCGAATCGGGTGCGGACGGTCATCGGCGGGACTAGGCTGGACAGGCGATTGCGCCGGCATTCTAGCAGAGCCGCAGGGTCTGCCTGGCGCGCGGGGAGCGATACATCCAGGGCGAGCACCCTGGCCAGCACGGTGCCGGCGCACCGGGGCCCCGTCTGTTCCCGCTCGGATCGCGATCGGGATCGAATTCGGGATCGCAATCGATTCTGATCCCGATCCTGATCCCGATGGACCCCTAGTCGCCGGAAGTCGCCGGCAGCAGCAGTGGAGCACGAGCATAGCGGACCGGCTTCACTGCGCCGGTCCCACAAGGCCCGTCTCGGTACCCTGGGCGCGCGCCACGACCAGCACAGAGGACTCCAGATGACCAGCAACCGAACACTCGCCCTGGCCCTGGCCACCGCCGGGCTGGCACTGATCGTCGCCGGGCCACTGCTCCCGGGCGGCGAGCGAACCCTGATCAACGACCCACCAGGCAGCGGCCATGTCACCGAGCTCGCCCGTGCCGACGACGGCAGCGTCCTCGCCGGAACCGAGCGCGGTGAGCTCTGGCGGCTCGCCCGCGGCACCTGGAGCCGCGTCGACATCGACCTCGACAGGCAGCCGGTGACCGCGCTGGCGGCAGACCTCTCCGGCGACCCGCGCGAAGGCCCCGTCGGCACCGGGGGCGGCCTGGTGAAAGGCCCGGTCGGCTTGTCGGTGGTGACCGAGCGTGTGAGCGACGCGGCTGCCACCGCCGCCGGCCTGGTCGTGGCCACCAGCAATGGTCTCCTCGTGCAGGGCGACGGCGACTGGCACCGGCTGCTCGCGGGCGTGCATGTCTACCGGCTGAAGCCGCAGACCATCGCCGACAGCGACTACCTGCACGCCGGCACCCTGGACAGAGGCGTCTTCACCGCGGCCGTTGCCAACCTCGCCGACTGGTCGTTCAACGGCGACGGGCTCCCCGACCAGGCCAAGGTGTTCAGCTTCGCCATCACCGACGGCGGCGGCCTGATTGCCGGGACCAGCGCCGGACTCTACTGGCAGGCGGCACCCGGCGGTCGCTGGCAGCCGCTCAGGGTGGGTCTGGGGCGAAGCCGCGTGCTCTCGTTGTATCTGGCGCCTGCGCGAGATGGACAACAGCAGCTGTGGATTGGCAGCGACAAGGGCCTGTACCGCGTGGCACTGAAAGAGGACATCACGGGCGTCGAGGCGCTCGCCTATGCGAAGCCCCTGGCTGGAGCCGACGACGGGCTGCGCTATGGCGTGAGCTGGATCCTGCCCTTCGCGGACGGGGTCATGTTCAGCGCCGGCAGCGTCTACCAGTTCGGCAGCTTCGGTCTTGCCGGCTGGTACTGGATCTCGCTGCTCGGCGTCGTGCTGCTGCTGCTCGGCGGCTGGCTGTTCCCCGCCCGGGCCTCCGCGACACCGACCCCCGGGGCCTTCGCCGGCTGATGCAGCCGCGTGCCCTGGGCCGGAAGGCACCCGGAGGTCGACCAAGGCGATTGCCGGAAGCAAACAGACCGAATGGCGCAGGATTCTCGTCCGCCTTCGCGAAGCGGCAGCGCGTGCCTAGTCGTTCTATGTGCGCGTTGCCGCGACAAAGAAGGCGGG
>JANQFI010000199.1 GCA_028277905.1 Chromatiaceae bacterium | reverse complement strand
CCCGCCTTCTTTGTCGCGGCAACGCGCACATAGAACGACTAGGCACGCGCTGCCGCTTCGCGAAGGCGGACGAGAATCCTGCGCCATTCGGTCTGTTTGTTTCCGGCAATCGCCTAACGCCGACGCTCAGGGCACAGCCACGGACCTGTTTCTGCCATTCCCGCGCGGGCTCGCCTCGCGTGTACTCCAGCGCCCGGCCCCATGCGCAAACACAGCGCGCCGGGTATCCACGCCGGAAATCCGAGCGCGCGGCCGAAGCGGACTAAGGCGATACTTACGAAAAAACCGGCACTAGGCCGGCTTGCCGCAAACGCTTGATTTAGGCGATTTCTGTCAACAAACATACCGCCTGGCTTGTCTTCTCGCCCGCCTTCTGCATCGCGGCAGCGGGCACAGAGCTTGACTATGCGCCCGCTGCCGCTCCTTGAAGGCGAGCGAAAACCCCGCGCCATTCGGCATGTTTGTTTCCGGCAATCGCCTTATTGGTGGGCGCGGCTGGGTTCGAACCAGCGACCCCTGCCGTGTGAAGACAGTGCTCTCCCACTGAGCTACGCGCCCGAGAATCCTGAGGATAGCCCGTGGGCTAGGAATGGTCAACGTCCAGGCTCGGTTGGCCAAGGTTGGCCCTTCCCGTGGCAGAACCGGTGGTAGACGTGCGGGACTCCTGCCGGCGATGCACTTGGATACGTACCTGCCGGGTCGCTTGCTTTGGCTCGACCTCGAGGCCGAGCGGGGCCCGTGCTCGCAGTGTGAGAGCCTACTGTAACACTTCTAACACTGTAACGCTTCAATGGGGCGCGGCTGATCGAGACCGACGGCCGTCCGGCGCTCCAGGGTCACCCGACCGCAGGGACGCTGGTGGTCGCCATGGCGACGGGTGCAATCTCCAGTTGCGATCACCGGTGACCGGCGGTGACCACCGAGGCCAGATCGCACTAGCAAGAAGAGGCCAGGTGTCACAGCGCATGCCGTCGTTATGGCGGGTGACCTGTGTTTTGAGAATTTTACACCCGTGCAGACCCCTGCCTAGACTCCGAATGTAACCTGTTGATTCTCCGAACTGTCGGAGTTTTCGCACGGTTCTTGCGTTGCGGACAATACGGTCGGTGCAGGACGATCTGGCTGTAAACTAACTTGACATGCCCGAGCGACCAAGCCGGCCGATCAACGCTCGCAGACAGCGGCTCCACCGAGGAGGATTTGATCGCATGAAACTCCGGCAAACCGCCCAAGCAGTCATCGCCGGCGCGCTGATGCTCGCTGGCGCTCCGAATCTCTCGGCATCACCAATAATCGGCATCGGCGATGGTCAGCCTACGTCCTGGCAAGACGCGCTAACGGCCGGGAACATACAGCCAGTCTCGGGACCCCTCAGCCCATTGGCCCAGGCCTTCTACCAGCAGTCCGTGGACGAGTCCCAGACCGATCCCGGCATTCCCGACGCCTTTGGCTTCGAGCGCAGTCCGGTAAAGGAGCTCTACGCCGTGGACGACTTGGACATCAATGGACAGAGCTTCGATTCGCTGGTCATGACTTGGGACCCGCCTGACCCCAGCCCCGGGTCCGGGACCGAAGACTTCCTCGGCATTGCCGCCTGGCAATACGTCTATGATCAGGATCCCGACTTCACCCAGGCCATGGTGCACTTCTCCATAGGTCCGCCCCTGGGTGCCCCTCATATCTGGGACCTATCCCTTGAGCTCGTCGACGTCAACGGTAATGTGAAGAGCTGGTTCCTGTCCATGCCCATGGCCGGCTGGCAGAACTTCTGGATTAAGGCCTACGGCGGCACCCAGGGACCCTGGATGCTGATGGGGCAAACGCCGGGGTTTGACATCACACAGGTCACTGCGATTCAGTTCGACGGTGCCGCCTTCAATGGCGTCATGGGATTCCCGCCCGTGCCACCGCCAGGGGTGCCCGCCTGGGACTGGCTGCCGTTCAACCACTTGTACGTGACCGTGCCGGTCCCCGCCACCCTGCCCCTGCTTGGGATCGGGGCTCTGGTCCTGCTGTTGCTTGGACGCGGGGGCGCTCGCCGGGCTGCGCATGCTGGCTCTGGCACAGGTAAGCGCTGAGCACTCAGGTCGCATCGACGACACATGGATGTGCTACAGGGTTCAGACGCCCCTTGATCGTCAGGGTGCGCCAGCCTTGTGGGGTATTCCGAGCCGCTTTCCGCGCCGGGCCGGCGGAGAGTCCGCCCCTACCGGTGGATGCGACGCGAGACCGCACGCCGCTGGAGCGGCCAAGGGCCCGTCGCGACTAAGGCGATTTCTGTCAACAAACAGACCGCCTGCCTTGTTTGCTCGCCCGCCTTCTTTGTCGCGGCAACGCGCACATAGAACGACTATGCACGCGCTGCCGCTTCGCGAAGGCGGACGAGAATCCTGCGCCATTCGGTCTGTTTGTGTCCGGCAATCGCCTAAGGAGCCACATGAGGGTCAGTGGATCCCGCCGACTCGCGCTATACCAAACCGAGGAGCTCGCTGAGGATCTGCCGCGCGTAGCGGATGGGCACCGAGTAGTGGCCCTCCCCGGGGAGCTCGGTGAGGTGGGCGTTGGGCAGCTGCTCGGCGAGCCAGCGGGCGTGAGCGATGGGCACTGTGCCATCGGCTTCACCGTGCCAGATTCGGATGGGCCGGTTGATACGGTCGAGGTCCAGGCCCCAGGGGTTGGTGTAGAGGCTGAGGTCGCGGCGGGCGCCCGGGGCGCCGTTCTGCATGGCGTCACCGATGGTCCGGTTGAGGATGCGGGCAGTGTCGCCCTCGCGCAGCACGGCGCGGTCGGCCGGTGGCGCGGCGATGTCACGTAACTGCTCCACGAGGTCCGGCCAGCGGGCGAGGATTGCGGTGGTGGGGGCACCGTAGACCAGCTTGGCCAGCCAAGTGGGCTGGCGGCCCAGCAGCAGGCTGGCGCGGGCAGCGGGGTTCATCTGGTCCAGCAACTCGTCGCGGTAGACGGCGCCGAGGGGGCAGACTAGCGTGCAGGCGGTCAGGCGGGCCCGGCGGTGTCCCGATGGGTGCCGGGCGCAGGCGAGCGCGTAGGGGCCGCCGCCCGAGACGCCAACCACGGCAAATCGCTCGAGCCCGAGCTGCTGGGCCAGTGCGGCGCAGTCGTCCGCCCAGCCCGCCAGGCTGCGGCCGGGGGCGTCGTCGGAATCCCCATAGCCGGGGCGGTCCGGGGCAATGACCTGCGCGCCGGTGGCGACCGCGGCCTCATGGAGCAGCCTTGCTTCGCGCCGGGAGCTGGGGAAGCCGTGACAGTAGAGCACCGGGTACCCGTCCTCCGCGCCGTATTGGGCGTAGGCGAGGCGGCGTCCGTCGGACAGGCGAATGCAGTGCGCGCCGTCGTCGGGCGGCGGCGGGCGCTTGTCGCTGCCGTGGGCGTCGGACATGCGGCTGCTCTGGTGGTCAGCCGCAGGCGGGCGCGCCTACGGCCTCGATGTCATCGGCCCCGGCGACGAACGACTGGCTCAGGGCGGCGACGCGATGCTCGGCGGCGAGCTCCAGCCAGCGCCGGTCGTTGTCGGTGAAGGCGCTGATGCCGAGGTCGATGCCCGGTAGATTGAGCCCCTTGCGCGAGCGCAGCTCGCCGCCGGCGCGCACCTTGCATATCACGTCGTTGCCCCGCACCTCGACGACCTCGAGCAGGATGAAGCCGTCGTTCAGGAACAGCCTGTCGCCGGGCTGCACCGCGGCCGGCAGGCCCGGGAAGCTGATGCTGACCCGCTCCGCGCTGCCGACACAGTCGTCCGTGGTGAGCGTGATGAGCCGATCGCGAGTGAGCTCGATGGGCTCCTCGGCAAGGTCGCCAATGCGCATCTTCGGCCCAGGGAGGTCGCCCATGATGGCGACGCGCAGGGAGGTCGCGGCGGCGGCCTCGCGGATACGCCGGATGAGTGTCGCGTGGTAGTCCGGGTCACCATGGGAGAAGTTGAGCCGCGCGACGTCGACCCCGGCCTCAATCAGTGCCCTCAGCGTCTCTGGGCGGTCGGAGGCCGGGCCGATCGTGGCCAGGATCTTGGTCTTGTGGCGGCGGTAGTGCATGGTCGCGCTCCAGATGGCGGCGTCGCCGTCAGGTGCAGGCGTCGCCAGCGGATGCCCGCCGGGGCTGTCACCCATTGGTGTCGCCGTTGCCGGTGGTGATGACCCCGCGCCTGGCCCGGCCAATGCCTGCCACCACACCGACGACTGGGCGCCGTTCATCCTGCTGGGGAATTGGCTTCCGGGGCTTGGTTCAGCGGCTGCCAAGGGACGGGGACCAGCGCAAAAGGTTCGGCGGCGCGTCCAGGATCCGTGTCGCGTCATCGGCAGGCATGGGCTGTCTTACCCTGGCCGCTCGGTGGCGCTCTTAGGCGATTTCTGTCAACAAACAGACCGCCTGGCTTGTCTTTTCGCCCGCCTTCTGCGTCGCCGCAGCGGGCACAGAGCTCGAC
>JANQFI010000576.1 GCA_028277905.1 Chromatiaceae bacterium | reverse complement strand
TCGCCATCGACCAGCGCCTGGATGCCTTGGTGCGCGAGCAGGATCGGCGCTCCTTTGCAGAGTTCTCCTTTCTCACCGTGGCCGGTGACCCTGCGGCGGGCTTCGTACAGCGCTCGCCCCTGGCCGGCTATCCGGTACAGCCGGCGCTGCCGGGGCTGATCGGCTGGTTTCAGGTCGACGCCAGGGGCAGCCTCAGCACGCCGCTGTTGCCCGCCGCGGGCACAGACGTGGCTGCCTACGGCATCGATGCCGCGGAGTTGGCCGCACGCCAGCGGCTGGAGCAGCGCATCGGTGGCATCCTCGCCCGCAACGCCCTGGCGGGCAGGGCCGAGGCCGAGCCGGCAGCGACTGGCCGCGAGGCGGGGATGGCCGTCGCCGGCAAGCGTCTCGACGAGTTGGCGGCAGCGCCGGTGGACGACCTTGCGGCGGACGCCCCCGAGCCGGCGGCGGCCGACGGATTCGCACGCCGGGACGACGCGTCGGCGAGCCCGGCACCCGCCGCCACGCCGGCGGCCGTCCCGGGTGGACCGACGAAGTCCCTGGCCGAGGGCCAGGCCCTGTTCGAGCGGCTCTTCTCCGGCCGGCGGTCCGAGGCGCAGGACAGGGAGCTGCGCCCCGCGCGCGGAGGTGCCGGCACAGCGGCGGCGGCCAAGGCCGATGCGCAGCTGCCGCAGGCCGTCGAAGAAGCGCCGGCGGCCGCAATGCAGGCCCCATCCCCGGCGCCGGCTGCCGCCGCCCGCGAGCCTCTGCGCGGCCTGCGCCGTGAACGGGCGGCACTGCCGGAGCCGCCGGCTGTGGCCGCGAGCGCCCGGGTCGCCGCCGCGGAGGCCGATCAGGTCCCTCGCGCACGCGATGAGCTCCTCGCACGCTTGCAGGGGGAGCACATGCCTGCGATGCGGGCCGCCGCCCCTTCCCAAGCCCATGGATCCGACGCCGATCAAGCCCCCACCGGCCGAGCTCCGGGCCTGCGCCGGCGCGTGGCAACCCCAGATGACATCGCAGCGACAGATGCCTTGCAGGTCGCCGAGCCTGCGGCGGCCCGGCCCATTATCCGCACCTTCCAGAGCGAGCTCGGCCCTTTCCGCTTCGACCGCCTGGACAGCGGCCACCTGGTGCTCTACCGCTGGGCCTGGCGGGACACCGCCCGCTATGTGCAGGGGGCGCTCATCGACCCTGCGGCCTTCCTGTCCGTGCTCATCGGCGCGCCCTTCCGGTCATCTGCCCTGGGGCGGGCTGCAAGCCTGGGCGTCGCCTGGAGCAACGGCGCCGCCAACGGGGCAGGGGCGCCACTCGCCACCTATGCCAGCCGCCCGGACTCCTACGACGAGCTGCCCCGTGCCGGGCGTATCCCCGCGGGCACCGTCGTCTACCGCGGGCGTCTCGGCGAGCCATTCGGCGCACTGCGGTTGCGCTTCGACGCGGCACGACTGCCGCGCCCGCCAGGCGCCCTGTTCATCTACTGGCTCGGCGCCGTGCTGGTGCTGGTACTGCTGGCGGGCGGCTGGATGCTCTATCGGCTCGGGCTGCGCCAACTGGCACTGGCGCGCCAGCAGCGGGACTTCGTCGCCGCCGTCAGCCACGAGCTGAAAACGCCGCTGACGGCCATCCGCATGTACAGCGAGATGCTGCGGGAGGGTTGGGCAACGGAGGACAAGCGCCCCGGCTACTATGGCTACATCCACGACGAGGCGGAGCGCCTGTCGCGACTCATAGCCAACGTGCTGCAGCTCGCCCGTATGACCCGCGATGAGCTGCGTGTGCAGCCGCGGCCGGTAAGGCTCTCAGAGCTGCTCGAGCAAGCGCAGCCGACGCTGGCCAACCTCACCGAGCGGGCCGGCTTCGTGTTGGTTATGGACTGCGACTGCGACGGCGAGGTCAGTGCCGACCCGGACGCCGTCACCCAGATGCTCATCAACCTGGTGGACAACGCGATCAAGTTCACCGGCAGCAAAGCACCGGAGCCCGCCCGGCGCATCGAGGTCCGCTGCCCTCCGGTCGACAAGGGGGGAGCCAGGGGTGCCGATCGAGGCGCCATCATCAGCGTCCGCGACCAGGGTCCGGGCATCCCCAGGCACCAGCACCGCCGTGCGCTGGCGCTGTTCCAGCGTCTCGAGACCGAGGCCACACGTGAGACCAAGGGCACCGGCATTGGCCTTGCGCTGGTGGCGCGCCTGATGCAGGCCATGGGCGGCCGCGTCGAGCTGCGCGATGCCGCGCCCGGCCTGGAGGTCCGCCTGCACTTGCCGTAGCGCCCTGCCCGGTGCCATTGGGTCAGGTCCCAAGCGTCGTTGCGCTATCTTGAGCGGCAGACCAGGGCGCATTCCGCCGGCGGCACGTCCCGCGGCATGCCCATTCCGGGCGGCTATCTCTCCGCGGTGATGCAGGCACGGGATCCGCCCGCAGCAAGGCGAGATGGCTCCGGACGGCTCAAGCCCAGTGCGCTCCGGCGTCTGGCCCCCGGCGCTGAACTTGCGAGGATTCGTCCTCAACTCCTGATCAAGACAGCGGCATCAAGGAAACCGAATCCATGACAGCAAAAAACGTCCTCGGCGAGCTGCTCGAGCCCTGCTCTGAGTCTCCGCGCACCGGCTTCACGCGCAGTGGCAGCTGCGAGACAGGTCCGCAGGACTTGGGCTCACATAGCGTTTGCGCGCGGGTGACGCAGGAGTTCTTGGCGTACTCCCGCTCCCGCGGCAACGACCTGATCACGCCTGTTCCCGAATTCGGCTTCCCCGGCCTCGAGCCAGGCGATCACTGGTGTCTCTGTGCCGCCCGTTGGCAGGAGGCGCTAGATGCTGGCTGTGCGCCGCGGGTGTTGCTGCGGTCGACGCATGAGCGGGCGCTTCAGGTCTGTGCGATGGCGGACCTGAAGCGTCATGCCATCGATTTGTCTTGACGCAGGTGTCGGCGGTCGCCCTGGTCCCGCGCGTCGCGCGGCTCGGTGCTCGACTTCGCCGCCGATGCCCTGGGCGTTGCGCTCTGGCTGGGGCTCAAGCGCGTCGGGCCGGTGCTCCTGGCTCGCGGGCGTGAGGTGCTGGGTGCCGCGGCCCCCGCCGGGGTCAAGTCCGGTGCGGCAGGTGCTGGTCGTAGCGCTCCAGCAAGTAGCCGACGCAGTCCTGGCGGATGACGTCGATGTCGCAGGTGAGCATGGAGGGCATCACGGACAGCCGCAGGCGCAGCTCGCCGTCCTCACAGGCGAAATAGCGCCGGGTGACGTCGCGACCCCATTCGTCGCGCACCTCGAGCGGGGGGTGCGCCGTCCGGCAGCTCGCGAAGGCGGTGCCGGCCGGCAGCTCGCGGAAGTTGAGGTTTTCCAGGGTCGGCGAAAGCACCAGTGGTGTCTGGGCCGGCGGAAAGCCGAAGTCCAGGCCGGGCGGCACCTTCATTTGCGCGACGGTGTGGAAGAGATCGATATCGTGCGCCGGCACCGGCGTGTCGGGGATCTCCGCCAGATGCAGACAGGCGTCGATGAGCTCCAGTGCATGCTCGACGCCGCGTTGGTCCTTGACCTTGCCGCATTCGACGGTGATGGCCGGGCACAGCCCTGCCATGGCCTGGGACTGCACGCCACGCGGGCGGGTGAAGTAGACCACGGTGCGCGAGAAGAGTGTGGCGAGATGCAGATACCTGTTATCGATGACGTTGACGCAGGCGTAGTGCGGATTGGTGCCGGTGTTGTTGTGAAGGTCGACGCTGGCGAAGAGCCCGCGCGCAGTCATGCGCGCCACCACCTGGTCCATGACGCCGTGGAGGGGCGACCCCGGCAGCTCCGAGCCCGGCCAGACGCGGTTGAAGTCGGGCTGCTCCGGAAGGTGGCGCACCCCGGCGGCGGCTGCGCGCACATTGCCGATGAAGAGCGCAAGTTGCCGCGGCAGCGGCCGGTCGCCGCCGCCCACATCGTATTCCACCAGCAGCCGCCGGATCGCCTCCCAGCCCACGGTTTCGTTGCCGTGCATCAGCACCGACACGAAGAGTGCCGGCTGGCGCTGGCCCGGTAACTGGATCAGCGTGGGGCCGTCCAGATAGTCGATCAGGGCCGCGGCATCGCGGTCCAGCAGCGCGGGTGGCAGGTGATCCAACTCGATGAGCGCGTCCGGGGCGGTCGCGGTGGGGGCGTCGGCGTCGCAGGACAAGGCTGGGCTCTCGTGGTGGTGGTGTGGGTTGCGGCTCAGAGGTCGTGACAAATCCGCAGTAGGTCCTTGGGTTCTTTCGCAAGCTCTCAGACCTGGGCGGCACAAGCTAGCCGTCCAGATCGCAGAACCGACATGGAAATCGAGAAATCGGGATCGGGATCGATTGCGAGCCCGATCCCGATCCCGATTTCGAGCTGCATCCCATCACCTGTCCTATGTCGGCGTAGCGGTGCCAACCCCGGCCCCTCCTATTGAATCCCCCTATTGAATCCCCGTATTCAATCCAAGGTCCACTCGTGCACCGGCTTTCCCGTGGCTTGGTGCGCCAGGTAGGCCTCGGTGAGCCCCTCCCAGTCGGGGCCATAGCGGGCCACCCAGGCGCGCTGCCAGAGCGCCCCGGTGCGCTTGGTGCGCATGCGCTGCTCGATGATGCCGAGCCAGTGCTCGCGCTCGGCGCGGTCGATGCCGAGGTCATCCAGCCCCGCATGGGCCAGCGGCAGCAGACGTTCCAGGATCAGTGCCGGCAGCGGCACGCGGTGTCCGTCGTCCCAGGGGATCTCGGCGTCGAGCCCGTACTCGGCGGCCAGGTAGAAGTTGGTGCGCGCCTGCGGGAAAGAGATAAGGTGCTCTGGCGGCTCCTCGGCGGCGGCGAGCGCATGTGCGGCGCCGAAGAAGAATGCCGCGTTGGCGACATTGTCCGCGACGCTCGGGCCCGCGGCGGCGACCCGGTGCTCCAGGCGCAGGTGCGGGATCGGGTCCTGGCCTTTGCGCGCGTCGAAGCCGATCAGCGGCCGGTTCCAGCGCCAGATGGTGCCGTTGTGCAGGCGCAGGTGCGCCAGGCGCTCCTTGGGCTCGTCCATCAGGTGCGGCAGCAGCACCGGGTAACGGCGCAGGTTGGCGCGGAAGCACTCCAGCACCGAGTCTTGGGCATAGTTGATGCCGAAGCCGACGCGCTCGCGCAACGGACTGCCGCCCACGGATACCGACTGCTCGAACAGCGGGATGCGGGTTTCGCACCAGAGGTCGCGGCCGAACAGGAAGGGCGAGTTGGCGGCGAGTGCCACCATGGGCGCGGACAGGATCTTGGCTGCGTTGAACACCCGCGCCGACTCGCGGGCGGACATCTTGAGATGGATTTGGAACGAGGTTGCCGCCGCCTCCAGCATCACATCCTGCTGCTCGATGGTGAGCGGCTGCTCGCCGTGGATCTCGAGCCAGATGGGCGCACCCTCGCGCAAGCGCAGGATCTGCGCATTGATGGCTCGATAGCGATCCCGCGGCGTCATGCGCGCCATCACCAGGTGCTCCGGACGAAGCGTCGGCAGGATGCCGCAGGTGACCACCTTGGCGCCGAGCTTGGCGGCGGTGGCGCGCACTCGGATCAGGGTGCGGGTCAGCTCCGCGGCGAGCTGGCTCAGCGCGTCGCCTGCGAGCAGTACCGGGGTGCCGTTCAGCTCCAGATTGAACTGCGCC
Source organism: Chromatiaceae bacterium (assembly GCA_028277905.1). Classification (GTDB taxonomy): domain Bacteria; phylum Pseudomonadota; class Gammaproteobacteria; order Chromatiales; family Chromatiaceae; genus Thiohalocapsa. Next base: position 2,621 of record JANQFI010000576.1, on the reverse strand, counting down.
AGCTCCGGGACGACCAAGGGGTCGTCCAGGCTCGCGAGCAACGCCTCGATGACGGGTGCCGGTGCCGTGTGGCGGCCGTCTACTAGCCAGGCCTCCAGCTCGAAGCCGCCCTCGCGCGGCGTGTCAGCGAAGCAATCGGCGTCGAACCAGCTGGCGAGCAGATCGGTCTCGGCCCTGAGCCGCGCCTCGAACTCGTCGAAGTCGGCGTTGGTGAAGCGGGTGTCGCTGATGTCCTGGCCCATGGCTCACCCCCTCGGTGTTCAGTCGAGCTCGGCGCGGAGCATTCGATCCAAGAGCGCGAGCCGCTCGGGTGTGCCTATGTCCAGCCAGCCACCGGCGTGGTGCAGCCCGCCGACCCGGCCCGCATCCACGGCCCGGAACAGCAATGGCGCCAGTGGGAAGGCGCCCGGCTCGCAGCCGTCGAACAGCGCCGGATGGTAGACGCCGATGCCGGCAAAGGTCTGCTGGCTCGGACCCTCGCGACGCACGCGGCCGTTCGCCAGCGCGAAATCGCCTTTCGCATTGTGGCTCGGGTTGTCTACCAGCACGATGGTTGCAAGGTCGCCGTCGGCGATGGCCTGTCCGCCGGCCAGCCGGCCAAAGTCGAAGTCGCACCAGACATCGCCATTGGCGACCAGGAAGGGCGCGCTGCCGTCGGTCAGCAGCTGCAGCGCCTGGAAGATGCCGCCGCCGGTCTCCAGCGCTTCCTTGTGGCCGAGGGCTTGCCCCTCTGCGGAGTAGCGGAGCGACACGCCGTGCCGTGACCCGTCCCCAAGGTGCGCCTCGATCCGCTCGCCCAGGTGCGCATGGTTGATGACCAGCTCCGTGAAGCCCGCCGCCACGAGCTTTGCGATCTGGTGCTCGATCAACGTACGTCCACCCGCCATAAGCAGCGGCTTCGGCGTGTGGTCCGTGAGCGGTCGCATCCGGTTGCCGCGCCCGGCGGCGAGGATCATGGCCTTCATGCTGTTGCCCGGTCTCCGGGTGGAGATGCGGTGGCCGTCGACTGGGCCCTGCGCTGAGAGATGGAACATACCAGAAGCGCGCCCTTGGCTCGCGCCCGATGCGGGTCCCGATCTGGCTTGGGCGGTTGCCAGAGAAAAATATACCCAATGGCGTGAAATTCCGGTTCGCCTTCTCTTCCTTCGCCTTGGCGCACCGGACGCGGGCGCATAGTCGAGCTCTGTGCCCGCTGCCGAGAGAGACTCAGCAGGCGGGCGAAGAGACGAGCCAGGCGGTAGAGGTTTCGACAGAATCGCCTGAGGTGGGCCTAGAAACGCGGCCGGGCAGCTGCTGCGACCCCCACTAGCGCCCGGGCCAGCTCGAGGATGCTGAGCGGCGAGCAGCCCTCGGCCTTGTTGTTGACGATGCCGAAGACCTCTCGCCCCTGCGCCAGCGCCGCGGACACCAGTCCGGCGATGCTCTGGCGGCTGTCCGCGTCCGGCTCGGCAAGACGGTCGAAGGGCCCGTACAGGTCCCGCGCCTCGTCGTAGCCGCGGTTGCGGCGCAGTAGCCAACGGATCACCAGTGGACCCGAGGCCGGCTCGCGCTCGAACAGCTCCCGCTGGACCGGCAGCTCGGGCAGTCGCGGATGGCAGGCAAGGGAGGGCACCGCACCGCCGTGGTGCAGCGCGGCGGCAAGGTCCGGTGTGAGCAGCCCTGCATCGCGCAGCTCGACGGCGTACAGGGGCCCGGTCGGTAGCCGTTGCAGAAAGCGGTACAGGTCCTCGGCGAAGCGGCGCGGCTCGATCTTGCGCCCTTGGGGCGGGAACTGGAACAGCAGCACGCCGGCGCACCCGCCGAGCCCGGCGATGTATGGCTCCACCGCCTGCCGCAGTGCTGTCTCCAGGTCGAGAAAGCTTGGGTTGTACCGCCAGCGCCCATCGCGGTCGCGTTGGCTGCGCTGGGTGACTGCGGCCGGCGCTTTCACGACAAAGCGAAAATCCGCCGGCACCTGTGCCGCCCAGCGGGCGAGCCGGCCGGCATCCAGCGGCGCGTAGAAGCCGCTGTCCACGCCCACGGTGCGGAGCAGCGGGTGGTGCGCATAGGCCGTCAGCCCGTGGCGGGACAATGCTGTCTTGGTGGCCGTCTCGGCGTAGACCAGCCCCGCCCAGCCCGGAAAGGACCAGCTGGACGTGCCGAGCCTGAGTCCCTGCGGCAGCGTCGCAGCCAACCGGGCCGCGAGCGCATGGATCTCGTCGGGCACCCTGGCCGGTTCGGCTTCGTTCACGGATGGCCCTTGCCGCACACCTGTGTCCTGTTCTGCCGCGGGCGCGACCGGGGCCGTCTCGAACAGGCTGAGTTGCGTGGGCATGGGTCGGTCCTCGGGGTCTCGCGGGCGCGGCCTCCTCTCCATGATTGGTCCTGGCCCCCAGCGCGGCAGCGCGCGGTCGTACCGAACCTGGAGCGGACCAGCATCACCGCCTTGAACACTCGGCTGAAGTAAAACCGGCTCATGCCGGTCTGATAGGTCAGGACTTAGGCGATTTCTGTCAACAAACATACCGCCTGGCTTGTCTTGTCGCCCGCCTTCTGCGTCGCGGCAGCGGGCACAGAGCTCGACTATGCGCCCGCTGCCGCGCCTTGAAGGCGAGCGAAAATCCTGCGCCATTCGGTATGTT
>JANQFI010000561.1 GCA_028277905.1 Chromatiaceae bacterium | reverse complement strand
TACGTGCGCAGCGAGTAACTTCGAGGAGCCCGGTGCGGTAGTTCCGCACGCCGGGATCTGTACGGGGGCGGCCGGGTAACTGGCCGTCCTACCGTGATGACGCAAGCAACTGCCGTTCCGCGTCGTCGAGGGCGATGTTGGCGGCGTCCAAATCGCTCGCGGCACGGTCCACCCAGGCCTCGCCCCAAAAGATATTGCAGCTGGTCTCGGCGCGCAGCAGGCGCCAGCGGGCCTCCTCCAGGGTGCTCATGAGGGCGTGGTCCTCGGACGCGCCCAGGGCGGCGCGGTGGGCGGTGGCGCGCAGCCTGGCGCTCAGCCCCGCGTAGCGCGCCAGGGTGCGCCGCTGCGCCTCGGAGCCGGTCCACTGGGTGAAGCCCTTGCCATGGTGCCAGCCGGTATTCCAGGCGCCGGTCGCGACGCGTACCTCGCCGTGGGCGCCATGCGTGTCGAGGTAATCGCCAATGAACGTGGGGCGGACGTCGGCGGCGCCCTCACGCACCCGCGCCAGCAGCGGCAGGTAGAAGGCGCTCCAGAAGTTGGCGCCCTCGGTGACGTTGCGGAACCAGCCGCCGTTCTCGCCGTCGGTGGCGGTGGTGATCAGGGGCTCGAAGTCGCACCAGCGCGTGCGCTCGGCCACCTCGGCAAGGAACCAGTCCAGCGCCATGCCGGACTCTTGGGCGTCCGAGAGGTCCCGGTCGCGCACCACGACGATGACCTCAGCGCCGCCGTGGCGGGCGACATGCGGGCGGTAGCGCAGCTCGGGCCAGGTCATCTGGGTCACCGGCTCCACATGCTCGCTATCCACCAGGACATATCTGTACCCGAATTGCTGCAAGAGCGGGATCAGCTCCATCGAGAAGCCCATCTCCGGCGGCCAGAAGCCGTTGAAGCCACCGCGCCAGAAGAGATGCCGCGCCTGGCTCTGCCAGCGGCGCAGGTGCTCGGGGCGATCGGCAACGGGGATCAGCGGCAGCACGGGGTGGTAGTAGCCGGTGCCGAGGATCTCGAACAGCTCGGTGCTCTGCAGGTGCCAGAGCAGCTTGCCGCAGTCGACGATGCCGTAGACCCGCTCCTGGAAGCCTGGGCTGGACAGGGTTTCCAGCAGGGTGCCGGACAGCGACAGGTGCACCCGCGCCAGGTCTTCCTGCCCCCAGAGGCTGCGCGGGATGCGGTCCAGCGCGAACAGGATCTCTTTGGCCTCCCAGGTGGCCTGCTCCAACAGGTGCTCCAGATTGCCGGCGGGCTGGTGCAGGTTCAGCACCAGTGCGTGTTGGGCGGACATCGGCAGGGCTACAGCTCGCGAGGTGGGTTGGCGGCTAAGGCGATTTCTGTCAACAAACATACCGCCTGGCTTGTCTTTTCGCCCGCCTTCTGCGTCGCGGCAGCGGGCACAGAGCTCGACTATGCGCCCGC
>JANQFI010000557.1 GCA_028277905.1 Chromatiaceae bacterium | reverse complement strand
AGAGCTCGACTATGCGCCCGCTGCCGCTCCTTGAAGGCGAGCGAAAATCCTGCGCCATTCGGTCTGTTTGTTTCCGGCAATCGCCTAAGACGAATTCTGTCCATGCTCATACCAGCTTGCTCGTCTTTTCGCCCGCCTGCTGCGTCGCGCCAACGGTTGCCCAGTGCGACTATGCGCCTGTCGGCACTCCTCGCAGGCAGACGACAATCCGGTGCAATCTGGTATGAGGATCTCCGGCAATCGCCCAAGCGCCCCAGCACCATCCGCAGGTATGGCACCCGTCAGCTCTGCCGCGGACTAATCGTGATCCAGCGCACGCGCACAGGGCCACCCCTGGCTTATTCTGGAGATGCGTGGGCATGGGCCTCGCAGCAGAGCACAGCACCGCGCACAAAGAGCCGTACGCACCGCCACCGGATGGCCGACAAGGTGCCGCTCGGCAACCCACGCACAGCAGAATGAGGCGCGGCTGGCGCTGCCGATCAGGCCCGAGTACCGGGCGCCCGGGTCGGCAGGCTCCATCCCGAGTACAGGCGGCGGCTTCACTAAGCGAATGCCTGCATCGCATGCAGCAGCAAGGAATCTGCGCCTCGCCCACGTACAACTGCTTCTCCCGGGCGAGCCTTGGCACAAGGCGTTGGAATGTTCTTCCGCAATCGGACCCGTCACGCCGATCAGCTCGAGCTCAGGTTCGCGGTCGCTGTGCCGGCGCAAGGGTCCAGCGGTGGGGTCGCCGCGCCTGCGAATCCGCTGCGGAACCTGGACGACGAGCCTGAGTCGCCGCAGCGCTTGCTGAAGGAGGTCCTGCTCCAGGCCCGCGCCCTGAACCGCTCGACGCTGTCCGCGGCCAAGCGCCTGAAGCTCACTTGCGGGCTTCAGCAGCGTCTATGGCCGACCTTGGCCGCGGCGCGTGATGCGCTGCGCAAGAACGAGGCGGGCGTACCCGAGCCGCAGCCGCAGCGGGAACTGCTCGACATGGCGGACCAGGCCATTCACGCGCTCAACGCCGGCTACCAACTCGCGGTGCAGGCCGACTATCGCGTCGATGAGCGCCACGGTCGCGCCGAGCACGCGCGCATACTCGAGGGATCGGTGCGCGTGCTGGAGCTGACCCACCTACAGCAACGGCTCCGCGCGCTGCGCTACCAACCGCTGCCGCCGGACGTCTGGCGGACTGTTAACACATTGTTCTGCCTGCTCAGCCGAGCCGATGCCGTAGCAATGCCAGTGACGGCGCTATGCGACGATCGGCTGCTGGTGGACAACGACGGCACCACGCGGCCGTTGCACATCTACTCCCTGATACAGGCCTTTGGCCTATTCGATTGCTTCGCCTGGAGCAAGCGCCGCCAGCGCTTCCTCGACAGCTACTGCACTGCGCTGCCCGATGCGCTCGTCATTACCTATCTGCCGAAGATGGCAGTCGGCGGCGTCGTGCGCTTCACGCATGCACACCAGGACGCCCCCCCGCGGCGCACCGCCGAGCAGGGCTGCAGCCACCGCATCCTCATCGACTGCAACGCCTTGGCGGAGTCGGTTCGTCGCGACAAGGAGACGGGGCGCCAGAACCTCGCCCATGCCAGCGGCCCCACGGCGAGCTGCCTTGCAGGGCTTCCGCCGCTGGCACGCCGGCCGATCCTGCGTGCCATGTGGCGGAACCTCGAGCACGGCGTGCCACCCCACCGGCCGGATCAGGGCGAGCGACATAGCTGCGATTTCCGCCTGGAGACCGGCTTCGACCGCGTGAGCCAGCACCTGCAAATCGTCTTCACCAGGGACCAGGCGAAACGCGAGCAACTGCTGTGCAATGCCGCCTTCGCCGGGCGCTCCGCGACACAGGGCGAGGATGCTGCGACCACCAGGGGCACCGAATGGCTGGTGGTCCAACAGACGGATCACCACACGGTTTTGAGCACGAAGGAGACGCGTTACACCAAGCCCATCGCGCTGGGTGCCCTGGCCGTCTACGGCATCGGCGACGAAGGCTTCCTGCGCCCCACCCTCGGCGAGGTCGCACGCATCCTGCGTCTCGACGAGGGACAGATCCTCATCGGCATCACGCGCCGTGCCCGATTCGGGACCCTGGTGAACGTATTCGCCACCGTGGGAGAGGACGGCACCGACACCAGCTCCGCGCAGGTGCCCTGCCTGTTGGCCTTCGACGACGATCTCGGATGGTGTGTGATCTCCTCCCCTCGCAGCTCACTTCCCGTCGGTTGCCCCATCCAGATCCGCACCCGACAGCTGCGGGTCACCACGCGGCTGCGGGGGCTGCGCGCCATCACGCCGCACTTCATGCTCTTCGAGCTCGACGCCATGCTCCCGCGCCTGGGCACGCCCAGTTACCCCAGCGGTCGCCGGCGCCATCGCCACAGCCGCATCATCGTCACCAGCCACCTGCGCGGCATCTCCGAGTCCACCGAGGAGCAGCGCCGCCCGCGGCGCAGGCCCGGCTGAAGGCCGGCGCAACCCCAACCGGATCAATAGGCTGCGCCGGCACCTGGTACGCGTCGAGCGTGCCCCGAATAATCCTGGCATCTCGGTTTAGGAATGGCGTAAAGCTGTCTGAGTTATAGATATTTTTTCCGTGCGCGTGGCCTTGTAATTCCATGTCGGGCGGCCTATCCTTTCGGCGTGTAAGGGCCGTTGGGATCCGTCCTGACCCCGGGGGAGCCCTGCCCGCTCGCGGGCGTCGCGGGCGGGCATCGTTCAATCGCAGAGAGCCGGTATCGGGGGTAGCCAACATGCAAGGGTTCCCGCAGGATCCTTGGATCCACTCGCAAGACGCAGCCGCAGGCGACACGCCCTTTGACCTGCCCGCTGGTCCAGCGCTATGCGATCGGCGCACCTTCCTCGCGCTCACCGCACTGGCAGGTGGCGGGCTGTTGTCCGGACTACCACTTGCCGCCGACGCCGCTCGCCGGCAGACCCTTCAGGGACAAGTCGTGAGGCTGGTGGAGCGGCTGCGGGCGCAAGGCAAGATCCGCTGGGACGAGAAAACGTCCTGGTCCGTGTATGACTTCGCCGGTCGGAGGAAGCTCGTCTCCATCAACGAAGAGCAGCCTCGTCAGGCGGCGAGCATGATGAAGCCGTTCGTCGCCCAAGCCTTCTTCTACACCCTGCGCGACAATCCCGGCCGGCTCCGCTACACCTCGGCCACCCGTGACACCATGGCGCGCATGATCCGCAAGAGCAGCAACAGGGCCACCAACGAGATCATGGAGATCGTCAGCCGCTACAACGGCAGCATGGGTCCGCGGGCCACCGAATACGTGCTCAAGCGCCACGCGCCGGAGGTATTCCGTCAGACCAGCATCGTCGAGTACATCCCGGCCAACGGCCGCACTTACCGCAACCAGGCGTCCGCCCGCGACTACAGCCGCTTCCTCTACGCCCAGTGGCACCGCCAGATGCCCTACGCGTCCGAGGTGCTCGACCTGATGGCGCTGCCCAATCACGACCGCATCACGCGCGGGGTCAGCAACATCCCCGCCGACGTGCGTGTCTACGACAAGACCGGCTCCACGGCCATGCTGTGCGGCAACATGGGCATCATCGAGTGCCGGGACGGCAGGGGCCGACCGCGGCCCTACACCTTCATCGGCATCATCGAGAAGTCCAGTCGCACCAATTACTACGGGCGCTGGATCACGAACCGCAGCAATGCCATCCGCGAGGTCTCCAACCTCGTGTACCTGTACATGCAGGGCCAGCACCGGTTGGCCTGAGCCCTTCCCTGGCTCGCTACGGCAAAACGCTCGCAATCCCGATCCCTCTCGCCACCGAGCGTCATCGCGCCAAGCCCGATCCCGGCGCCAAGCACTAGGTGGACCTGCTCCTCGCCCCCACCGATGGTGCTGTTGTTCGTGACCGATGCCGCCATGGCCGCGATGACGGTACACGAAATAGGGCGGCGGCGCGCGAAGCCGCCGGGGCGCGCCAATAGCTCCGTAATGTCCTCCTGATCGGCAACCGAGGCCCGCAGCGGCCGACGCTGAAAGCCGGTCTACCCGGTGGATGTCCACCTTGTACCAGGACCCGGTCTTGACCATCGCCAGGTCTAGCGGCAGTATTCGGCCAGGAACCGATAGCAGAATCCGGACCCAATACTGCGGCGCCCCGATATCCCGCGTGCGCGATTCCGGCGTATGTTCACCCAAAAGACTTTTCTGGGCCACTCACCTGCGAGCCCAAGACATCATTGCCTGATCTGGGCGGATATGAATAGAGCCCAGTCTATGACCGATCCATTCCAAGAAAGGGGAGGGGCTTGGTGATAAAAGATATCGGTAATCATCTGATCAAGACCGCGACTGCGGCTGCCCTGCTCGCCCTCGCCGCGGCCGGCTGGAATCTATGGCGGGACGTCGATAGGGCCAAGACCACTATCTCCCAATTTGACCAGCGATTGACGGCGTTGGAATCCAGGCTTACGGCGCTGGATGCCCATACACTTCCGGGAATTCGAAGTGAATTCGAGGGCATCGTTGCGGAATTGGATCAACGCGCTCTGTCCATAGCTGAGGATTCAGATAATTCTTGCTTCATGGCGCGACACTACATCAATTTTCTCTATGACTTGGGTCTTAGTATCGATTCTATTGAGACAGCATTGCAACAGGAGCTGAAGAGGGCCAGAACAGGCGGCTCCGAGGTATTTTCCCGTGAATACTCTGCAAGGCATGAAAATCACCTCGAGAAGATCAAAAACGCGATCGAGGACATGGAGGCTATGAAAGGAAACGCGAGAGAATTAATGGCCGATGTCTGTCAAGCCCAGTTGTCATTCTTGGCTCCCTCCCCCTAATTCCAGCACAAATGCGGTAGAACAACATGAGAGACGTCAGGATTTCCCGGACATTCACCTTTATCGTCTGTACAGTTGTCACACAGTCTTCACTACTGTTCGCTTCGCTTGCGTGCGCAGAAACAAAAGTATTCTATTATGAAAAATCCGCTGACAGTGGGAGGGTGGTGCAAGCACTTGACGACTTTGAGCGCGCCGGTGAGAGATCCCTATTAAGAATCACTGTTCCTCCAAACCCCTATTATGAGGAACAAGAGCTGACTACCAATGCCGTGATGTGCGGGAGCCAAGCGTCCCTTAGTGAAGTGCGGGAGATCGTGGAAGCCCTGCGGTCCCACCAAGTAGAGATACTCTACGTTGGGCAGTATAGGCGCCCAGAGCTCAATAGTCGGCGCAACACTATTGATATCAGAGCGATCGGCGACAAGATTTTTTACGAGACTCATCTGCCGATAGAGCCAGAGGACATCAATTGGTCGCAACTACAGTGTGGATTCGGGGAGGAAGGGGTTTACGGGGAGCGGCGACGGTAGCGGCCCGCATTGCTCGGTTTCGATCCAGTAGCTCAGGGCTTCGATGAGTGCAGTTTGGCAGACCGCCACGCGCTTGCCTTAACCCTTCAAGACCGACGCGCTCCGCAAGTGACCGACTGGACCTCGGTGACAGGATCAGTGCCTTCCCGGATCGCGGTCGGTGGCGAGATGGCGGATCGCCCTTCTGGCGCGTCTACCCCACCACTGACCGCTATCGCACAGAACCCCGCTCAGTTGAGCTGGGAGGCCCGGTCGGTCCGCTCCCAGGGGACATCGAGGTCGGTACGGCCCATGTGGCCGTACGCGGCAAGGCGGCGGTAGAAGCCCTCTGGATGCTCGGCCGATAGGTGCCGCAGGCGCAGGTCGCGCACGATGGCGCCGATGCGGAAGTCGAAGGTGGCGCGCAGGCGATCCGCGATCTCGTCATCCTCGATGCTGGCGGTGCCGAAGGTCCGCACGCGCAGGCTGACGGGGCCGGCGGAGCCGATACTGTAGCTGAGCTGCACTTCGCATTCGCCAGCGAGCCCGGCGGCGACGGCGTTCTTGGCGGCGTAGCGAGCGACGTAGGCGCCGACTCGATCGATGCGCATGGGGTCCTTACCGCTCAGCGCGGCACCGCTGTGCCGGGCGTACTCGCCATAGGTATCGATGCCGGTCTTGCGGCCGGTGAGCCCGGAGTGCACGGCGGGGCCGCCACCGATGACCGGTCCCTCCGGGTTGATGAAGTAGTGGGTGTCAGCGTCCGGGGCCACCGACTGCTCGGCGAGCACCGGTGTGATGACGCCGTGGATCAGGTCGGACTGCAGACGGTCGGCACCGGGTCCATGGTCTTCGCGTTGACTGGTCTCCAAGGCGACGCTGTGGACGCGCACGGGCCGCCCGCCGCGGTACTCGACACCCACCTGCACCTTGGCGTCGGGCAACAGATAGGGGAGCTCCGCATTGAGGTCCGGGTCATCCAGCCGGCGCACCAGGGCGTGGGCGATGGCGACGGGTAAGGGCATCAACGCCTCGGTCTGGTCGCAGGCGTAACCGAAGACGGTAACCTGATCCTTGGCGGTGATGCGGCCCAAGGCGTCGTCGTCCAGCGCACTCAGGTTCAGCTCATGGTACTGCTCCTCGGTGTGGTCCATGAAGCTGGTCATGATGGTGCAGGCATCTGCATCGAACACCTCCCGCGGATAGCCGACGCTGCGGATCACCGAGCGCGCCACGTCCGGGATCGCGAGCCCGCCCCTGGACGCATAGTGCGCCGAGATGAACAGCACGCCGCTCGCCATTGCGCACTCGGCGTTGATGCCGGCGTTCGGGTCCTGGCTCAGAAAGTGGTCGACAATGGCGTCGCTGACCTGGTCGCACAGCTTGTCCGGATGGCCGGTCGTGACGGATTCGGACGTGAAGATGAAGTCGTCGCTCATGGTTAGGCTCCGGATTGTTCCTGGATCGTACTTGACGGGATCGTGCTTAGCGGGATCGTGCTTGACCGGATCCTGCTTGACGGGATCGCGCTCAATGGGGTTGGCGGCCGACGCGTTGCCTGGACCCTTGAGGCGGCACAGGGCATGGTCCTGATGACCCGATCTCGACGCATTGCCCGCAGCCCGCTAGCGGATGCGCTTCGCTTAATCCTCCCCTAAGGCGATTTCTGTCAACAAACATACCGCCTGGCTTGTCTTTTCGCCCGCCTTCTGCGTCGCGGCAGCGGGCACAGAGCTCGACTATGCGCCCGC